>JAPLKZ010000005.1:0-243047 GCA_026387835.1 Candidatus Saganbacteria bacterium
AACTAAAACAATTGGATTACAAAGACTATTACAAAATACTCGGGGTCAGCGAAAAAGTAAACGTTGACGAAGTAAAACGCGCTTATAGGCAGCTTGCCAAAAAGTACCATCCCGACATGAACCCTAACGACCGCAAGGGCGCGGAGATAAAATTCAAAGAAATCTCCGAAGCCTATTATGTGCTCGGCGACGAAAAAAGAAAACAGGAATACGACATGATGCGCAAGGGGGGATATGCCTATACTGGAAGGCCCGGCCAGTCGTACGCGAATACCCAGGGGTTCGACATCGACGACCTTCTTTCCCACCTCGGTTTTGCGACACGGAGCAGCGGCAAAAGAAGTGCTTCAACCCGGAGTGCCCGCTCGGCACAGATGGACTTTGACGTTTTTGACGATGCATTCGGAGACACTTTTTCACCGGGGGAGAGAAGGGGTTTTACGAACGTGTATAGTTCATCGCCTCAGACGGAGAATGTCAGCACGGACATAAATGCCCAGATAGAAATACCGAAAAGGATCGCTGATAACGGAGGGAAAGTAGAACTTTCTATTCAGGGAAGAAAAAATATCACCGTGACGATCCCAAAAGGCGTCACTGACGGAACAAAGCTCCGGCTTGCAGGTCTCGGGAACCCGTGCCCCTGCTGCGCTAAAAAAGGCGATCTTCTTGTGAAGATAAGGATCAAAGGTTAGGCGCCAATAGATTTGACATTCGTCCATTATTCGTCTACTATTCGTCTATACCATTTAAGGGGGGTTGGCAATGTTTAAACCAAGATATTCCATAACCAATAAACTGCTTGAGAACATCAAAAGAATAACAGAGCTGGTCACACAGCTGAACAGCAAGAGGTTTCCCAGGGTGGTACTGATGGCGATGGAAAAAGAAGCCAGGGAGCTGTCTTCACATACTTCAACGAGCATAGAAGGCAATCCCCTGCCTCTGACCGAAGTGAAAAGGATCCTCAAAACAAGGCCCGGGAACCTGAGGGATACGGAGCGCGAGGTCATAAATTATAACCGTGCGCTGGAAGACCTTAATAAGTTATTGCGCAAGGGGCCTCCGCTGCTCAGCAGTAAATTGGTCCTTGATATCCAGAGATCCATCACAAAAGGACTGATAGAGAAGCATCGCTGCGGCAGACTGCGCGATGAACCGGTGTTCGTGAACGATCCAAGAACGGGGAAAACGATCTATTGGCCGCCCGATCAGAAGGACGTCAAGAAATTGCTTGATGAATTGCTCGAATATACCGGGAAGAACAAAGTGAGGACAGACCCTCTTATTCTGGCCGGCATTTTTCACAAGCAATTCGTGATAATCCATCCCTTTATGGACGGCAACGGAAGGACATCAAGACTCGCGACAAAAGTTTTGCTGGCTTCGATGGGACTTGATACATTTAACCTGTTCAGCTTTGAGAATTATTACAACAAGAATGTGGGCAAATATTTTGAAAAGGTCGGGGTCAGGAACAACTATTATAACATCAAAGAAAGCGTTGATTTTACCGGGTGGCTCGAATATTTTACGGACGGTATAATCGATGAGCTGCTGCGCGTGAGCAAGGAACTGGAGGCGTCAGCGCTTTCTCCCAAAACCGCGCTAAGAACCTGCGACAAACAGGTGATCGATCACATTAAAAAACATGGATACATCACCGACAAGGAGTATTCCGGCCTTACAAAGAGAGCCAAGGCGACGCGGAACAAAGATTTTAACAGGCTTATTGACATGGGCCTTATAAAAAAATTGGGCAAAGGCAAAGCGACGTATTATAAACTGAGGTAAAAAGCCTGCGCTAAAAAGGGCGATCTGCTGGTGAAAGTGAATGTGAGAAACTAAATCAAACGCCTTCCGGTGTTTTGTCCTTTTTTCTAAGCGCGGTCATTACTCTTCTGTACCTCAAAAGCCCGCCAAGGCTGACAAGTCCGAAAAAGGACAATGCCGTTCCCGCGAAATTAAGCGGATCGGATAAATAAGCCAGAAGATCAAATCCTTTAGCGCCACCCGCTTTGCTTGCGGCACGAACAGATGGTACCGGCGCGGCAGCAGCAGCGGTCTCCAACGGACGTGAAGCGGTGATCGCCGGTGTTTTTAAGATCGTCTTTGCGGCTATTGCTGCCGGTTTGACAATTTCTCCGGGAACGGTTTCAGGCACGGCTGCCAAGGCCGGTCCCTTAGGTGCGGATAGGCTTGCGGTCTTTGTCTTGAGGCTTTCCCCGAAGGAAGGCGGGAGAAGGGTTACTGAGACATAATGTGTTATATTTTCAGAGCCTTCGTGATACGGATGATATGCATAATCTACTTGAATAAACCCCAGCCGCAGTCCGACACCGAACGTCGGATCTGAAGAAACTTTTGTATCTGAGGCTGCGCTGAGCGACTGATCGATCCCTCCCCTCAAAATCAAGATAGGATGTATCATCCATTCCACACCGGCATGCATCAACGAAGGCACATTTCTGGATACATAGGTGTCCCTGTCGACTTCTACTTTTAATTTATTATCAAGCAGATTGACAGCTGCGCCGGCTTTCACAACACAGGGAATGCTTTCGTATACCCCGTTATACCAGTTCATCCTGCCGCCGCTTTCGACAGGCAGTACGTTTTGCGCCACGGCCCCAAGGCTTAGCCAGTTAAAAGGCGTGAATTTAGCGCCTACATCAAGGTCCTTCCCGAGCCCGGATGCGGCAAACGAACCGGTAAATCCTTCATCAAAGACTTTTGCGCTGGCGCCGACACTGAGAGCTTCGTTAAGTTTAGCGGCAGCAGTAACGACATACAAATTGTTATGATAATCAAAATAGCTAAATCCTGTCTGAGAAGGCGAGGGGATATTAGTAACCTGGGACCCAACGGCTCCGATGCCCAGGGCGCCCTCTATCCCGCCAAGATTGAACGGTGTCGCGACCGCGAGTGTCGCATAAGGGATATCATTAAGCACGTTGGAATACATCGAGAGCATCGTCCACGATTTTATCGATGCCAGCCCGGCAGGATTCATGAAGATGGAGCTGGCGTCATCTGCCGAAGCTACGAATGCTTTTCCCATGCCCATCGGTCTTGCGCCGACACCTATCTTCATAGGATCTTCCTGGATACCTACCACCGTCAGGGCAAGTAAAGGTCTTATTTGCGATATCAACATTGTGCAAACGATCAAGGTAAAAATAATACATCTATTTAATGTATTCATTTTACGTACACTGCTATCTTTCCTCTGGCCTTTATCTTGCCGGTGTTCTTGTCGATAAGATGCAGCAGATACAGGCCGGTGCCCGATACCTCGCCAAAGCCGTTAGTCCCGTTCCAGGTGACAGAATTGTCCCCTTTCTTTCCGCCGTTCTGTCCGGAGAGGAAGTTCATTTTATAGATCAAATCAGCCGATGTATTAAATATATAAAGGTTGACGGTCATAGGATTGAAAGGGTTTGGAGAGTTGACCGCCAGGCCCATCGGCAGGCCGTAGCTTGTGACCTTAAACGCCGAAGCAAGCTGCGTTTGAGTGCCGTCAGGATTGACGATCACTACATTCCGCAGTCCCTCATTTGCGCCTGACAGGTTAAACTTGCAGGTGATGCTTCCGGCGGCTGCCGCAATGTCAATACCGCTTATGTCGGCCTCTGTCGTCGATGTAAGCTTCACGGTAAGGCCGGTTGCAAAATTGGCTCCCGTTATTGTAACGGAGACCGGGGCTATGTTCTTTCCTTCAGCAGGGATTATACCGGTGATGATCGGAGAAAAAGCCGCACCTATTATAGAGCCGATAAACCCGCTTGAAGATGAATAACTGCCGCTGGACATCCCGACCGCCTGCTTGTAAGAGGAGCTTTGCGTCAGCCCGTAAGAAGAGGAAGAAGCTGTCATGCTGCTTCCGCTGCTAACTGTTTGTGTCGTCACGCTATAGCTGGCAGAAGTAGCGGCCCAAATTTGCCCTGCCGCAACAACGATCAAAATACCTGCCAAAGCCGTTCCGATTAACCTTTTTTCATATTTACCATAAAATAATATCTACCGTCATTTGGCGTATTTATTTATACTCGTGAATAATTATAACTCCATTAGCGCCTACACCACCCGTTGCAGTCGTATCGGTACCACTAATTCTGAAGCATGCTCCTCCTGCACCTCCGCTTCCATATAATGCTCCTGCGGTTCCTGTAACAGCAATTGCAGTAGTAGGGACATAAACACAAATGCTCTGGGAACCATACAAAGAAGCGCCTCCTGCACCAGAGATACCAAGCGTTCCTGACATGCGATATCCGGATCCGCCTGTACTGCCATCAATATTGACATCACCCGTAGTGCCCGCTGCACCTCCGGCCCCACCAGAAGCAGTTAAAATCGTAGATCCACTGGCCATAGTCGTCCCTCCACCACCTCCATTTGCGGTAATTGATGTTCCATCAAATTGAGTTTGGCCTCCAACTGAACCAGACCCAGGACTTCCTCCAGCACCTCCCGTGCCTACTACGAAAGTAAATGTAGATCCACCGCTTGTTGCGATCCGCTTTGATGTGTAGGCACCGCCACCCCCTCCGCCTCCGGCAGCAGCCTTAGTGTTAGTTGTTATAGCAGTTCCTCCTGCGCCGCCGCCACCCCCACCAATCAATTCAACTTCAATAACCGTTACATCTGCTGGTACAGTATACGGACTCAAGCTTGGTAATGTAATCCTCGAAAGAACACCAAGATTTGTTAAAGTGTTGCTAGTGGCGGAAATTGTCTTGTTGGTCAATGTCTGCACAGCATCAAGCGTTACCACATTTGTTGTTAATATGGCATCAGGCAATGTCCCGGTTGTAATTTTTGATGCATCAAGATTTGGAATTGTGCCGGCTGACAGGGAAATACTATTGTTAGTATCAGATATGGTTTTATTTTTAAAGGTATTAACTGACTCCGCGGTGACAACACCTGAAATTTTAGAGCCCGCAAGAGATGTTATCCAAGCCGGATCAGCATACGAGCCATTAGAATAGACACCGTTGGTGACAGTTGTCGCGTTGTTTGCGGAAGTTGCCGAGGTCGCTGTCGCGGCGTTCCCGGAAATATCTATACTATACGACCCCGTTAGTATCCCTGATGCCAATGTTCCTGTTGTAATTTTTGATGCATCAAGATTTGGAATTGTGCCGGCTGACAGGGAAATACTATTGTTAGTATCGGAGATAGTTTTATTCTTAAAGGTATTAGCTGATTCCGCGGTGACAACACCTGAGATCTTAGAGCCCGCAAGAGATGTTATCCAAGCCGGATCAGCATACGAGCCATTAGAATAGACACCGTTGGTGACAGTTGTCGCGTTGTTTGCGGAAGTTGCCGAGGTCGCTGTCGCGGCGTTCCCGGAAATATTTCCTGAGATCTTTGAACCTGCAAGCAATGTTATCCAGGCCGGATCAGCATAGGACTCGGTTGTGAGGACGCCGTTCGTTACCGTGATCCCTGTCAGATTGGAACCATCAACAGCTGGTAGTTTTGCTGTTCCGTCTAATTGGATGAGTTTGCCGGGAGCGTTAAAAGAGTTCCCCTGTGTTGTGACGTTTGTGGAGAGTCTGGAATCCGAAACATTTCCCGCAGTCGCTGAATTGATCGCTGCTATTGCACTTTGACCTGCTGCATCAGAAGTGGCCAGAAGATTTGCCGTTATCGCGGTCGTGGCAGAAGTAGCCGCGCCTCCCTTGCTCGATGATCCGGCATAGTTAAAATTCGCCATCGTAGAATCTACTGTAACGACATCTGTTCCGCCTGTCTGGTGTGAAGAAGCGTGCGCGCCGGGAAGAGTAGTCCCAACGACTTTGCTTCCGGAAATGCTGACTATCTTTGCATCTGTTACCGACGCATCAGCAATTTTTGATGTTGTAACAGATCCGTCTGCAATAGAAGCCGCGGCTATCCCCGTCAACTTTGATCCGTCACCCGAGAAAGCATCAGCAGTGACAATGCCTGTGACAGTTATTCCTCCGGTAAGGGTGCCGCCTGATTTCAGCAGATAATTTGAAGCCGCGACTCCCGCAAGGTTATCGGAATCGGATGATTTGAAAGCATAGGGGGCCGTTACCAGCTGCATGCGGGGAGCCAGGGTCTCTCCCGCTATCGTGAGCTCAAGGTACGCATCGCTCCCGTTGAATACCAAAGCGTTGATGGGATCGCTGTTGCTGCCCAGGAGTGCCGAAAAGGTGCCGTGGCTCTCCGGCACTATATTATATGTAGAGGAGGTCCACAGTGCCGTTCCGCCTGTCAGGCCGTCGTAGATCTTAAAGGTTACTGCCTTTGTTGTGGTAACGGGGTTTCCCGCAGTATCGACAAGCCTGCCTTCGTAGCTTATCCTTGTCGGGATACTTGCTGAAGCTACTGATGTGATGACCGAGACCGGGACAAATAAAACCGCTACCAAGATGAACAAGGGTACAAGCTTAGACAACAGATTAGAGTTCAACATAATTTTTCTTCCTCCTTAGATTGTTTTTCGGGGTGCCGGATGTTCATATATTATAACATGCCTTTCGCTCTTGCAAATAAAGGCCGTTTGCCATTTCAACTATCATCACTATGCAACATTCCGTATTCCTCATACAACAGCATATCGGACGCATTTCTCGGAAATTTCACGCAATTTTCATTTCAGGCCCGGATCAGTTTAATAGCAACAGGATTATTATGTGACTGAGATCTAGAAAAACAAAAAGCGCATTTTACCTCGGTCAAACGCCGTTCTGTTATAATTTGTTATGATTACGGAAGATCATGTTTGGCGTAACGGGATTCATATCCGGAAAGCATGCATGTGAGAAAATATCTCATAAAAACCTACGGTTGCCAGATGAATGAAAATGATTCCGAGATCATTGCGGGCATCCTCGAAAAGAACGGTCTTGTTAAGGCTTCAGATATTAAAGAGGCTGACATCGTGATCGCCAACACGTGCTCGGTCCGCGACGCGGCAGAGAGAAAAGCAGCCGGATTCATAAATACACTTATCAAGCTCAAAAAAGAAAAACCCGGCCTGCTTGTCGGGGTCGTGGGCTGCATGGCAGAGAGGCTGGGGGAGGAGCTGGTCAAAAAGTTCAAATTCGTTGATTTTGTTATGGGGACAAGCGACTTCCGCAACTTCAAAGACACTTCCATAATCAAACGCGAGCCATCCGTAAATGCCTGGATCACGATAATGGAAGGCTGCGATAATTTCTGCTCGTTCTGTATCGTTCCTTACGTGAGAGGCAGGGAAAAGAGCAAACCCGTTGCGGATATATTGAAAGAGATCGATGAACTCGATAAAAATGTTTTTAAAGAAATAACACTTCTAGGCCAGAACGTGAACTCATACTCTTACGGTTTTCCGCATCTTCTGGACGCGGTCTCGAAGATCAATGGCATCAAAAGGATAAGGTTCATGACCTCCCATCCAAAGAATATGTCGGATGAGATAATCGAAGCGGTAAAAAATACCCCCAAAGTCTGCGAGAACTTCCATCTCCCGCTCCAGAGCGGGGACGATGAAATATTAAAAAGGATGAACAGGGGATATGACAGCGATTATTTCAGGAGGCTTGTCGAAAAAATAAGAAAAAAGATCACGGCATCAGCAATTACTTCTGATGCGATAGCCGGTTTTCCGGGTGAGACGGATGAACAGTTCGAAAACACACTGCACTTGATATCGGAGCTGGAACTGGACGCGGTCAACACGCTTGCTTATGATGTAAGGCCCGGCACAGCCGCGGAAAAGATGGAAGGAAGAGTGCCTCAGAAGATCGTCGATGAAAGGCTTCAGCAGCTTATAAAAGTTGTGGAAGAGACTTCATTCAAAAAGAACCAGTCTCTTGCCGGGTCAGTACAGGAGATCCTCGTAGAAAAAAAAGGCAAAGGCAGGACCAGGAGCCACAAAATGGTAAAATATCCAAGTGAAGCGGATGAGACCGGAAAACTCATAAAAGTCAGAATAAAATCGGCAAAGTCGTGGGTGTTGCTAGGAGAGGTTGTAAGTTGATATAATGAAACAAGCAAGGAGAAAATAATGACAAGCGAAAAAAACGATTCCCTGATGATATTTTCGGGCACGACGGCGCCGGTATTCGCGTCGGATGTGGCAAATTATATCGGGCTTAAGCTCGGAGGGATACAAATATCAAAGTTCCCGTCGGGCGAAATATACGCGCGCATCAAAGATAATGTGAGGGGGAAATCCGTTTTCGTGGTGCAGACGGGGACGCAGAACGTGAACGAAGATATCATGGAGCTTCTGATAATAATAGATGCTATGAAAAGAGCTTCCTGCAGGAGCATAACAACTGTCATCCCGCACCTTCCGTACGCAAGACAGGACAGAAAGGCGGCGTCCCGCGAGCCGATCTCCGCAAAGCTGATCGCAGACCTTTTAACAGCAGTCGGAGTGCACAGGGTTATAACGATCGATATGCATTCAGACCAGATACAGGGGTTCTTTAACTGCCCGGTGGACACACTTACGGCCCTGCCTCTGTTCGCGGCCTATATAAAGGGCAAGAACATCAAGGATCCCGTCATAGTGGCCCCTGATACCGGCAGGGCTAAGACCTCGAAAAAACTGGCTGACAGGCTGGGTTGCCCGCTTGCGATAATTCACAAACAGCGGCCGGAGCACAGCACGTCAGAGGTGACCCATGTGGTCGGCGATGTGAAAGGCAAGACAGCTATCATAGTGGACGACATGATAGATACCGCGGGCACCGCCACGAACGGCGTAAAAGCGCTTATCGATATGGGAGCTGAAAAGGATGTGTATCTGATGGCGACGCATGCGATCCTGTCAGGCCCGGCAGTGGAGCGGATAACAAAGGCGGGGATAAAGGAATGCATCGTCACCGATTCCGTTCCCGTACCTAAGGAAAGACAGTTCCCTTCGTTAAAAATAATATCGGTAGCCCCGCTGTTCGGCGAGGCGATAATGAGAGCGCATGAGAATTTGTCGATAAGTTCGTTATTTGATTAACCCCCTCTGTATCTCCCCCTTTTCAGGGGGAGAGGGGAAGGAATTTAGGAAAAGAGGAAATGCAAAAAGAAATTAAAATAGGATTGATCGGGTTCGGTACCGTCGGGAGCGGTGTGGCCGCGCTTTTACAAAAGAACGCGCTCTACATCGAAAAAATGACGGGCGTGAGCATAAGGATCGATCGGATAGCGGACACAGATATTTTAAGGAAAAGACCTGTAGACATCGATATGCGTATTATGACGCAGGACGCTTACGATATCATAAAAGATAAAAAGATAGACATTGCAGTGGAAGCGGTAGGCGGCACTGACCCCGCGCTGAGATTTGTCATCGACGCGATAAACGAAGGAAAACATATAGTCACTTCAAATAAAGAACTGATGGCGAAACACGGCCCCGCAATACTTGAAGCTGCCGATAATAAAGGGGTCCGCGTACTTTTCGAAGGTTCCGTGGGAGGCGGGATACCGATAATAGCAGGCCTCAGGCGGCTTTTGTCGGCCAACAGGATAGAGGAAGTGTACGGGATAGTGAACGGCACTACAAATTATATTCTTTCGGACATGGCCGCGTCAGGCAGGGACTTTTCGGCCTCTCTTGAAGCGGCAAAAAGACTGGGATACGCGGAATCGGACCCCAAGAACGATATAGAGGGATTTGACGCGTCTTTCAAGGCCGCCATCCTTGCTTCTGTCGCTTTCGGGCAAAAGGTCAATTGGGAAAAAATATATTTTGAAGGAATAGACGGCGTTACCGTGGAAGATGTCCAGTATGCGGAGGAAATGGGATACAGCATCAAACTTCTTGCAGTAGCAAAAAGAAAGAACGGCGGATGCGAGATCCGCGTGAATCCGGTCCTCATCGATAAAGACCATCCCCTTGCCGGGGTCTCAGGGGCTTACAACGCGATATACGTAAAAGGCGACAGTGTCGGCGAGCAGATGTTCTACGGCGAGGGCGCGGGCGGCGGGCCCACGGCTTCCGCTGTCGTTTCGGACGTGATAGAGATAGCCTTAAATCCGGATAAGGGGAATATAAAGCTTGAAGGCGAGGCAAAGATCGCGAACATAGATGACTGCGAAAGCAGGTTCTATGTAAGGCTGAGGGCCAAAGACGCTCCGGGAGTTCTCGCGGCAATAGCGGGCGCTTTCGGGGACAAAAAGGTAAGCATTCAGAGCGCGCTCCAGAAGGGCACTATTGATAATATCGCCACAATTGTTATAATTACTCATAAGGTCAAGGAAAGAAATTTCCGTGAAGCGGCAGAGACGATCTCGAGACTGCCTCAGATAGACACGATAGGCAGCATAATCCGGGCGGGAATGGAGTAATAAATGCTACTTGGAATATTGTCACCTTTTATGAAGAAGATAGTGGATGAAGAAGCTTCGTTCCCGTCGCCGTCGGCAAAAACAAAGATCAACAAAGCGATAGGAAGGTACAAGCTTCTTTCAATAGGCCAGAAATGGAAAGAGCACATGGAGGACATAAAGTTCGCGCTGGCCGACCTCCTGCTGGCAAGGGGCGAGGAAAAGGACTATAAAGAAGCCCTCGAAAGTTATAACCTGATAATCGCAAAGACCCGCAGCGCCGCCCTCAAAGGCAGGTCGCTGATCGGGAAAGCGGAGCTTGCCATCATGGGGATCGCCAATATGAGCGCCGATGAGGCCATAAAGCTCTGCAAAGAAGGGTGCAAACTTCTGAAAGGCGACCTAAGGGACTTTTTTGTCGCGAAAGGCACGGCCGTCGAAGCCGAACTGCTCGTAAAAAAATCTGGCCAGAAGAACATAAAGACTGCGGCAAAGCTTTTTGACCGGCTGATAGGCAGGAAGAACGCCAACCCTTATTTCCGCGGCAGGGCGCTTGTCGGCAAAGCCGAGCTGATACTTTACTTCGGGCTGGACACGCTTTCAAAGGGAGTGTCGCTTTGCGAGGAAGCCCTCAGGATATTCATTGACAGGCCTCTCGACTATTTCGCGATAAAGGGAAAGCTCATCGAAGCGGAAATGCTGGCAAGAAGAGGCGGCCCGTCAGACCTGCAGAAAGCAGAGAATGTCTGCGAAAAAGTGATCACCAGCTCATCGGCCCACAAAGACCTTCAGTCAAGGGCAAAACTTGTCCTGGCTGAGATCTCCAAGAAAGAAAAAGCAAAACAGCTGTTCGAGGAAGTGCTCCACCAGGAAGACATCGATCCATACCTTATAGAGAAAGCTAAATTGGTCAAGGAAAGGTTCAGGAATAAAGCGAACTGATCAGGTCGGCCCCTTAAAAAAATGAAAGCGCTTTCTTTATTTCGGGAAGCGCTTTTTTTGCGGCTTCTTCCCCTAATTGCACGAGACGCTCGGCTTTGTCCAGTTCAAGCGAGGATATCCTCTCATGTACCGGCGTGATAAGCACATCGCAGCCTTTCTTTTTGTCCCGGTCCTGGTTGAGTATAAAAAGGTCAAGGGCCCTGTCAAATATCTCAAGGATGTTCTTGAAATCATCCGCTTCTTCGAGCCTGGGGATGACATCGACGCCGATGACTATGTCGGCTCCCATCTTTCTGACGATGTCTGACGGAAGGTTGTTTTTTAAGACCCCGTCGACAAGAAGATGTTTTTCATACTTAAAAGGAATGTACATCCACGGAAAAGAGCAGGACGCGCGTACCGCTTTGCATACTTCGCCTTTATCAAGAACGACCTCTTCACCGGTCTTTATGTCGATGGTAACGGCCGAAAAAGGCTTTTCCATGTCAGCAAAGGTTTTTTTGCCTATCTGGCTGATCACAAAGTTCTCGATCTCCTCGCTTGAGACCAGTCCCGATTTTGAAAGGACGATCCTGAAGAAGTTCTTCCATTTGACCTTCGTCGCGATCTCCATCATCGTGGTAATGTTCACGCCGCCGGCAAACAACGATCCGATAAGCGCTCCCGCGCTGGTCCCCGCGATCATGTCAACAGGGATCCTGTGATCGTGGAAGACCTTTAATACGCCGATGTGGGCGAGGCCTCTTGCACCTCCGCCGGAAAGCGCAAGGCCTACTTTTTTCTTCCTGAAAGGATTAAAGAGCATGATTATTTTCTATCTTAACATATTTCATCTTCAGATCTCCTCGATTATCCTTATTACGATGTTCGGGTCAACAAAATTCGCGGTGCCTACGGCGATCGCGTCTGCTCCCGCGGCAAAAAACTCTCTCGCATCGGACGCGTTCATTATCCCGCCCATTCCAATGATCGGGACTTTAACCGCCTTTCTTACCTGCCTGATGAGTGACAGCGCGGTCTGTTTTATGGCAGGTCCGGAAAGGCCCGCAGTGAGTTTTTTCTTAGAATTAAGGACATCGACGGTGGTTTGAACGGTATTTATCATCGAGATAATATCGGCTCCCGCTCCGGCCGCGGCTTTCGCGATCACGGTAATATCTTTTACATTAGGCGTCAGTTTTGCTATCAAAGGAAGGCCGGTCGCCCTTCTGACGCTTGAGACCACTTCTCTTGTGAGAACCGGGTCCTGTCCGAATACCATGCATCCTTTATCGACGTTCGGGCAGGAGATGTTTATCTCTATCGCATCGATCCCTTTTTCCTTGTCCAGGACCTTCGCGATATCGGCATATTCTTCCACGGTCTCCCCCGCGATATTGACGATAACCGCGGTCTTGATCTTCCTTAGTTTAGGAAGGCAGTTCTTTATGAAATATTTGACCCCGTCATTTTGAAGCCCTATCGAATTAACGAGGCCGTTATCGACTTCCACAAGACGCGGCTGGGGATTACCGCTCCTCGCCTTTAAAGTTACGGTCTTCGTGACGATAGCTCCGAGCTTTTCGATATCGACGAGGTCCGCAAACTCGAGACCAAATCCGAAAGTACCGGACGCGACCATGACCGGATTCTTTAATTTTAAACCGCCAAGGACTACTGCCATATTATTTCCTTTGGATCGAACACCGGGCCGTCCTTACAGACCCTTTTACTGCCGTCTTTTGTGCTGATCACACAGCCGAGGCACGCGCCGATGCCGCACGCCATCCGCTCTTCCATCGATACCTGGCAGGAGATGCCGTGCTTTGCGGCAAGATCGCTCACGGCTTTTAGCATCGCTTTCGGGCCGCAGGCATATATCGCGGACTTTTTTGGGTCAAGGGATGAAAGATATGAAGAATACAGCGCCGCGACGTCGCATTTTGCGCCGCACGAGCCGTCATCGGTCGAAATATAGAGTTTTGTGCCTTTTTTTGCAAAGTCGTTCCTGCAGACAAGAAGTTCTTCGGTCGTCGCCCCCATGAAGAGATGCGACCCGATCTTCTTCTTTTTCAGTTCTTCTTCAAGGCCGTAGAGCGGGGCGGTCCCGCATCCGCCGGCTATCAGGATGGCGGTCTTTCCTTTGATTATCCTGAACCCGTTGCCGAGCGGGCCGATAACGTTCAATGTTTCCCCTTTTTTCCTTTTGGACAGGATTTCCGTCCCTTTTCCGACAACATGATAGAGAAGCGAGAACGAGTCTTTTCCGATAATATGGAAGCTGAACGGCCTGCGGAGCAGGGGAGTGGACGAGTTCAAAACTCTTACCTGGACGAACTGTCCGGGGCGTGCTTTAGTTGTTATTTTCCTGGACGAAAGAGCGATCTTAAAATAACCGGGGGCGGTATTTATATTCTCAAGTATCCTGCAGTCTTCCTGAAATAGCATTTGACTTAATTTTAGCAGAGTGGGCCCGCGCGTTCAAACAGAGTCCGGGGCCCTATATATGCCCCAGATAGTTCAATATCTGTCTGAAAGGTTCGGGGGTTATCCTCACATCTCCAGTGAACGGGAAATCGAGGGCCAATATGGTGAACAATATCAGGGTAATAAGGACAGCAAGAAGCGAGGTCATAAATATCTGCGGGACCGTGTTCTCGGTACCGAAAAACATGGTGAAACAGATCGTTATCAGGCCGCCGCTTATCAGGACGAACCAGAGCAGCGGATGGACCCCGTTATTTGATTCGTTGATCCGCATGCGTCTCAGCTCGCCTTTCTCGTTAAGTTTATGCACGGATTCCTGGAGGAAGATCTTCTCGGTCTCGGTGCGGGGCCGGTACGAAGCGTACAACCTGTATATTCTGGTGGAAAGCTCCTGGACATGCAGGCTTCTCTCCCCTTTTGAAAGAAGAGGCCATTCTTCGTTTATAATGCCTTTTGTATAATCATCCAGCGCTGTACAGATCTTTATCCTGAAATCCGGAGAGAGACCTTCGCTGTCGCGGTAAAGGTCGGCGATAGCGTTGGCCTCTTTTGACACGTTCGTGCTCGCGGTCTCAAAACTCTGCCATGAGATCACAACCATAAAAGCCAGAAGGACGGCGTAGATCACGCCCAGCGTCGTGAAAATATAGCCGGCCACGTCATTGTGCTGTTTTAATTTATGGGCAGGCATCAATCTTCCCGCGATATAAAGCCCGCTGACGGAGATCAATAATGATATGAGCAAAACTTTTTCAAGAAGCCGCAGTATTACGTCAAGGCAGCCGACCGGCTCGCCGTCCATTTCGATAAAGACCTCTTCTTTTGATGTAATACGGATCTCTTTGCCCCTTTTTATTATAACCTTTTTATTTGAGAGATGATGCCCGCCGTATATGCTCCCGATGTTTCGCAGGACCTCGATACGGCTCATGCCTTCCACTATCACGATATCGAAACTGCCGTCGTCAATGGCGGCGTTAGGCGCGATCATCATGCCGCCGCCGAAGAATTTACCGTTCGCGGCCACGCCGGCAAGCACCGGGCCTTCAAAAAAACCATGGCCGTCGACATTGACGGTGATCTTATGATTTTTCAGGAATATAAGGCTGGATAATATCCCGAGGATGAAAGCGGCTTTTCCCCGGAATACCTTCGGCGACCGGTTCACCCTTTCGGCGACGTCGGAAGAAAAGCCGATGCTTGATTCGTTGATGAACCTTCTTGAAGTGAAAGAACCGTTCTTTTTTCTGAAGATCGCCATGCCAGCATCTATTTTCTTTATATCGTTGTTGAGTAACCTGTTGACCTGTTCTTCGACCGACAGGTCGTCTATACCGAGAGTGCGGGACAGATCCTCTCCCGTGCCGCTCGGGAAATATCCCAGGCAGGCTTCATGGTTTATCTTCTTGTCGGAATCGTAAAAGCCGTTAAGGACCTCGTTCAGCGTGCCGTCGCCGCCCACCGCGATGATCGCGTCGTACCCGTCATAGAGCGCTTTACCCGCGATGTAGGTGGCGTGTATGTTGCCCTT
This sequence comes from Candidatus Saganbacteria bacterium, assembly GCA_026387835.1. Taxonomy (NCBI): domain Bacteria; kingdom Bacillati; species Candidatus Saganbacteria bacterium. The sequence continues at coordinate 15,236 of JAPLKZ010000005.1, forward strand.
TGTAAATGAAAAATCCAGCTTCCCGAGTTTAAGCTCAAAAGCTTCCTTTACGCGCGGCCAGATCTTTGCCGTATTTCCGCCGGCGGAATGCGGATTGACGATGAAATAATACCTCGGCACCATATTGATATTATACTTCAAATACCGATCTTTTGATGAAATTCCGTAAAAAAACATCCGATATATAAAAGATATGAAAACCGCTTTTCAAAGGATATTATTTCCGCTGGAATGCAACGGCCGTCACGCGGCGATCGCGGGAAGGATCGATGACGCGATACAGGACTATAGAAGACCGTATTTTAACGGTTACCGGACGCCTGTCCAGAGGGCCGGAACAGTTCTTGAATTCAATTCAATGGCATCGGGACTGGCAAAAAAATTGTCAGGCAATGCTGTCCCTATCGGTGACGAAACCATGCGCAGGGCCCTTGTCAGGACTTTCTGGCTGAATCCCAACGTGACGCTTGGCAACGGCAAGTTCATCTTTAAGGGAAGCAACGAGGGAGGGACGATCCCTGTCATCTGCAGAAGCGATGACGAGGAAATGCCGCTCGAGATCCCTGTAAAAGTGGAACAAAAAAGGTGCCTAGTCGAATCTCTGGTAAAAGCGGTCATCGGCGAGTCGGAAACGCTTTGCGCACAGGATTTTCTAAAGGTCGCTTCGTTGCTGAACGATCCGCGGCTGTTCGCGGACGTAAAAACATTCGATCCTGAAGCTATCCTCGTGCCCCTTCCCGAACATAACGGGGTCGCGGGCGACAGGCCGGACAACTGCTGGTCCCCGGAGAGGATCGAACCCTCGCTGAAAAATTATTCGGCGCAGAGAGCACAGATTTTGGAAGCCAACAGGAAATATTTCGAAGAGATGTTCAGGATATTCCCGGTCAGGGACGACACGGGTGAAAAACTTGAAGTAGGCAGCGGCCTCGGCAATTTCAGGGCGATGATACCGCAACGGCTTTGGCCTTCGATGATCCACATGGACTGGAATACAGCGCTGACAGCTTATGTAAAAAAGCACTATGAAGGCGCGAGGGCCGAAACGGGGAATATATACGATATCCCGTTCCCTGACGCGGCTTTTGAGAATGTCTTCGGCCTGACGCCTTTTGTCTCGTTATATTATCTCGACCACGCGATGGCCCAGATACACAGGGTGCTCAAGCCCGGAGGGACGCTGTTCGCATTTCAGGATATCATACCCAACGACAATCAGATGTCGGAACAGCTGGTCAGAAGAGGACTTTTTCCATACAGGAACCGGACCGCTTACAGTACAAAAAAGATCGACAGCAAAAAATTCCTGCTCAATATGGCCCTTGATGCATCCTGCAAAAAGATTGCCGATCGATCAGCATGGGAACAATATCTGAAAGTATCCAACGGGAAAATGGTGATACAGAACTGCTACGAATATTTACATCACTGGCTGGTCAATGAGATGAAATATGCCGGTTTCGATATCCTTTATGCCGGGTTTGAAAAAGTATTTGAGGTAGCCATGAGGCAGATCCATCACGTGGATGTTGATCACAGCGGTAGCGTGATCGATCCTGATGTATTGTTCAGATTTCAATGCGTCGAAGACGGTCCTTTTCACATGCAGCTTGAAATCCCGGGAGAATTGCCAGGTGACATCCGACGGGCCATCGGTCCTGACAGGCTGATCGAGTATTCAATAATCTGGGCCGTAGTAGGGCGGAAGAGAGAATAGATATCCGCTATCGCCGCGAATTATTTAACTGATGCCATGCTTTTCAGAAAGACCTCGACCTGTGTATCGGGAAATTCGCCGATGATGTCAGTGAAGCATCTTTCATCAGCTTTTAAAAGCGCGTTCAAAAAAACAGCCCGTGGTGCCGTGGTCATGCCGGCTATAAAAAGTGCAGCGGTCTTGTTGTCGAACCGGTCCTGGACAACAGACAAAAGATTTCTGGATTCACAGGAGATCAGGGCCGCCAGATCCGGCATCGATTCACCTGCGTTGCTGATGATCCCCGCCAGACTTTCGGAGGTCAGCGACTGAAGCGCTGAAGGAACGTTTGTTCTAAATCCGGCGGGTGCATTTAAAACACGGTGGGTTATCAGCCGGATGAGTTTTTCATCTTTTACTGCGGTATGCAAAAGCCATGCAAGAGGTGCGCGGTGCATTTGTTGCACTCTCAGCGCGAATAGTTCAACAGGACTTGGGTCCAGTTTTTCAAACGCCGCTGTTTTTATGGCTTCGGGAACCTCCTGGCTGCCATAGAACAGGTTCAAAAATTGTGTATCTGCAAAAACAAAGGCGGAAACTCTTTCAGGTTTGATCAGGCCAGTTTTGAATATTGACGCGCTTTTGTCATCAAATACCCCGTTGAACAATATGTTCCCTCCAGTTGTATCTGACATCTTGTCCGAATTTAATACGCCGGCCAAATAAATAAGGACCGGTTCGCTTCCTTTTCCTGATAAAGAGGGCGGGTTTTTGATAAGGGCGGATATGGCTTGTCTTACAGCCCATTTTGTGTCCGGCCCGGCTGAAGCCATCTCTGCGACAAAATTACAATTCATCTGGTGGATCAATGCCGGGATATGATCCTTGTCTTTCCATTCGGGATTATTAAGCAGCTCTGCGGACCTTGCCGGGCCCAAAATCTGGAGAATTGACGAGGTTGTTTCCGAGTAAAAATCAGGTTTGTGTAAATCTTTTGCCGAAAGGTCAAAAAAAGCGAATAATGCTTGGGCGGCTCTTGCATTGTCAGTGATATTTCCGATCATATCAGCTCTAGATCTGTCGGTCATTTTCGGATCCAAAAACACGTTTGAGATAACATCAGTCGGAAGAAAAGGATGATTCAACACTTGGATCAACCTTTCATGAGGGAGGCTTTGCAATGGCATCCTTTTGGCCGCGACATCAATTGCGAGCTTCCCTGCGCGGACCTTGCTGACGGTCAGATCTGTACGTATCATTATATTCCCCTTTCGATCGGTCATTTTTCGGCTCATGTATTTATCGTATGAAAAGACGGTGAATTTCAGTTATTTTTCGAACCATTTCCGTAAGCTCCCGTTTGACCGTCGCGGTGAAAAGAACGCAATCCCCTCATGCAGTTCAAAAGATATGATTTTGTAGTAAAATAGATGATATATGCGGGATTAGTTGACCGGTTCAACATCAGCTTCCCAAGCTGAAAAAATGGGTTCGACTCCCATATCCCGCTCATTGTGGCGTCGTGGCCGAGTGGTTAGGCTACGGTCTGCAAAACCGTTTACGCCGGTTCGAATCCGGCCGACGCCTTTGTTATAATTGGGTGCAAGCGCGTTTAGCTCAGCTGGTTAGAGTACTTGCTTGACAGGCAAGGGGTCACTGGTTCGAACCCAGTAACGCGCATTGAACGAAGTGAAATGCGCAATCCCGCGAACGCGGGATTGTTTTGCGACAGCAAAAAGGTTACTGGGAGAGAAAGGCATCTTTCCGCCGAGCAAGTGAGAGGAAGAGCAGCCGACACCCGAACCTCAAGCGAGGTGAGGCTGCGTAAGGAAAGATGCCATGGCCCGAAGCTGCCCCGCCCACGGGGCGCGGAGGCCGAACCCAGTAACGCGCAGTTGTTTTTTCTTATAGTTAAGAGGAAAATTCGGAATAGGGGTTTCCTCTTTTTCGTTTTATGGAGTTTTTCCTATAACTTTCCTATAACTAATTAACGATTATGTGCTTTTCCGGCATCTAAAAATGTGTGGGATTTACAATGAAATATAACGATGTATAATTAGACTACCTTAAGGAATTACATTATGAATAAATGGTTTTCTTTGTTTTGTCTAATAGTTATTTCTTTGGTTGTTATTTTGTCAGGATGTGCTCAAAGCCCTGTTGCATCTATAACCTCAACTACAGGAGGCAGAGAATACTACCCGAACACGCAGGGATATAGCTGGACTTATACAAATACATCTGGCAGCACTACAAGTGATTGGACAGAGTCATTCACAGGCGTGACCACTTACAATGGAATGACTATGCAAGTTCTTCATTCCAATTCTGGCGCTGGTTCTTCGGACGCTTTGATTGTAGTTACGGATAACAATGCGAAACAATATGGCACTCTCGCCAGTCCCACCACAGAAGCAATAACTGGATTGGTCTTTCCTCTGTCAATAAGAAGTTCATGGGTTGATTCTGTTACCTCACCAGTGTATACGGATACCGTCATTTCTATTGAGGATGTAACTGTACCCGCAGGGACATTTACAAACTGCTTCAAAATAAAGTCTGGTAGTATACATTCAAGCGGATATGGTTTTTATAAATGGCTTGCAAAAGATGTTGGATTTGTTAAATGGGTAAGTGTAGCTCCAGGTCAAACGGACGGCTCTTCCTATACAGACGTGTTAAAAAGCAAGAACTTTTAATTCATCATCTGCACTATCGGCTCCATTAAAGCTTTATTGTCTTTGCCTGAAACCCTACGAAAATCATTCATCACTACAAACTTATTGACACTTGCCTGCACATGTTCCGGTGATACATGAGTATATATTTCCGTCGTCTTAATGCTCGTATGGCCTTGACTGTTTTGGCTATGTTTTTGAAAAATTTCACATAATTTATGTTCCGGTGGAAAGTAGTATAATTATAAAATAATCCGCCGGCTGGCGGAAAGAAGGAGGAAAACAATGTTAATAGTTATATTGATCGTCGCGGTTTTTATTTTTTTTGCAGGCGTCAGGATCGTACGGCCGACGCACAGGGGGCTCATCGAAAGACTGGGAAAATACAGAAAGTTTGCCCAGCCGGGATTTCAATGGATAATTCCCATGATCGACCAGATGTACCAGATCAATATTACTGAAGTCATGATCAATGCCGAGCCGCAGGAGATAATCACAAACGACAATTTGAATGCCCGTGTCGACGCGCAGGTTTATTTCAAAGTAAGAGAAGACGAAACTAATGTAAAGAACTCCCAGTACAATGTCAATAATTACAGCTATCAGATAGTTAATCTGGCAAGAACGACGCTCAGAAATATCATCGGAACACTATCATTAAAAGCGGCAAACAGCGAAAGGGGGCGTATAAACGAAGAACTCCAAAAGACGTTAAAAAAAGAGACCGCCAGCTGGGGGATAGATATTGTAAGGACCGAGCTTAAAGAAATCGATCCGCCAAAAGATGTTCAGGAGACAATGAATAAGGTCGTAAAAGCCGAAAACGAAAAGATGGCGGCGATCGACTTTGCCACCGCTACAGAAACGATGGCCGACGGCCAAAGGCGCGCCGAGATCAAGAAAGCGGAAGGTTCGAGGCAGGCCACGATACTTGAAGCCGAAGGAGAGGCTCAGGCTATTGCGCTTGTAAACGAAGCCGCGAATAAATATTTTATCGGCAATGCGCAGATCCTTAGAAAACTGGAGGCGGTTGAAAAATCCCTCATGAATAACGCGAAAGTCGTTGTGCCGATGAACAGCGAGCTTGTGAACGTGATCGGCGAGCTGGCAGGCGTTGTACCGATAAAAACTAAAAGTTAATTGCTTTTGGTCCTGACACCCCGCATCCGATCCAATATATACTTAAGTGATGATGTCAGAACGACCGATAATCATCGGGTTTGGTCCTGCCGGTATGTTTGCCGCTCTTGAATTGATAGAACTGGGCTATAGCCCTTTGATATTTGAGAGGGGCAAAAGCATAGAAGAGCGCTCCGCGGACATTGAGAAATTTTTCAGGGAAAGAAAACTTGATGCCGGATCAAATATTCAGTTCGGAGAAGGCGGGGCCGGTTCTTATTCGGACGGGAAGCTGTTCTCCAGGAAGAACAATTCTCCGGTCGCAAGTAAAGTCCTGGAAACTTTTGTCAGATTTGGCGCTCCTGACGATATAATTTTCAAAAGCAAACCTCATCTCGGGACGGATGTTTTGTGCGAGATCGTTAAAAACATCAGGAAATATATTATCTCAAAGGGCGGAGAGATCAATTTCTCTTCGAAAATGACAGGCCTTATTGTCAGTAACGCCAGAGCAAAAGGCGTCGTCATTAATTCTGTTAAAGAATATTTGTCTTCAAAGATATTCCTTGCTATAGGCCATTCAGCCAGAGATACATTTGAAATGCTGCATGAGCAAAATATACTTATTGAACAGAGGCCGATATCTGTCGGCGTGAGGATAGAACATCCGGCCGAACTTATAAATATGATCAGGAATAACAAGAAAGCCGCAACATATTCATTTTTATACACTGATAAGGAATCCGGCAGGCGCGTTTATACATTCTGCATGTGCCCGGGAGGCGAGATAGTGAACGCCTCTTCCGAAAACGGGCATTTAGTGTTGAACGGGATGAGCTATTCAAAACGGGACTTAAAATATTCAAATTCCGCGATCGTTGTGACCTGTAAGACTTCGGATTACGGCTCTGATCACCCTTTGGCCGGGATATATTTTCAGAAAAAGATCGAACAAAAGGCTTTCGTCGCGGGCGGGGCCTGTTGGGAAGCTCCGGCGCAGAACCTTGAAGATTTCCTGCGCGGCAAAATGTCCGCAGCTCTGTTGGAAAATTCTTTCAGGATGGGAGTGAGACCAACACAGCTGTCAGATCTGTTCCCCGGTTTCGTCGCTGAGCATCTAAAAAAAGCATTTCTCCTCTGGAAAAAAGAATATCCGCTTTTTGTGAGTGACCAGGCAATATTGCTCGGAGCGGAAACTAGGACAACCTGTCCTGTCAGTTTTCCGAGGAATGTCAGGTGCGAGTCCGTAAATGTGAGAAATCTGTTTCCGATAGGAGAGGGGGCCGGTCATGCGGGAGGCATAACCAGTTCGGCAATAGACGCGATAAAAGCGGTGCGCGCGGCGGATGGTTGAAGCTAACCCAGTAACGCCCATTGATTATTTGCGGTGTTAAGGGGAAAGGTCAACGGAAGAAAAATTATCCAATAAGTTCATTTATTATCTTAAGCATTTTATCCGGCTCAAAGGGTTTTGCCAAAAATATATTATTCCCGGAATAATTACCTTTGGTCCTCTCATCGCTCTTCGTATAAAGAGCCGTAAGGATGACCACAGGGATGTTCTTTGTTGTATCATCTTCCTGAAGCAAAGCTTCCACTTCTCCGCCGTCCATATCCGGCAGCATTATGTCCAACAATATAAGGTCAGGCCTTTGTGCCTTTGCCTTTTCGACCACCTCAGCACCTTTCGTAACTTTTATCACTTCGTAATTTGCTTTTGTAAGCCTTCTCTCGATCATTGTCAACAGGTCTTCATCATCATCAACAATCATTATCTTTTTCATCCGCTTCCTCTTTCACTGAAACTTTGAAGCAATTATATTATACGATATGAGCCGAGTCAAGGAGAGATCATTTTACCGCCGAGCATGGCATTTGACTTGCCCCCCCCACAGTAATATAATTTAGCAAATTGCTAATTAATAAAATGGGTTTTGATTGTTTGTTTGTGGGAAAAAACCATGACACAGAAAGACAGAACTAAAGAAAGACTGATTGAAGAGATAAAGCTCCAGCAAAAGCGGATAGCGGAACTTGAGACAACAAACGCTGAGCGCAAACGGGAGGCTGAAGAGGCGCGCCGCATGGTGACGGTGGTGCGCGACTCGAACGATGCGATCACGATCCATGATTTTGATGGGCGGATCACCGCCTGGAACCACGGAGCCGAGCTGATGTTCGGCTATAGCGAAAAAGAGGCGTTGCAGATGACTATTTGGCAACTCGCCCCTCCCAATAAAGCGGCAGAGCAAAAGGATTTTAACCGCCGGCTTTTTGCGGGTGAAAAGGTCTACTCGTTTGATACCCAGCGGCTGACCAAAGACGGGCGCCTGCTCGACGTCTGGCTGACGGTAACGAAACTGGTGGACGATGCGGGAAAAGTAATTGGTATTGCCGCTACAGAACGCGATGTCACAGAGCGCAAAAAAACGGAGAAGGAGAAAAAGGCCGCGGAAGAATCAAAGATCGCCACAGAGATAAAGTCGAAGTTCACATCCATGGTCTCGCACGAACTGAGGAGCCCGCTCGCGGCCATTAAGGAAGGTGTAAATCTCGTAGTCGAAGGCTTGATAGGGGATATCAATGATAAGCAGAAGGACATGCTTACCCTCGTCAAAAATAATGTCGACAGATTAGCGCGCCTGATCAATAACGTCCTGGATTTCCAGAAGATACAAGCAAAGGGAATGGAATTTAAACTCCTGCCGAACGACATCAATGAAGTAGCGTCTGAAGTCGCCAAAACTATGAATGTCATGGCGGAAATCAAACAGTTGAGCATTACAACAAACTTCGATGATAATGTCCCTAAGATCAAGTTCGATAAAGACAGGATCAACCAGGTGATCACCAATTTAGTGAGCAACGCGATAAAACTCACCGAAAAAGGAAGTATCGTTATCGGTACAAAAGCGGAGCATGACGAGGTGCATGTAATGGTGCAGGATACAGGCCCGGGGATCAAGAACGAGGACATACAAAAGCTCTTTCAGCCGTTTGAGCAGCTGGACAGCGCAAGAGACAGGAAAAAAGGCGGCTCCGGGCTGGGACTGGCCATTTCAAAAGATATCATCACCGCGCATAAGGGGAATATATGGGCCGAGTCTGAATTCGGCAAAGGAGCGACTTTTCATTTCACCCTGCCGGTAAAATAACGCGGGAGAAGTTATGGCAAAGAAAATCCTGGTAATTGACGACGAATCTGATCTGCTCAAGGTCACATTGGTAAGATTAGAGGCGACCGGATATGAAGTGTGCGGCGGTGTCGACGGCCAAGAGGCGCTGGAACTTGCAAAAAAATATGCGCCCGATCTGATAATACTTGATGTGTACCTGCCCCTGATTAACGGGGATGAGGTCGCCAAAATATTGAAAAAGGATGAGGAGTTAAGGCATATCCCGGTAATTTTGATCTCCGCTACCACCAGATCTCTTTCTGAAAGAGCAGGGGAGAGCGGGGCGAGCGGTTTTCTTGCAAAGCCGTTTGAGCCTGAAGAGTTGATCGGTTTGATCAAAAAGATCCTGGGATAAATGAAAGGTCAAGAATCTCCCTACCCCTTTATTTCACCAATGCCGTCAAGTTCCGCGATGAGTTTTTCAAGTTCGCTGTAGCCTTTGTCTATCTTTACCTGATGAACATGCGCCTGTTTCTGCAACCGCTGTATCTCCTGCCACTCATTTTTTGCGCTTGCTTGCGCTATTATCAGATTCAATGATTCCAAAGCGGTCTCTTCATCATCAATTGTCTTTTCAACCTCTTTTGTCTTTGCTATTATTTGTTTACGCTTATTATTTATGTCATGTTCAATGCGCGGCGATTCATTCTTTGCCTGTTTTTTTGCCTTTTTCGGTTTTTTCCCTTCTTTTTCCCAGCCGGCATTATCCAAAAAGTCCTGATAAGTACCGTTATAGAACATGGCTTTATCTTCATTGAACACTATCAGTTTTTTTGCGAGATGATGCAGGAACATTTCGCTGTGGGTGACTATCACTACTGCGCCGGGAAATTCATCCAGAGCCGCTATCATGGAATCGCAGGATTCAACATCAAGGTGGTTCGTCGGTTCGTCCAGTAAAAGGATATTGGTCGGCGTCAGCAATATCTTCGCGAGAGACACCCTGCTTTTTTCCCCGCCTGAAAGGACCGATATTTTTTTTAATGCCAGATCGCCCGTGAACATCATTGCTCCGCACGTGCGCCTTATTTCCGTCTTGCTCAGGTCCGGCCTGAGCCTTGTCAGTTCTTCTTCTATTGTCAGTCCAGGATCAAGCCTCTCGATGTTCGTCTGGCCAAAATAGCCCATTTTGCAATTGGGATTATGGACAATTTCTCCTTCAACCGGGTTCAGTTCGTTAGCCAGCAGCCTTAAAAGCGTTGATTTGCCTTTTCCGTTCTTGCCGACGACGCATATCCTGTCTTTTTTTCCTATCGAAAAAGAAAGTCTTTTTATCAGCATATTGCCGGGCGTATAGCCGAAACTGAGATCTTCGACATTTATCAGATGAGATGAATGTGTTTCAAACCCGTTGAACCTGAAACCCAGTTCGGTTATTGTCGAGAGCTCTTCCTTTTTACCCATTTTGTCCAGGGCTTTTATCCTTGACTGCACAAGACTTGCTCTTGCCGCCAGGGCGCGGAACCGGTTTATGAATTCCATGGCTTCTTCCCTTTTTCTGTTCTCTTTTAACCGTGTCCTTTCATAGACTTCTTCTTCAACCGCGATCTGCTCAAACAGTTTTACGGTATCTCCTTCTATCTTTTTCATCTTGTGCCTGTGTATGCCTATGGTATGGGTGGTGACGCTGTTCATAAAATCCCTGTCATGCGTTATGAGCATCAGTTCGTTCTCCCAGTTCCGAAGGAACCTTGTCAGCCAGCGGATCGAAATGATGTCAAGATAATTTGTCGGTTCATCGAGCAATAACAGATGAGGCTCCGCAAGCAATACTTTCGCAAGATTAAGCCTTACCTGGAAGCCGCCTGAAAATTCAAGAGGGGACCTGTACATTTCTTCTTCAGAAAAACCAAGCCCGGATAATATCTTCTCGGCCTTCCATATCTGGTCCTGCTCCTGCGGCCGCAGCCCCAGGCAGGCTTCCTGCAGAACGGTCGGCTCGTAAAATCTGAGATGCTGTTTTAAATATCCTACGGTATAATTTTTCGGCAGTGAAAGATGCCCCTCATCAGGGGACATCTCCCCGGTGATAAGCTTAAATAGCGTGGTTTTTCCGGAGCCGTTCCTTCCTACAAGGCCAATTCTTTCACCGCTATGGATATTGAAGCCTATATCATCGAATAGTGTCTGGTCCCCGAATGTCAGGGATAAATTGCATACTTGCAGCATATTATTAATATAGCATGAGCAAAGGTGCTTGACAGACAAAACCCTATCGAGGCAGTCACTCACATATGGGGTATTATTTAATTCCGCAGAACCTCAAAAAATTGCCGCCGAGCATATTTGAAACATCCCTCGCGATATCCTCCTCGGTGAGCGGAGTCCCTTTCGGTAATTTTAAATATTGCGCTGTAAGGACATCAGCGATGATCTGACGCGAATGTGACCATTTATATGCCAGTTGGTCAAGCACGCGCGCGTCCGAATGCTGCGGTACAACGGTAGTTCCCGCAAGTTCAAGCCTCAAGGTAGTTATCCTTTCGATCTCGGCCGGGGTGTTAAGGAACCACCAGCATCCGAAAGGCATCAGGTTCGGGAATTTGCGGGCAGCGACCGCCAGCTCTCTCTGATTGGTATCGGAGAGCAGCGTGACGAAGAACCTGACATCTGGAGTATTGCTGCAAAGCCGCTCGACGGCTTCAATGGTCGCACTTCCGACACCGTCCCCGGCTTGGCCGAGGATCGGATTGACGCCTCTTTTTACTCCGATCATCAGCGCTACGGGCAGATCCCTCTCTTTTGCCATCGGCAGGACCGCATTATTAAACATTTCCGTGATATGACCATTGTCCGTGCTTGTTTTGGTCAGTTCTCCTGAAGAAGGATAGTCAAAGTCCGGCGGAAGAGAGGCTGCAAGATATACCGGCTTCATTTTATCAGCCCAAGTTTCCAAAAATCTTCTTATACCGGTAAAATCATGAGAACCGGAGACTCCCATGACCTGTACGGCTTTGGTCCAATTTGTGAAAAGAGGGTCGACCCTGAGAGCTGTCATGAAGCGCCGGTCAGGTTGAACTCCCTTTTCCCAGACAGCCCTTTCCTCGTCAACGAAAGGATCATTCGTCATTACAACACGGTCGATATTAGCCAGTCTAAAAATAGTCTCTATATGCCTTTCATATGGTTTGTTCCCGAGAGCCTTTCTGTATCCGGTCAGATCGGGCTGCCTTAAGTTTTGGCCTAACATGCTCAATGTCGTCAGGACACCCCTGCATGCTTCGGATACGGGCGTATTGTCGACGAACAAAGTCTTGTAGATGCGATCAGCCTTCTGATCAATTGGAAGTCTGTTAAATGAAGCGATAGCCGAGGCGGTAACTTGAGACCGGTCTTGCAGGCCTATTGTCCTGAAATATTCCGCTTGCAGATAATGATATGTCATAAGATGATCGATGCCCCATAAGTTCAAACTTCCGAAAGGCGGGCTGAAAAGGTGGGTGTGCATGTCGACCACTTTGCAGTCCCTGACCCGTCTTGCGATCGCGCTTGATATATCCGCCGGATGATTAAGAACAGCTGACCCTACTATCATGATATTCTCCTTTTCGATTATTTGCTTACATTCTCTTGTCGAACGTTCTTTTTGAAAATTTCACTTAATTTTCACCGGTTCGTTTATCCTAAGCAAGGGCCTATTCAGTTTTGATCCTTAGCGGAAAAATAGTTATTGTTTCCCTTGTGATGCCCATCATATCGCCGGGAAAGGACTCATGTCCCATGCCGGGAGCGGCATCAGTGCTTATCGCAAATTTTTCCAGCGAAACCCTCCTGTTCCTGCCGTCCTCGGTCCAGCTGACCGACTTTGCGTTAAGAGCTTCCTCCAATTCCCGTCTCCAGTTCGGTTTCTGATGCATCAAGGATACGTGTTGCGTGACCGCTGTCAGCCCGAAAAATTCCTGATTGCCGGTTTTTTTTGTGACCGGATTTATTCTGCTGACCGTGCTGTAATAGGTCCCATACTGCCTGAGATCTACCGTTTCCTCCAGGGCCTTTCTAAGCAGAGTTAAGACAGCACCTTTTTCGGACTTGCTGAGAGAACCATAGTTTTTTGAGCTTGAGGACGACCCCGAGCAGCCGCTCAATAACAGCGGCGAACAAATGATGAACAGTGCTACTGTCGCGATCTGCGATGAGACTGTTTCCTTTGCCTCCGGCCTGTCTACGGGTTTTGCCGCTGTCTGGCGCTGCTGCGAGACATTATAAGCGATCCCTCCTGATATCGATTGCACCGTATTTGTCATGATTTAGTCTCCTTACCAGCGGCTCCTGCGAGTTGTCTTTCGGCTTCCCTGATTTTTAAAATCCTCTGTTCGCAACGCGCCTTTAGAGCAGGTGTAGCGTTTGACTGGCCATTTATTTGCTCGATAATATGAATACTATCGGCTACATTTAACAGTCGTTCGAGAACATCTATATCCAGGAGGTAGCAAACTACTCTTGACTGCGCCCTCCGCACGCCGTCAATTGTCGCCTTAGCCCGCTCATTTTTTAGGGCGATAAGCAATAATATGTCATTTGATGTTTCTGGATGCGCAGCTATAAGGCCCATTGCTATGTCATCTTTGCAAATATTATAGATCCGCGTAATATCTGCTCCGGACAGTCCTGCACATAATCTTTTAAAAGCGTTGGAGTGGTCTTCCGGGGATTTTTCGATTATGCGCATCAATGTTCCCCTTCCGGCATTATCTGCAGAAGATAAGACTGCCAGCATGGGATCTCCGTCATTTAGGGACTCGACCATTTTCCGGATCTCACTATCAGCAATAAATGCTTTTATTGTTGCGAAAGCCGCCATTTTCCTTTGATGGTCTATCTGGCGATCCAGCATTACGGATACGCAAACATATTTCGGGACGATGCCGGCGGCAAGATAGGATGCGGCAATCTTATTACAAGGCAATGACTGAAACGCTTGATCCCTTGTATTACTTTGTACGCTCATAAGCCTTTCAGTCGATATTGTTCCGGTCGTGATCCGCCTTATCAGCTGCAACAGGACATCATTTTGTGGAGCAAACGCTCCTGATCGCGCAACAAAATATTCCGATCTTGATAACCGGGCCAATGTCCAATTATTAATGAACGGGTCCGCCGCTTTGCTTATTTGTGATGAGAGCGGGTCGTGCACCCCCAAGAACCTTCCGTGGCCGAACATGAACTTTCCGAGCGTTGCGGTATGGCCGTATTTACTGATCAGTAACATGAATGATCCTCCTTTTTACTTTCCTTTTTCCGCTATTTTTCTGTTGCAACGCGCTATGAGATCGGCGCTTGCATTCGGCTGACTTTTTATTAACTCTAGAATGTAGATGTTATCGGCCACATTAAATAGCCGTTCAATAACGTCCCCTTCAAGATGATGGAAAAGTAATATTGCCTGTGCCCTATGCACTCCTTCAATTGGCGCCTTAGCCCGTGGAAGTTTTAGGGCGATATCCAATAATACAGTTTGCGGAGTCTCGGGGTGCGCGGCTATGAGGCCCATCACTGCCTTGTCTTTACAAGTAGTATAGATCTGACTTATGTCTGCTCCGGACAGTCCCTCACTTAGTCTTTTAAAAGCGTTAGAATGGTCTTCCGGTGATTTTTCGATTATGCGCATCAATGCTTTCCTGTCGGCATTATCCGCAAAGGATAAGAGTGCCAGCATAGGGTCTCCGTCATTTAGGGACTCGACCACTGCCTGGATTTCACCAAAAGAAAGAGATGCTTTTACAGTGTTGAAAGCCATCACTCTACTTTGAAGGTCTATCCCGGGAAGCCGTATCATATGTATGCAAAACGCTTCAGGGATGATGCCGCCAGCAAAATAGACTTCAGCAATGGTGTTTAAATACACAAGCGCTTGGTTTCTTAGAACCTTTGGTATGCTCATGAGTTTTTCGACCGATATTGTTCCTGATTCCATACGCCTTGCCAGCTGTTTGATAACTTTATTTTGCACATCCTGATCATCCGACATTGACAGCCGTCTCAACGTCCAATTATTGATGAACGGGTCTTCCGCTTTTCTTACGTTTGATGAAAGCGGATTATGCACACCCAAGAACCTTCCGTGTCCGAACATGAACTTACCAAGCGTTGACTTATAACCGTATCTGCTGACCGATAACATAAATGATATTCCTTTTTACTTTCCTTTTTCCGCTATTCGTTTATCGCAACGCGCTTTGAGATCGGGACTCGCATTAGGCTGATCTTTTATTAACCCGAGAATATAAACACTATTGGCCGCGGCAAAAAGCTTTTCAAGGTTGACTTCCTGCACGTAATGGTAAGGCACTCTTGCCTGCGCCTTACGCATTCCTTCATCTGATGCTTTAGCCGGTTTATTTTTCAGGGCGATATCCCATAATATTGTAAGCGGAGTTTTGGGATGCGCGGCAATCTCGTCCATCACAAGAATGTCTTTGCAGATCCCAAAGATATAAGTTATATCTCCTTCGGATAATTTTCCACTTAACCTGTTAAAAGCGTTGGCGCAGTCTCTCGGGGATTTTTCGATTATTCGCATCAGTGTTTTTTTGCCGGCGAAATCCGCAAAGGATAAAAGCGCCAGCAAAGGGGATCCGCTGTCAAGGGACTCGACTATTCCCAAGATCTCACTATCAGAAATTATTGATTTTATAGGATAGAAAGCCGCTTCTTTCCTTTGATGTTCTACCCGGGGATTCATCATTATAGATTTGCAGGCATCTTTAGGTACGATGCCGGCGGACAGATAGGGTTCGGCAATGGAAGTATCAGGCAAACTCATGAACGCCTGGTCCCTTATAGCTTTATGTACGGCCGTAAGCCTTTCAACGGATATTGTCCCGGACCCGATCCTCATCACAAGCTGATCCACAACTAAATTTCTCACGATCAGATCATCAGATCTTGATAACCGTCTCAACGTCCAATTATTGATGAACGGGTCTTCCGCTTTTCTTACGTTTGATGAAAGCGGATTATGCACACCCAAGAACCTTCCGTGTCCGAACATGAACTTACCAAGCGTTGCGGTATGGCCGTATTTACTGACCAACATAAGTGGTTCTCCTTTAATTCATTTATCTTGCAAATAGTTATCGGCATTATTTTATGTAAATTTCACACATTTTTGATTTAGGATCCTATTTTGTTCGTGGGTGTAAATTGTGGTTTTGCTTTTATTAAAGCCTCAGATATTCAGGAAATTCCCCAGCAGTTTTTTACCATCCTTAGTGAGTATTGATTCCGGGTGGAACTGGACGCCTTCCACTTTGAATTCTTTATGACGTATCCCCATTATCTCGCCGTCTTTCGTCCAGGCGGATATCTCAAAACAGCCGGGAAGGCTTTCTTTTTCAACTATCAGGGAATGATATCTTGTCGCAGTGAAAGGATCGGGCAGGCCTTTGAAGATAGTTTTTCCGTCATGATGTATCTGCGAGGTCTTGCCGTGCATGAGGTTCACGGCGCGGACCACTTTCCCTCCAAGGGCTTCCGCTATGGACTGGTGGCCCAGGCAGACGCCGAGAATAGGGATTTTCCCAGCGAAATCCTTGACTACATCCATAGATATTCCGGCTTCTTTCGGGGTGCAGGGTCCCGGAGAGATAACGATCTTTTCGGGGGCAATATTTCTTATTTCATTTATCGTAATTTTGTCGTTGCGGTATACCCTCGTTTCGGCGCCGAGCTCGTTGAGATACTGCACGAGATTATATGTGAACGAATCGTAATTATCTATCACGAGGAGCATAAATCCTCACCCCGCCTCGCCCCGCCTTTGGCGGGGACCCGGCACCCCTCTCCACTTCGTGGAGAGGGGAAAGCAAACTGTTTAAGCTTTTTAAGAACGCTGTTAATATCGGAGATCACCTCATCATTATTAAAACGCAAAATATTTATTCCCTTATTTTCAATGATATTTTGTCTTGCCAGATCATATTCCTTTAAATTATGATGAATATTGCCGTCGATTTCAATCCCCAGCCTGATCTCAGGACAAAAAAAGTCCAAAATGAAACCATCCAAAGGGACTTGACGTCTGAATTTAAGCCCGCAAAGCCCGCGGTTACTCAGATATTTCCATAGAAGGATTTCTGCTCGCGTGGAACTCTTCCTTAGATCTCTTGCTGCCAGTATCGTCCGATATTTTTTATCTTTTTTTCTCATGTCCAGCTTATTTACCCCTCTCCATAAAATGGAGAGGGGTGCCCCGAGCAAAGCGAGGGGCGGGGTGAGGATTTTACATATTATATCATTTGTTATTGTTCGGGGCAGATGATAGAATTTCCGGTATGAGCTACAGGCTGACAGGTGAAACTGAGAGGGAAGAGTTCGACAAGATCGCGGGGACCGGTTCCCAGGTCCTGCAGTCCTATGGATGGGGAGAAGTTAAGGGAGCTTTCGGCTGGAGCCCGACAAGAGTACTGCTGGGATCGGGCGGATCTTTTTTGTTATTGAAAAAACAGCTGCCGCTTATAAAAAAATGTTTTTTCTACCTGCCGAGAGGCCCCCTGATCGACTTTGGCAAAGAAAAGCAGGTCGAAGAATTCATCTCCGCCGCAGGCGGCCTTGCCAGAAAGGAGGGCGCTCTTTTTCTCCGCATGGACCCGGAGATAAGCGAGGAAGATAATGAAGCTCTCTCGTTGCTGAAGAGCAAAGGATTCATCAAGGCAAGAAAAGAGGTCCAGCCGCGCTCTACATATATACTCGATCTCACTTTGGACCTTGAAAAGATCAAGGCCGCCTTTGACGGCAAGTTCCGCTATAACATCCACGTCGCGGAAAAGCACGGCGTCACCGTGAGGCAGCAGAGCAGTGAAGATGCGCTTAAGGAATTCTACGGCATCTATAAAGAGACCTGTTCAAGGCAGAACTTCATCATTCACCCGTATTCCTATTACAAAAAGATCCTTGAAGAGATCATTTCGAAGGGGAACGGCACTTTTTTTATCGCATATCACGGCGGGGTCCCGATATCCGGGATCGTGGTCTTTACTTTCGGAAAAAGGGCCTGGTACATGTACGGCGCGTCTTCAAATGAATACAGGAACATGATGCCTAACAATCTTATCCACTGGGAAGTCATCAAATGGGCAAAAGAGAAAGGGCTCAGGGAATACGACCTGTGGGGAATACCTTCAAATCCGCATGAAAAACATCCTCTCTGGGGGGTTTACAGGTTCAAGAAAGGAATGGGAGGCAGGCTTGTAAAATATATTGGGGCGTATGACCTTCCTTTTAACAGGGGCTTCTATCAATTATTTGATAAACTTATTATCGGGTACCAGAACACTGTCAGGTTCTTAAGAAAAGGCACGATCTCGGATTCGCTGGCGGAATGAGCTAAATGAAACTAAATGAACTGATAAAAAATATAAAGGTCACAAAGACAGAAGGGGACCTGGATTTCGATATTTCCGGTATCGCTCATGATTCGAGAAAAGTGAAAAGCGGGGATGTCTTTGTAGCGGTGCCCGGGCTGGTGTATGACGGCACGCATTTTATACCTATGGCGCTTTCAAACGGAGCCGGCGCGGTCGTGACCGAAAAAGATGCGGACCTTGAGGGGAAAGCCGCAAAGATCATAGTCCCTTCATCAAGAACGGCCCTTGCCGACCTTTCATGCGCGTATTTCGGATTTCCGTCAAGAAAGCTTAAGATCGCGGGTATAACCGGGACGAACGGAAAAACGACGACCGCATACCTCCTTGATTCTGTTTTCAGGAAAGCGGGGCTCAAGACAGGCCTGATAGGCACCGTGGAGACAAAGATAGGGGACAGGACAATAACTTCAGAACTGACGACTCCCGAATCAACGCAGCTCCAGGGATATTTTGCCGAGATGATAAAAGAAGGCGTGACCCATGTCGCGATGGAAGTGTCCTCGCATTCTATCGCGATGAAAAGGATAAAGGGAATAGAGTTTGACGCGGCAGTCTATACGAACTTAAGCCACGACCACCTTGATTTCCACAAGACGCTCGAGGCCTATTTTGACACCAAGATGTACCTTTTCAGGACTCTCGGCTCGGGAAGCAAAAAGGATGTCCATGCGATAGTAAATGCCGATGACGGCTACTGCGATGCGGTCCTGGAAGAGACCGGCGCCGGAACGGTGACATATTCCCTGAAACACAAGGCGGATATTACGGCCAAGATACTGCGGTCAAGCCTTGACGGTCTTGAATTAGAGATAAAATATGCAGGCAGGACTTTCAAAATAATGTCTTCGCTGACCGGGGATTATAACGCGTATAACATCCTGGCCGCGTTCGCCTGCGCAGGCAGCATGGGTATCGATGAAAGAATGATCGTCGAAGGCATCGAAGCGCTGAAAGGCGTCCCGGGAAGGTTTGAAAAGATAGATGAAGGACAGGATTTCAGGGTGATCGTGGATTTTGCCCATTCTCCGGACAGTCTTGAAAAAATATTGAAGTTCGCGTCAAACCTTAAAAAGGGCAGGGTGATATCGGTCTTCGGATGCACAGGGGAACGCGACAGGCTCAAACGGCCGCTGATGGGTGAAATATCATTCAGGAACGCAGATCTTACCATCCTTACATCGGATGACCCGCACGGAGAGGATGCTGACCGGATAATACAGGATGTAGAGGCGGGCCTCAAAAAAGCCGGTGCTGTCGCGGGCAAGCATTACCTGAAACTGCCCGACAGGAGGTCCGCGATAGAAAAATCAATTGAAATCGCTTCTCAAAATGATATAGTAATAATTGCAGGCAGGGGGCATGAAAAGATACAGGAGATCAAAGGAAAAAACATCTATATCGATGACAGGGCAGTCGCAAGGCAGGCAATACAAAAACGCGCTATATAAATTCCTTTATTTTCCGATAATACTTGCTATCCTCGTCTCAGCTTCGTTTTCCTCTGACAGCGGACAGGAGATACCCGTAAGCCTCAAAGCCCAGCACCTCAAATTCGACCAGGATTCCGGCATAATATCCGCGAGCGGTTCAGTCGAAGCCGAATTCCAGGATGTGACCCTGTATGCCGATTCCCTGAAAGTCAATACGGGAACAAAGATCGCGACGGCGGAGGGGAACGTCAGGCTTAAAAGAAAAGATTACGAAGCTTCGGGAAGCAAGATGGTATATGACATGGAAAGCGAAACAGCTCACGTGAAAGACTTCCGCGCGTCCCTCTCCCCGTCTGAAATGAAAGGGAAGCTTTTTCTTGATCTGGAGGATGTGGACGATGAAAAAAATATAAAATACGGGCATAACGGGAACGCGACCACCTGTGACCTCGCAGAACCCCATTACCATATGGACGCGGGCAAGTTCTATTTTAAACCCGACGACAAAGTCGTAGGGGTCAACGTGACCGCTTTTGTCGGTAATACTCCGGTGATGTGGTTCCCTTTTTACATCTACGACCTTGCAAAAAGAAAGGTCTCTTTGATGGTCCCTGTTATCGGAAGCAACGATATCGAAGGCAACTTCCTGAAATCAGAGATCGCGTATTTCTTCGGTTTTGATAAGTGGGGGTCAGTCTATGTCGACCTGATGAGCAAAAAGGGGGTAGGTTACGGCATAGAACATAATTACAAGCTCAACGAAAAGAACTCCGGTAAACTTTATGTCTATCATGTTTATGAATCGGATACAGGCATCCCGGACTGGGTTGTAAAGCTGGACCATAAAGTCAAGCTCAGCAAATATACAAATCTTGCCCTCGGCTATGATTACAGGTATATCTATCTTGTCCCGAACAGCAGGCTGGACCAGACCGGTTATAAGATAGGGCTTGATTATAATAACGGCAAGGATACTTTCGCGACCTCGCTTGATGTCCTCAATAACCGCATCAGCAGCCTTGGCGAATACACGTTCAGGATCGGAAGATCGGATGATATGTCCAGGACCAATTACATGTACAACACAAGGAACAGTATCGCCGCTGCCGGCTGGCAGAACGAGTCTCAGAGCTTTTCGCACAACCAGTGGCTTTTCAGCAAAGATCTCAACATATCTTTAGCAGCGAATTATTTCAGAAATGTCACGGCAGAAGGCTATGCTTTCGACCAGAGGCTCGATCCGACTGTCGAGATTAACTGGAAGGGGAAAGGATTCAACTTGAGAGTGACGGAAGCGACGTACATTGATCCTGACACAAATTCTTACACGGCTGACGAGAACGTGGAATATGTGGAGAAACTGCCCGAAGCCGTCCTGACGCTTGACACGACGCAGTTCGCGACGGTGAACGTGAAGTCCGAAGTAGCTTACGGAAAATATCACGAATCAAAATATATTCCCGCCACCAACAGCCAGCGGCATTATACCGCCGAAAGGTTCAAGGAAGCCGCGACATTTGACAAGGTCTTTACGCTGCCCCTGGGCAGCAGCTTGTCCGGTCTCTTCGGGGTCGAGCAGTACCAGTACGACACGGGGGACGAAAGATACGCGCAGAAAGAGAACTTCGCGCTTTCCACTGACCTGGGAGGTTTCTTTACCAACAGGGCGGTCTATGACAGGGCATACAGCGACGGGAACAGCCCTTTCTATTTTGACAGCGGAGGGTATCTTTTTAATACTTTAAAAGACACGGTCACGCTTTACAGGGGTAATGATAATAAATTCACTATTGACGGAGGGTATAATTATATTACAAATACATATATGGACCTTCTTACGAAGTATTACTTTAAACCAAATGATTCATTGAATCTTGATATATCTTCGGGTTATGATATACAGGACGGAATATGGAGGGACCTGGTCACGCTGATAACCGTGGTTCCGTTCGCCGGTCTTAAGGACAGTCTCTCTCATACATACGACCTGAACACCGGGAAAACGAAACTCGCCACAAACCTGTTCGAATGGGAGATCGGGGATACCTGGCAGAGCAAGTGGAAGATAAGGCTGGGGCATACATTCGATTTTACGGTAAATAAGGTAATATTACAGGACGCGGAGATAGTGAAAGACCTTCACTGCTGGGAGCTTAAATATACCTGGTCGGATTTCAGGAAGGAGTTCCGGATAATGCTGACGCTCAAGGCTTTCCCCGACCAGCCGGTAGGTTACGGATCAGGAAGCAGAGGATTCTTTATGGAAGGGACGGATCAGGTGGGGCCGGTGAGGTACTAAATATGATAAATTCGAAATTTGGAGCGTTTGTCATTTCGATCTTGTGCTTCGGATTTATCTTCGGTGGTTGCGCCAAGACTGTGGTGCCTCTGCCGAACGTGGGGAACCAGATCACGGTGACAATAACGCTGCGAGGGGATATCGATACGGTGAACAATAAATACTATATGATCTTCGGCAGCGCAAACCCGGCGATCCCTTATATCGACAAACCGTCATATTTCTTCGCCCCGGGAGAAAACTACGATTCCCTCAAGATGAACGTTTCAAAAGACCTGAACTATTATTACACTTACTATTTCACCACTTGGAACGACTATATCCTTTTGAAGAATGATTTTTATACCGTCATTAACGGCCCGTTCATATTAGCCAACCATGTGACATATACGGGCAGTTATCTTGATTTCAGGACAGCACCCGGCGACCCGTCACTAAAAAAGAAGATAATCCTTACTTTCAATTTTAACAAGTTGAGCACGCTTCCGGCCGACCTCTATTTTAATTTTGTCTGCGTGGACAAGGACGGCTACCAGAGAGATTATTTAAGAGCGACTGATAACAAAGTGTCGGTGAACGCCGGGACCACAATTTCGGATAAGTTGGAGCCGGCCGATCCTTTAATAGATCCGTCGCTCGATATAATATCATGGGGTATGGCGGTGCAAAATAATTCAAAATAAGAAAGAACCATTTTGAAAAACATTCTTCTTTCGGTGATCTCCGGTTTATTGCTCACGCTGTGTTTCCCGAAGTTCGGGATCAGTATACTCGTATGGATCGCCCTGGTCCCTTTCTTTGTCTCCATATATTCTTCAAAGAACATAAAACAGGCTTTATTTTACGCCTTTATTTTCGGGATGTGTTACTTCGGCGGAGTCCTTTTTTGGGTTAGTTTAATATCGCGCTGGGTAGGCGGTTTCGGTTACGTCGCATGGGTGCTGCTAAGTATCTATCAGACATTTTACATAATGCTTTTTGCCTATGCCGCTTTTTTGTCGATGAATTCCTTTCATAAGTCAACAAATATGTTGTTGATACCCTTTTTGTGGGCTGCAGTCGAGTGGCTTCGCTGCTTCGGCGAGTTCGCGGTGCCTGGGGCTCTGCTCGGGCTGACTCAATACAGGAACCTTCCAATAATACAGATAGCGAATGTGTTCGGTGTCTTCGGCGTAAGCTTTATCATCGTAATAGTAAATTATGTGATTTTTCTGGCCGTGATATCGGAGGGTTCATTTATCGAGAGGTTTATTAAGTTATGGCCGAAGATCGCTTTCGTGTCCGTGCTGGTGGTGGCGGTCTACGCGAAGGGGATAGATGTCTTGAATGAGACTAATTATGACCCGTTCGAGCGGGAAATAAAGATCGCTGTCATACAGCCGGACATCGGACAGGAAGAAAAACTCAATCCCAGGAACACTTATGACATGTTGAACCTGCTTGACTTCATGAGCAGGTCTTCTTTCATGGAAGCCCCGGATATAATAATATGGCCGGAAACGGCTGTCATGACGTTCATAGAAAAAGACGCGGCAGCCTTATCAAAGCTGAAGGATATAACAAAAAAAGGCAGATGCTATCTTGTGACGGGCGGCTTTTATTCAAAGGACGGGAAGATCTTCAATTCGGTCTTTTCTCTCTCTCCGGACGGAAAGATAATCTCAAGATATGACAAGGAGCATCTTGTGCCTTTCGGGGAATATCTGCCTTTCAAATGGATGATCTATCCGTTCCTGAGGTCTACCGGATATTTTGAGACCGACCAGTACGGCGGCAAAGATCCCGGGCCTCTGTCGATCGGTTCCCTGAAAGCGGGATGCATGGTCTGTTTTGAGTCTTTGTTCGACGGCCTTGGCCGTCAGAGGAGCAAAGGGACCCATTTTCTTCTGACGGTCACTAACGATGCATGGTTCGGTCAAAGCGCCGCGGCCGAGCAGCATATAATGGCGGCCCCGTTCAGGGCGATAGAGAACAGGAAATACCTGGTCCAGGCAGCCAACACCGGGATAAGCGCGTTTGTCGACCCCTGCGGCAGGTTCATCAAAAGATCAGAGCTTGAGGAGCGCAGGGTCCTTATCTTGAACCTTCCTTTAAGTAGCGGAGTCCGATGACCACAGCGGCGTAATCATCATACGGTTCATGGGGTATCAAAAGGGTCCTGGGCACAAGCCGCAATAAACCTTTGGGCGGGTTCTCTTTCCAGTAGAGCCGTCTTGCTTCAAGCGTCGAGCCTTTTTCGTTGATGAAGATAACGCTTGCCTTGATATTAAGTGAAGATATTTTTTTCTCGATTATCCTTCCGGGCCCGCCGTTGCCTATCAGGATGATGCTGACAGCGTATTTGTAGCAGTAGGAAGGGATGTCGTCACTGAGCACGAGGGTCTTTATCACGGTCCTTTCAAGGATCTTTCCTGCAGGATCCAGCACAGCCAGGCCTGACTTGAATTTACCCGGGTCGATCGACAGGATATTTCCCTGCATTTTCGGCCTCCTTATTTAGTGATCTTCAGGTTTATTTCCAGCGGGCCTGCGGAATAGATATCTTTTGAAGTATCCACAGACAGGATGACTGTCCGGTTCATCGATCTTATGTTCTTGGAGGCATCAAATATCTTTGAATAAGGGATATTGCCGACGGACCCGTCGATGTTCGGCACCATCCGTTTGCTTATCGCCGTCTCATTCACCTGTGACAGTGTCTCTTTTATCTTTTGCTCTATGGCGGGAAGCGGCTGCCTGCCGTCGACTTCCGACCTTAATATAGTTTCGCCTTTTTTGAATATAAGCGCGTTCTCGAACAATTCAAAGTGGACGGGGATCTCTTCACCGAGGATGACATTGCCGGCCGCGACGACCCTGACGATGGTGCTGCCGGGATGCGCCGCCATGAAATTTACCGCTTCATCCAGTTCGCTGCTCGGCATCAATATGTAATGTTTTTTGTCGCCTTTTACATTGCTTTTGATGATCGAATCGGTCTCGGCAAGGATGCTTCCGAGCTTGTCCCTGCAGAGCTCCGGCCTGCCGGAAGAATCTATCACGGTCGAAAGGATAACATCATTGACCTTAAAAAGAAGAAGACCCGATCTCGCGGTCCTGATCTCTTTGCTCAGGTTCTCCTTTGTCTTTGTCAGGGACAGGACATCCTTTTTCGAAGCATCAAGCGTGTTTTTCAGGATCGAGATATCGCTTAAAAGCGCCTGCCTGTCGGCTTTTATCTTTTCAAGCTCGATGCTTCTTTCGGAGATCATCTTCTTAAGGCCGTCCAGTCCGAAAAGAGCCGTTCTTACATCGGCCGATGCCAGAAAAAGGATCACACCTGTGGTGAGCGCTATCAGAGAGCCGGTGATCACGGTTATCGCGGTAGCTGTGTGCCTTGGCCTGAGGTTAAATGCCGTGAGCCTTTTTTTGCCGATAGATCTGCCGACTATATTGCCTATATAGGCGATAAGGCCGGAGACGAAGATTATGACGACGATTATTTGTATTGCGAACATCTTGTATCTATTGCCCCGCCTTGTATAATATCCACCCGCCGATGCCCGCCGTTATCACGTTCGGCAGCCAGGCCGAAAGAAAAGGAGATATCATCTCCATCTCCCCCGCCGCCATGCCGATGAACATCAGCACATAATAGACAAAAATTATTATAACACTTATGCCGAGCCCGATAGACGAGGATTTTCTTGTCGGATTGAGCCCGAGCGGAGCCCCCAGAAGAGCGAACACGAAACAGGCGAACGGTATCGAGAGCTTCATGTTGAGCTGGATCAGCAGGTCAGTCACGTTGGCGCCCATCTTTTTCTTCAGGTCTATATAGTCCCTCAGCGAGTTGAAGTTCATCTCGTCCGGTTTCTTGTCCCCCATATAAAGGTCCGCCGGGGTGAACTTGATGGTGATATACTGCTCGTCGAATTTCAAAAGATGCTTGTATTCCCCCGTGTCGGACAACAGATACGTTATGCCGTTCCTGAACACCCACTTGTCATTCTGCCACTGCGCGGTCTTGGCGTTGACCAGCTGGCTCAGCTGCCCGTTATTGAATTCCTGTATGATGACCCCTTCCATCACATTGCCTTTGATCTTTCTCGCGTAAAAGATCCTTTTTAAGGTGCCTTGTTCAAGCTCGGGCATGAAGACGTTATCCTGTATTTTAGGAGCCTTGTCGATCCTTGTCTGCACCATAAGAAAAGCCGAAGCCCTGTTGGCCTCCGGCACGATTATTTCGTAGAAAGAGAGCGTCAGAAAACTGATGACCAGGCCCATTATAAGGACCGGAACCATAAGCCTGTAAAGGCTGACCCCGCCGGCCCTGAAGGCGGTCACTTCCTTGTCGGCCGAGAGCCTTGCGAACGAAAGTATGGCGGCGAGCAGCATCGCCATCGGGAAGATATAGACCATGACGGACGGCAGCCTGAACAGAAAAAGCTGCACTGCGATGTAAAAAGGCATGCCCATCAGGATGACCGCTCTTACAAGCTCGAACATGACCATGCTGGCTGAAAGGATGAGAGTGAAGGCGGCGACCCCGAAAATAAAAGGGTCTAAAAGTTCCTTGATGATGTAACGGTCAAGTATCTTTATCACAGTTTAAATTCTTCCCCTAGGTAGATCTTTTTTGCAGTCTCGTCATTGGCTATATATGAAGAATTGCCGGACACAAGTATCTTTCCTTTTTGAATGATGTAAGCGCGGTCTACTATAGCAAGGGTCTCCCGGACGTTGTGATCGGTGATAAGTATCCCCAGTCCTTTGTTTTTCAGGTATATGATGATCTTCTGGAGTTCCGATACCGTTATCGGGTCGATGCCCGTGAAAGGCTCGTCCAGCAGCAGGAACATGGGTTCCATTGCAAGCGCCCGGGCGATCTCGACCCTGCGTGCTTCCCCTCCGGAAAGCTGGTAGCAGCGGTTGTGGCGCAGGTGCTTCACCCCGAGCTCGTCAAGGACTGTGTCAAGTTTAGGCTGGTAATCCTCTTTTTTTACTTTTCCGGTAGCTTCCCAAAGCATGATGATGTTCTCTTCCACGGTGAGTTTTTTAAATATGGATTGTTCCTGGGGCAGATACCCGAGTCCCATCTGCGCCCTTTTATGCATAGGCATATAAGTGATCTCGTTGCCTTCGAGGTAGACATGTCCGCTGTCCGGTTTTGCCAGGCCGACGACCATGTAGAACGAAGTCGTTTTTCCGGCGCCGTTCGGGCCGAGCAGCCCGACCACCTCGCCCTGTTTCACGTCTATCGAAACTTCATCGACGACTTTTTTACTTCCGTAGGATTTGACCAGCTTTTCGGCTTTGATATACATAGATAGACTCCTTAACTCTGTTTATTCGTAAACTTCTTCAATTCCTCCAGCTTCTTCAATGCTTCGCCTGATCTTATCGCCTGTTCGGCTTTTTTTATCCCTTCAGAAAGGTCCGCGGCCTTCCTTCCCACGACTATTGCCGCAGCCGCGTTCAGTACCGCGATATCATGTTTCGGCCCTTTTTCTTTTCCGGAAAGGACGGCTATGGCGGTCTTTGCGTTGTTGCCCGCTTCCCCGCCGGAAACATCCGACATCCTGCATTTCTTTAGTCCCAATGACTCGGGTTCAATATAGTATTCTTTTATTACACCGCCTTCAAGATATGCGACTTTTGTCCTGTCGGACAAAGAGATCTCGTCGATCCCGTCCATCCCGTGGACTACCATCGCGGTCTCGCAACCCTGGTCTTTGAGCACCTGAGCCATCACAGTAGTAAGACCTGCCGCATACACGCCCATAAGCTGTCCCTTTGTGTTCGCCGGATTGCTTACCGGCCCGAGGATGTTAAAGACGGTCCTTATGCCGATCTCTTTTCTCGCCGGCGCGGCAAACTTCATGGCTTCATGAAATACCGGCGCAAAGATAAAACCGATGCCAACCTCATCGATACAATCCCTTACTTGTTCGGGAGCGATATTTATTTTTATCCCCAAAGCTTCAAGAAGGTCCGCGCTTCCGCATCTTGAAGAGACGGCGCGGTTGCCGTGTTTTGCGACGACCACCCCGGCTCCCGAAGCGATAAAAGCGGACACGGTCGAGATATTAAAAGTTCCCGAGACATCGCCGCCCGTCCCGCAGGTATCCACGAAATATCTCGTCTTCAATTTCAGGGGGACCGCGTGCTGCCTCATGACCTTTGCGAACCCGGAGATCTCCTCGGCTGTCTCGCCTTTGATCCTGAGAGCAGTGATAAGCGAAGCGATCTGGCATGACGTGGTTTTCCCCGTCATTATTTCTTCCATCACGCGGGAAGAATCATCCTTCGTAAGATCTTTTCCGTCGACAAGGGCCTTTATGTATTCCCGTATCATTTAATTCTTTTTAGGGTTGAAAAGCAGGTCAACCGCCTGTCCCTTTACTTTTATCCTCAATGTGAGAGGGTATTCAAGCCTGAAATTAGAGATGAAACATAGTATCCCGTTCCTTTCCGAACCCTTGTAAATAGGCCTGAACGAAAAATAATTATCAATTCCATACTGGATTATCTGCGTTAATTTCCCTTTTGTCGGAGCATCCAGCGCCCCCATGATTGTATTTACCGAGGTATTGATTATCTGGTCCTGTATCGCACTGCTTCCCGGCCCGCCGGCAACAGTGTTCTTGACGCTCTGGACTTCATCCCGGGTCAGCAGCCTTACCGGCTTGAGGTCCCTTCCGTCAAATAAGGCGATAGAATATTCCCCGGGCTCGATATCGGCCCCTGTGTTATTGATCAATTTGACAGACGAGGCGATGATGTAGTTATAGCCGATCATTGCAGCAGAGATCTTTATCTTGTCGCCTGAATAATACGCAAAATCGATGTCTTTATCATTGTAGCAGCCGATCTTTCCGGGGTTTTTTTGAGGCTCGTATTTTTTTGTGTTGTACTGGGATACCTGGGAGCAGCCCAACATAAAAGGAAACAGGCAGATAAAAACAACAAGAACTTTTCTCATATCAGAAACTCCTGCCTACCGAAAAACTGATAGAGTTTGAATTATTATTCTCGTTGCTTTCCCTGACCGTATTATTGTAATCGGCAGTGGCCTTAAATAGGTATTTCTTTCCGGCCGACACTGAATACGTGACCCTGTTGGCGTAGATATTGCCTGGGTCGATCGAAGGGACGTTCTGCTGGATGACCGGCATATTTCCCGTCGTTAAAGCTTCAACCCTGGTTTTAGATGCTTTTGCCGCGGCTTTCCCCTGGTTCTTTACTGTGTAGATGACGTCGACTTTCCCGTCTTTTTTTACGTGGGAATTATCCACCTTAATATCAGTGACGGCAAGGTCGGGCAGGGGAGGCGGTGCGGACAAAGCAGTTGAAGAGATTAATATCATCGCGATCATGCACGCCGGTACGGTCTTTTTCATTTCCTACTCCTTTTTGACCACTCGTTTGATATATTATATCATTTGTCGGGTCGGTGGTATCTTAAATAAATCTTCTGATTTAGATATACGGGGCTGCATCTTGTTTTGAGATATTGTATGAACACGGAACATTTTTGATCATTTGATTGTCTATAATTGTAATAGTCGAGGGAGGGACTCGTGTCAAAACATTCTTTTGATGAAGTATATGACAGCTGCAAAAACAGTGTATGGGGATTGATCTCGAAATATTCATTTACAAAAGAAGACAGGGAAGACATCTTCCAGGAGATATTTTTCAATGTCCATAAAGCTTTGCCGCGTTTCAGGGGGGAATCCTCGATAAAGACCTGGGTCTATAAGATAGCTGTCAACGGGGCGATAAACTATGTCAATAAGCAGAAAAGGCACAGGATGATAGTCAGCGTGCTCAGTAACTTAAGGATATTAGAACATGAGCCGGCTGAAATCGGAGCTGATGTTGAGATGTTAAAGCCGCTTAAAAAGCTCAATCCGCGGCAAAGGATGGTGCTTTTACTGTCGGACGTTGAGGAGAAAAAATTGGAAGAAATATCCGGGATCATGAAGATCCCGGTCGGCACGGTCAAATCAAATCTGCACCGTGCCAGGGAAATAGTAAGAAAGGAAGCGGTAAAAGATGAAAAAATATAATGACTACGGGGAATATATAGATCATCTCAAGGAATATAAGGTTGAGTTCGATGATGTGCGCATGTATTCGCAGATCGAAAGCAGGATGGCCCCGGTCCGGACACCACGCAGGCTGGTAATGGCGGGTGCTTTTACGGTCATTTTGATCGGATCTTTGACATATTTGATCGGGTCCTCCTATCAGCCGGAAAGCGGGGATGTTCTGTCGGAATATGTATTGCAAAGGCCGGCAGCCGAAAATAATTCCGTCATAAATTATGTTTTCAGATAAAGCGGAACTTTTTTTGATGAGTTATAGTCTAACTATATGTAGAATGGTAAAGGAGAAAAAAATGAAAAACTGGTCTTTAACGGCAGCCCTGATGATAATGCTCTTGACAGCCGGAAGTTCTCACGCGTTCCCGCATTTTGGCCCGTCTGCGGAAAAGTTTGTCGAACGGATAGCAAAAGATCTCGGCCTTACCGAAAATCAGAAAAACACTCTTCTTTCCGGAGCAAAGCAGACAGAACTTGAGGAAAAAGATATACATTCAAGCGATAAGGCCATTTTCGAAAAAATAAAGGAAGAACTCCTGAAAGATAACCCTGACCGCAAGACTATACACGAGTGCATCGAACAGATAGGGCAGAACGAAACAAAGATACAAATAAAGCGGATGGACCGGATGATAGATATGCGGAAAATGCTCACCCCCGGGCAAAGGACAAAACTCGAAGCGTTCATGAAAAAAGGAAGAGAACGGGCGGAAGAAAAGTTCAAAAAAATGAAAAAGAACGACCCAAAGCCCGGAGATCCAAACGGGTCAAAATAACACAGCCGATGTATAATATTGTACTTGCCAAATATAACGAAAGATATTATAATTGTTCCAATCAATAACTATGGTTAAAATGATAAAGCCGATTATCAGCAGTTTCCTTCTATGTGCCGCATTTGTTTTCATTATCAGCTTCTATGGATGCGGGGTGTATCCTCCGGCCATAGGCATCATTGTTTCTCCGGCACCGCCCATCATTGTCGGGACCACAGTATCATTATCATGCGAAGCATCAACAACTTCCGGAAATGTATTGACCTATCTTTGGAGCGCCAGCGGGGGAACGCTTTCAAGCACAGCGGGAAGCCTTGTTCAGTGGACTGCTCCTTTAACAGCAGGGACATACACAATAAATGTATCAGTCAGCGACGGATCGCAGTCAAGCTCGGCAACCTCT
Organism: Candidatus Saganbacteria bacterium; assembly: GCA_026387835.1. Lineage (NCBI taxonomy): Bacteria > Bacillati > Candidatus Saganbacteria bacterium. Next base: position 46,268 of record JAPLKZ010000005.1, read on the forward strand.
AACATCAGTGTTATTGTCAATGTTCCCAGCATAACCGTTCTCACCGCGACACCGGCTTCAGTCGGCCTTGGACTAACATCAATCCTTTCATGCGAGGCCACATCGCCGAACGGAAAACCGCTGACATTTATATGGACAGCCGATAAGGGCACGCTTTCGAGCAATTCCGGAAATATTGTTTCGTGGAAGGCTCCCACGACCGCCGGAACCTCAACAATAGGTGTTACCGTTAATGATACCCTCGCTACTGTTTCAGGAACTTTAAAAATAGATGCCACAAGCAATCCATTGATAAACAGCCTTACCGCAACATCTTATTCAATAACAGCGGGACAATCGGTTGTTTTAACATGCGATGCTACGTCTTCTCTTCTCGGGGGCACTGTGACGATCAATTGGGCTGTCAATGCAGGATCCATTTCACCCAGCATAGGTCCAAATGTCACATGGACGACTCTACCGACTCTGGCTGCAGGAACCTATACCATTACTGTAACGGTTACCGATAATGCGACGCTGAAAACTAATACTGCGACTACAAGCATAAATGTTCTTGCGGCGACGGGACCGATTATTCAAAACATCAGTCCTGCTTTGAGTTCCCATGTTGCGCTGAATACAACTTATCCGCTGCAATGCAATGTTACCAATGAAAATGGCGGCCATAATCTTTTTACTTATTCATGGACGAGCAACGCAGGAGGGACTTTCTCTTCCGATACCGGATATTCAACTAACTGGACAAGCCCGGCGAGTATGACAAACCCGACCTCAGTCACGATCACGGTGACTATTACGGACCCTGTTACAGGAATAAGCAAATCAACCACAACTAACAGCACATATCCGTAGTCTTTTATACAGGCCGGTATAAAAACTCTGTTTATTGAGCAAATTAAAAGATATCTGCAATAATTCAGGAACCTTTTGTCCCGCGAATTGTCTAATATAGTATAATTGAATTAAATCTTATGAAGAAATACTTTCATTTAACTTTCGTTAATACAGCGATAGTCACATTTATTTTTCCTTTCTTGTTGTGTCCCTCGTCTTTCGCCCTTTCATGGAAAGATGTCACGTCCCTTACTGAAAATAATAACAATTCCATAAAGAGCGCCCAGAAGCAGGCGGAATCTTCTTACTGGCAGTACAACAGGGCGATGACGGCTTTCCTGCCCCAGATATCCGCGAGCCTGGGCGGGTCGAAGACTAATAATTCTGCCACATCGACGCTGACAAAATCCTATTCATACGGCGTTTCGGCCTCACAGTCTCTTTTTACGGGTTTTAAAAATATCTTTAATCTCCAATCGGCGTACGCCCAGTGGCAGTCGGATAAGGCAAACCTCGACAGCACAAGGTCACAGGTCTATTACGACCTGAGATCCGCTTATGTGAACCTTTTGACCGCCCAGCAGAACGTGGAACTCCAGAAAAAAATAGTGGAAAGAAGAAAATCTAACACAAGGCTCATAGGGCTGAGATACAAGAGCGGTATAGAGGACAAGGGTAATTATTTGATGACCCAGGCGGATGAGGGGCAGTCGGTCTACCGGCTCAGCAGCGCTAAAAGGGATGTGGAGCTCGCGGCACTGAAACTTTCACAGATCACCGGGTCCGATATCGCGACCGTTGAAGACATATCAATTCCCGGGAAACTGACCGACATCGATTATAAAACACTTACAGAAACCTCGGTAGGATACAGGACAGCTAAATATTCCCTTGAACTTGCGGACATAAACAGAAAGAGCACCGTAAACGAATTCCTCCCTTCTGTATCCGTCTCCGGGAACTATTCAAAAAGCGGCTCAAGCTGGCCGCCTTCGAACGATTCGTCGACGATATCCCTTAACATGTCTTACTCTTTATTCCCCGGCGGGAGCAATATAACGGATTATTTCATCAACGGCATAAAATATGACAAGGCCCTTCAGGATTTTGAGAACAGCAAAAAGAACATCCGGTACGGCATCGAGCAGACCGCTCTGGGGTTCAACGACAGTCTCGAGCGGCTTTCCGCCGACAGAACGAGCGCGTCGGCCAGCGGGGAAAGGGCCGAGATAACCCAGGCGAAATATCTGGACGGGCTGGTCACGTTCGACGAATGGAACAGGACGGAGAACGACGGCATTCAGGCGCAGATCACCGCGCTTAACAGCAAAAAGACCGCGCTTGTTTCGCAAGCGGCTTTCTATAATTCTTACGGGGGGATAATAAAATGAGATCTTTTAAGGTTGCGGTCCTGTTGATGCTGGTAGTCTTGGTGACATCCTGTTCAGGTAAAAAAGAAAAAAAGCCTGAGGTAGTAAAAGTGACCAGAGGCAACATCCTTGCGAGCATATCAAGCGTCGGTGAAGTGATGCCGCGCAACAGGCTTGAGATAAAACCGGCTGTATCCGGGAGGATCGACAGTATCTTTGTGAATGAAGGAGATAATGTAAAAAAAGGTCAGATACTTGCACTGGTCAGCTCATCAGACAGGGCCGTCCTTCTTGACAGCGCGGCGGCAAAGGGACCTGAAGAAGTAAAATACTGGGAAGAGGTATATAAACCTTCGCCGGTGATGGCGCCACTCAACGGATTTATCATAAAACGCAGCATGGAACCGGGCCAGTCGATCGATAAAACCTCGCCCGTATTGGTGATGGCGGACCATCTCACAGTGAAAGCCCAGGTGGATGAGACGGACCTCGGCCGTATCAGCCTGGGGCAGAAGGCGACGATAATCCTGGACGCTTATCCGGAGACGAAAATAGACGCTGTAGTGGAGCATATAGCGTACGAATCCGAACAGGTGAACAACGTGACCGTTTACAAGGTCGATGTTCTCCCTTACTCCGTTCCTGCTTACTTCCGCTCTGGAATGAGCGCCACTGTCAACTTTTTCCAGGGAGAAAGAAAGAATATATTGTTACTTCCGTCAAACGCGGTGCGCACGGTCCGCAAAAACCCTTCGGTATTTTTAAAGACTGGCGGTGGCAAAAATTACAGTGTTGTCCAGGTCAAGACCGGGCTGGAAAATGAAAACAGCATCGAGATCGTTTCGGGATTGTCGGAAGAAGCCGAAGTGCTCATTCCTTCTGTAAAGATGGTCCTGGACGCCCAGGACAGTCACCGCGGCCCGCAGGGCCCCTCCATTTTGGGCGGAGGAAGGCGACAATAAATGCCCCTTATCGAGCTTAAAGGGATAAAAAAGACTTACAGGATCGGTGACGAGCAGACCGTTTACGCGCTGAAAGACATCAACCTTTCGATAGAACACGGTGAATTCGTCTCGATAATGGGCGTGTCAGGATCCGGAAAATCCACGCTGCTAGGCATACTCGGGCTTCTGGATAAATCAGACGCGGGACAATATCTTCTTCTCGGTAAAGATATCTCAAAGCTTTCGGACAATGAATACGCGAGACTACGCAACAGATTTTTCGGCTTTATCTTTCAGATGTTCAATCTATTGCCGAGACTTAACGTGCTGGACAACGCGATGATCCCTTTCATCTACAGGCGAGGCGTCAGTCAGGAAGAACGTAAAAACCTTAAAGACATCATCAAAAAGGTAGGCTTAAGCGACAGGATAAACCACAGGCCCAACCAGCTTTCAGGCGGTCAGCAACAGAGGGTTGCGATCGCAAGAGCTCTTTCAAATAATCCTATGGTCATACTTGCTGATGAACCCACCGGCAATCTTGATTCAAAGTCGACTGTCGAGATCATAAATATTCTTAAAGAACTGAACAACGCAGGAAATACCATTATAATGGTCACCCACAACCCGGAACTGGCGGAGGTGTCTTCCCGGGTCATAAAACTGCGGGACGGAGACATAATTTCTGACGAAGTAAAAAGAAAGGGCCCGGCTTCTAAGTCAATAGAACTTTCCTCTCTTAAAGAACCAGGCAGAAAAATATTCTCATTTTCCGAGATAATCAATTATATTTACGAATCATTTATGACCATAAGAGCCAACAAGCTGAGGTCTTTTCTCTCTATCCTCGGCGTCATGATAGGAGTTGCGGCCGTCATCGCGATGCTTGCCGTGGGGACCGGCGCTAAAAAAGAGGTCGAAAAGAGCCTTGCATCGCTGGGGACGAACCTTCTGATGGTAAGAACGTCCAATGTCTCAAGGGGCATCTCGATGGGGACCGATTCCACGACGCGTTTTACATTTGCAGATCTGGAAGCGCTCAAAAAGATAGATGCGGTAAAAAGTGTCGTTCCTTATGCCAGCGGCAGGGCGCAGGTAGTCTTCCAGAACAAGAACTGGAACACGTCCGTCGTCGGGACCGGGACCGATTATCAGGCCGTCAGGGATGCTGTCCCGCAGAACGGAAAATTCTTTTCGCCTGGCGAGTACGCCGGCAGGGCAAAGGTCGCTGTCATCGGGGTCACGGTCGCGAACGAGCTTTTCGGCAGCGAGAACCCCGTGGGGAAACAGATCAGGATCAACCGTATCAGCTTCAAGGTGGTAGGTGTGCTTCCGGAAAAAGGTGTTTCGGGTTTCAGGAACCAGGATGACCAGATAATCGTTCCTGTCACGACAGCGATGTATCGGCTGTTTGGGACGGATTATATAAATTATTTTGACGTCCAGGTGAAGGATGCGGATTCCATGGATTATGTCCTTGAAGAGATACCTGCCGTGATAGTGAAGCTTCACAGGCTCACAGAAGACCAGACGGACAGGATAGAGATCAGGAACATGGCCGACATACAGAAAGCCGCTTCAGAAATGGTCAACACTCTTTCATATCTGCTCGGAGCGATCGCGGCTGTCAGCCTGCTTGTCGGCGGCATAGGGATAATGAATATAATGCTTGTGATGGTGATGGAGCGGACGAGAGAAATAGGTCTCCGCAAATCTTTGGGCGCGGAGAATTCCGACATCATGCTGCAGTTCCTTATCGAAGGAGTGATGATCTGCGTGTTCGGCGGCATCATCGGTATTCTGTTCGGTTCAGGCGTCTCCTGGACGATATCGGCGCTTGCAGGGTGGACAACATATATTTCTATGGGATCTATAATGCTGGCCCTTATTTTTTCAGTACTTACAGGTCTTATATTCAGTCTGTGGCCCGCCTGGCGCGCGGCAAAACTCCTGCCGATAGTCGCACTGAGGTATGAATAACTCTTTCTGAAAATAAAGCCGCGGGGAGACCCGCGGCTGTAATGCCGATTATTTCTTGATCGTGGAGAACCCCAGCAGATGATAAAGACCGCAATATCCTATCGCGCTTGTAACAAGCGCTATCGCTGCGACGATCCATAACACCACCGCCCATATACCCGACACCGCGCCTGACAGGCAGACCGCCGCCAGCAACACCGCGATGACAAGTCTTATTATCCTGTCGGTATTCGATAAATTCTTAAGCATAATATCACCCCCTCATTGTTCAGATCAAATATTGAAATACGGATCGTTCCGATCATTATGACACATTACAATATTTTGGCAATAATTATTTTATGAAGCTAGATATTTTGAAAAGAGTCGCGTAGAAAGACGAAGTAAAACTGTGAAACTAATAAACGTATCGTTTTGTCCTGAAAAAAGACTGCTAGCTGGTAAAAAATCCCTAACCTCTAGGTGACAGCAGTTGAATTATTACGGTTGCTTAGTGACGGGAGCTGGTGAACTCATCCCCGCTTCCAAGCAGGTAAGATTCTTCTCTTTCGGTTGTCCGGTCGGTTGCGTTTGAACATTTTTAGCGAAATATCTCTCAACTGTCTCAGAGAGTAGCATTGCAGCTTCCTTTAGTCCCGCAAATGAAAACAAGCTTGCTTTTACACCTGCAACTCCAGCTGCATTTGGATTTATGCCGTCAACCATATTCCTTTTCCTCCTTTTATTTGATCAGGGTCAAGTCTTTCAATCACTCCATAGTCTTAATTCTTTATCGAAGATATCAAAGGAAAACTTGCATCGAAAAAAGGGGGGGAAACGTATAGCCGTATTTCTTATTGAATACAATGTCCCCTTACATTATAATGTAGCTTAAAGAGAGGGAAAATGATGAGAAAAGCGGTTTTGGCGGTTCTGCTGGTATTGGGCATATTTTCCGTTTCTTTTGGCGTGGGTATCATCAGCCCGGAACCCGTCCCTGTAGGCGGAATGATAAGCCCGCCGGGTGCGGACATTGTCAGCCCGGAAAGCGGTCCGATAAGCGGGATAACAAGTTCTTTAGAAGCGGGTATCATCAGACTGGAAAGCGGATTTATCAGCGGGATGTACAGCGACGGCCTGCACATATTTCTAGGGATCCCTTATGCGGTGCCGCCTGTCGGAGACCTGCGCTGGAAAGAGCCACAGCCTGTAGAACCCTGGGAAGATGTAAGAGAGTGTATCTCCTTCGGGCCCTCCTGCCCGCAGCCGCAAAGTAAGAATGTCGGAAAAACAAGCGAGAACTGTCTTTATCTTAACGTCTGGACACCCGCGACAAGTGAGAGCGACAAACTGCCGGTAATGGTCTTTATCCACGGCGGCGGCTGGTCGATGGGTTCCGGCTCGATGCCAAAGTATAACGGGACCAATCTGGCGAAAAAAGGCGTCGTGTTCGTCAATTTTAATTACCGCCTAGGCCCGTTCGGCTTTTTTGTCCATCCCAAGCTGGCAGAGGAATCGCCTAATGGCGTTTCGGGTAATTACGGCCTGTTAGACCAGATCGCCGCGCTCAAGTGGGTCAAAAATAATATCGCGGCGTTCGGCGGCGATCCCGGCAACGTAACCATATTCGGGGAATCTGCAGGCTCGAAGGCGGTTTCGCTCCACATGATCAGTCCGCTCTCGGCAGGACTCTTCAGGCGGGGCATCTGCGAGAGCGGCGGGCCTTACGGCGAAGAATATATATTTCCCCAGGCTGACGGCAAGATGCATAAAGCGATCAGAGAGGCGGAAAAGCTTATGGTAAAGCTCAAATGCAATAAGGCAAGCGACCCGATCGCGGCCATGCGCGCCAGATCGGCCGACGAGATCATCAGGGCCTATCCGTTCGCTCTGACACCGTTCTCGCCCGGCTTGAAGTTCGCCCCGGTGGTAGACGGTTATGTCATCCCCGACGATCCCCAGACAATGTATTCTCAGGATAAGAACTGTGACCTCCCGCTGATGATCGGTTCAAACGCTGACGAGGGTACGGCTTTTTACCGGCCGATGAAGGTCTCCGATTATAAGAAGTGGATCGTGTTGCAGTTCGGAAGCCATCTCCGCGAGGTGCTGGCTATGTTCCCTGCAAAAAAAACCGCTGATGTCAGGCCTGCATTCGACCGCCTTGCAAGCGTAGCGATCTTTACGGAGCCGGCAAGGTTTGTCGCCCGGTCCCGGGAAGGAAGGAGTTCTAAGACCTACCTGTACTACTTCTCAAGGGTCTCTCCGACCGCTTTCGGCAAGAAAATGGGGGCAACTCACGGCGCGGAGCTTTTGTACGTTTTTGGGAACGTAAAGAAAGAATTAGGTCTTTATGACGCGGATATCTCTCTTTCTGAAAATATCATGGATTACTGGGTGAATTTTGCAAAGACAGGAAACCCTAACGGGCCGGGTCTGCCCGTGTGGCCGGCCTATGACAGCAAATCCGACGAGAATATCGAATTCGGGGACCAGATCTGGATAGATACACATCTTCTAAAAAAAGAATGCGATCTTATCCGTAAAATTCAGTAAGAATGGCCGGCAACATTACTCCTTAATCAAAGATCTCCCTGCTTAATTCTTTTATGCCGGTTTTTTTTACTGAAGAATACGGAATAACCTTGTGGCATAAAGAAATATCATAGACCTCCTGAAGTCGTTCTTTGAGTTTTGAAGGCCTTATTTTGTCTGTTTTATTCGCGACAATTACAATGTCCTTTTGATGTTCTTCTAAAGCCTGAAGCGTTTCAATGTCGCTGTCTGTCAGGCCCGCCTTTGCGTCTATGATGAGCACGACTCTTTTCTGTTCATAATGCGATTTAAACAGGTACCAGTTGATCAGGGCCTGAAGCTGATCCTTCTTTTCTCTCGAATCCCCGGAAAATCCGTATCCCGGCAGGTCAAGAAAATAAAAGCTTTCATTTATTAAAAATACATTTATCTGCTGGGTCCGCCCCGGAAAAGAGCTGGTCCTGGCCAGGGCCTTCCGGTCAGTCAAAGAATTGATGACGCTGGATTTGCCCACATTTGAGCGGCCGATGAAAGCGATCTGCGGGATGCCGTCATCTAAGGTCTTATCGGGTCCCACTATCCCCTTTATGAACTTTGCAGAGGTTATCTTCATAAATGTAAATGAAATGAAAATCTCAAGAGTTTTCTGCTAAAGACCCTGCCTCGCGGCCAAATTTCAGATTGAACCGGTAACGATCATATTATATAATCAATTATCATGATCTGACAAGGAGGACCTGGATGAAAAAACTGTCTTATTTTGTTTTGGCGCTTTATTTCTTTGCCGCTCTGCTCCTTTGTTCCCATGCCGCGATAAAAACGGCTTTTGTCTCTGAGTTCGAAGGCGGCAAGCTTTATAAAGCGGGAGCGATAAACGTTGTGGTGATGAAGGGTAATTTCAGGCAGATGGGCAGGCAGTACGGAGCCCTTTTGAAAAGTGAAATGAACGAGTTCTATGATCTGGCCGTGACAAAGACCCTGATAGGGGAGAAAAAAGCTCCATACAAAGAACTGCTGGAAATGTGCAAAGAAGCTTTAGACCGCAATCCCTATTACGTGAAAGAATGGGTCCGCGGTATGAGTGAGACATCGGGTCTGGGACTTGAAAAGCAGATTATCGTCAGCGAGGCTCTCGGCGCAATTATCATGGCGCCGGCCGGCTCCTGCTCCGGAATGATCGCCTGGAAAGATTATTCGCGCGGCGGCTCGACCGTTGCGGGAAGGAACTGGGATCTCGGGACTATGGCTATAATCCCTTACCAGAAATTCCTGACAGTGAATGAATTCAAATTCCGCACTTATGTCCATGATGCTTGACTCCAGCACAATAGATCAGGCCGATGCTTTTTTCGATGCCGTCAGACCGCAGGGAGGTCTAATAATCAACGTCGCGGATGCCAAAAAAGCTTACTGCTATGAATGGGCGACCTCGGATTACCGCAGGAGAGTGGACGATGAGAAGGGGCTTGTCGCGGATTCGAACGATTTTATCGCTGCTTCCTGGCCGGTAGCAAGGGATCTGCCGGACGGAAAGGCCGCGGGGTTCACCAAGGAAAGGCGTCTAAATCTTTTTGCAATGGGAAAAAAGAATAAGGGCAGCATCGATGCCAAAAAGATGATGGAGATATTTGATAAAACCATCCCTGAAGGCGGCCCGAGCTTCGATAAGGCCAGCGGGTTAAAAACATATTACACGATCGTCGCTATTCCCAAAGACCTGAAGATCTGGCTGAATGTCAGGGACTTTCAGGGATGGACGGAGATAGACCTGAAAAATTATTTTGAATAATGGCTAAATACGCTATTGCTGCTCTGACAATATTTATTTGCCTGGTGGCGGGATGTGCAAATAGAACACAGACTGGTCTTGATAATCCGGATCTCGACAATATGGTCAAAACGCAGTGGGCAAACTATGCCAGCAGCAAACCAACCTGGGAAGGAGAAGTGTCTATCTATATCACGACCCCCAAGGGCAATTATTTTTCCGCCAGCAACCTTGGAAGCGGCGCAGGCAGCAAAGTCCACTTCCGCGGGGCAAGCACTACAAAAACCTTTACAGCCGCTTCTATAATGCTGCTTCAACAGCAGGGAAAACTTAACATAGATGATAAAATAACAGATCTGATCCCGGGCTCCAGCGAGCCTTATGTGCCAAATACGGCAAACTATGCTATCCCTTACAAAGACAAGATCACGATAAGGATGATACTCAAACACCGCGCGGGAATATGGGACATCAGTAATTCCGACATACCGGCGACATCAGAAGTGCCGTACGCCGGCCAAAATTATGTAAGTTATATCGAGAGATCTGACTGCGTTCATACCTTTACTTTTGATGAACTGGTCGGAGTCGTGGCGATAAACAAACTGAGTTATTTTGTTCCGGACAGCGCATACCATTACAGCGATACCGGCTATTCCATATTAGGCAAGATCATTGAGAGGGTGTCAGGACAAAGCTACGATCAATTTATCCGGAAGAATTTTTTAGAAACAAATGGTCTGAATGAAACCTATTTTCCAAAGCTCGGCAACCAGACAACATTGCCGGAACCCTTTGCCAGGGGCTATTCCTATGGGGGAGGTATAGTTTTAGAAACGACCGAGGATAATATGTCTCCCCACGTCGCCGAGGGGAATGTTATCTCAACGGATGCGGACCTGGCCGTTTGGATCAGGCGTCTTATGAGGGGAGAAGCGGGACTGAAGGCTTCTACCGTCCAAATGATGACGGAAGGAACAAAAGGCAAAAAATACGGACTGGGAATATCTTATGTCCCGGGATTGGGATACGGACATGACGGAGGCCATGCCGGTTACGCGACTGTTGTCAAATATGATCCGGTCCAGGACGTTACAGTAGTGATGTCCGCTTCTGTTATAAACTTTGGTGATCTGGTCCCTTACTATGACTTCTTGCATGATCTCGGCCGCAAAGCGAAAAATATCCTCGGTTATTCAACTGCGGAGGCGAGCCCGCTTTAGCATGAAAAAGACCGCTAAGGTCATATATTTTTGTCACTAAGCAGACGACCTCCGTGCAGCAGATGCAGTGGATGAACGAGTTCTTTAAAAAATATAAACTGGAAGATTACTGGGAAGAGTGAGACGACATTAGAGTTTTTACGCTTTTCCCTTTCGTGATAGAATATTCTTGACAGGAGATCAATCTAATATGGAAACCTATCTTAACGCTTTTCTCAGTGCATCCGCACATTACGCGCCGAATATAATCGCGGCGATAGTCATTTATATCTTAGGCCGGTGGGTGGCTTCGATCGCGGCGAAGATGACAGAAAGAATACTGACCGTCCAGAAGATCAACCTGACCTTTGTCTCATTCGTAAAGAACACGGCCTATTACGGGATCATGACCTTTGTCGTGATCATCATCCTGAACAAGCTCGGGGTGGAGACGACTTCCTTTCTCGCGATCCTGGGCGCAGCCGGCCTGGCCGTTGCCCTGGCCCTTCAGGGATCGCTCTCGAACTTTGCCGCAGGTGTCATGATAATATTTTTTCAGCCTTTTAACATAGGGGACTATATAGAAGCGGCAGGGGCCTCTGGTGTCGGAGGGGTCCAGGGCAGGGTAGATGAGATACAGATATTCAATACCATCATGTCCAACGGGAATAAAAAAATGATCGTGCCCAACTCAAAGATAACTGCTGATATAATAACGATACACGCCGACAAAAAAGGCTGATTCCATTTTTAAAAAGGAGAAAAGATAGTGAAGAAATTATTTATTCTGATCTTTTCGGTTTGTCTTTTAATCCCGTCGACAGCGTCCGCCTGCACAGATTTTGTGGTCAAGGCAAAAGATAATACGGTCGTCAACGGCCGCTCCATGGAATTTCCGATCGACCTCAAATCCGAGATCCTGATCATTCCCAGAGGAATTCAACACACGTGCGCAGATAAAAAAGGGATCAGAGGTTCCAATTGGACGTCTAAATACGGTTTCTTGGGCATCAACGCATTCGGGCTTAAAGATTGTTTTGTTGAAGGGTTCAATGAGAAGGGGCTGGCTGTGGGAGGACTGATGTTCGGCGATGCAAAGTACCAGAAAGCGGCCCCGGGCAAATTTGTCCCGGTTGATTCTCTGGCCGCATGGATCCTGGGGAACTTTGCAACGGTAGATGATGTAAAGGCGGCGCTTCCTACAGTAACGGTCTGCGATACTGACGTTAAGAAACTTAAAAGTCTGGGAATGCACATCGCAGTTCATGATGCCACAGGGAAAAATCTTGTGATCGAATTCATCGGCGGGCAAATAAAAGTATATGACAACCCCCTTGGCGTTATGACCAACAGTCCTGACTTTCCCTGGCAGATGACCAATCTAAGGAACTATATCAATCTTGATTCCCTCAATAGAGCGCCAAAGACATTGAACAGCGTAAGGATCGAGCCGACAGGGGTTGGCAGCGGATTGCTTGGACTTCCGGGGGATTGGACCCCGCCTTCCCGCTTTGTCCGCATGGCTATCTGCAAGGATACCGCTCTCAAGCCCGGGAATGCAAAAGAAGCAGTAAATCTTGCGGAACATTTGTTGAATATGGTGGATATTCCCAAAGGAGCGATCAAAGAAAAACCAGAGTCTTTCATCACTATGTACGGTTACGCCCAATGGGTGCTGATAAAAGACTTAACAAACAAAGTGCTTTATTACAAGACCTATGATAATTCAGCATGGAAATCCGTTGACCTTAAAAAATTCGATCTAAAACCCGGGGCGGCAATAAGATCCATTGCTATAGACAGCAACATCCTGTCGGTTACAGATGTAAGCGGACAGCTGAAATAGCATTCATCAATAACTTCGTGTCTTAATGGCAGTGATGGCAGTGCTCTCCTTCTTCGGGAAGAGGGTTGTCCATTTCTTTGAGCATAGCGGGCCCTCCCGTTTTCAGGAACCTGAAAAGCATCACTAATGATAGAAGGATGAAGATGATGTTCAGGACCGTCGTATAATTGAAAGTTATCATCATGTGCATCGCTTCAAAGTTCCGTCTTGCCGGTATAAGGTTAAAATATCCGAATATCATCTCTACCAGAAATCCGGCAAGCGCCATGGCGGCGTATGAAGTGAAGAAAAGAAATACCATCATCCTGCTGCCGTAGTATTTCCTGTAAATGTTGAGTATTGGTATGATCAAGAGGTCCGCGAAAATAAAGGATATGACCCCGCCAAAACTGATGCCTCCCGCCCAGAGGATCGCGGCAAGAGGGACATTGCCGATCGAGCAGACGAATGAGAGCATGGAGACGAGCGGCCCGATAAGAGGGCCCCAGAGTTTTGCGAGAAGATCGTTATTTGAAAAGAAAAACGACTGCCAGAAATTATCGGGCACGCAGACTGCCAGGACACTGGCGATGCCAAGTCCGAGCAGGATATCTTTCCAGAGCGAGTACCAGTCCATGAAGAAATAATGTGTTGTTGCGGTATAGCCCTTTGATGAGAACATCCTCTGAAAAATGCTACCTTCCGAAAGCGACATATCCATAGCCGCATGGCCTTCCATGGAGCCGGGCAGTCTTTTATTTGCCTGAACAAAAGCCTCGTCGACCATCTGTTTTTTCAGGAATATCCTGAACAGCAAAGCAAGCGTTATTATCATCAGCGGCCCGCCGACGAACTCCGCAAGGGTGAACTGCCAGCCGAGGAGGACTGCCATGATGATGCCGAGCTCAAGCACGAGGTTCGTGGATGCGAATTCAAAAGCGATCGTAGCCGTGAAGTTCGCGCCCTTGCGGAACATGGACCTGGCGATTGCGGTTGCCGCATAAGAACAGGAGGAAGATGCCGCGCCCAAGCCGGCCGCAATGGTAAGGGTCTTAGGCGAATTGTCCGGAAGAAGCTTTGCCATTTCTTTTTTGGACACGATTGCCTGTATCAACGCGGAGATACCGAACCCGAGTATCAGCGCCCACAGGATCTCCCAGAACATCGCGAACAGATAAAAAATAAACTGGAGGACTTTATCTATTGCCATCATATAGATAATAATATAATACTGATGACCGGTCAATCGTATCATGTTAGAATATGTTTAACTTAAGATCATGAAAAGAAACCTGTTTATATCATTATTGCTTTTATGCCTGATCTGTCCTTCCGCTATCGCTGAGGGTAAAAGTCTTTCTTTCGGGATCGGTATCCCGCATTTCGTAAGCGGCTATTATCTTATGAAAGCCGGCAGGGGCCTTGAGCTGGGATACGGCGCAGGAGGTCTTTATATCCCGCCGATGAAACAGGCCTGCGGCGCGGATGTCATGATAAACGGGCTGAACATAGAAGCGATGCTGAGGAAATATATCATCAGTGATCTCTTTGCCGGTGCCAGGGTGGGATATCAGATATTTACGGCGCATTCTATACAGGAGGTCAATCCGCCTTTCTATGATTCGACCATCGGCCTGCGGGGCTTCTATCTGACGCCGTCGATCGGATACAATTTCAGGCTGAAAGGCTTCTCGATCATACCCGAGGTCGGGGTCCAGATACCTCTGGCATTTGAAAAATATGAAACAAAGGTAGGGCCCGGAGACCTGGAACCTTCGGTGAAGCAGGTTGTTAATGACAACATCAACAGAATGAATGCGGCCATGCCTTTTATCCAGATAAATTTCGGTTTTGCTTTTTAAGGCGATAAAGTCTTAAAATTAATCCAAGCAAATACCCTGTTGATTTCTAAGACAGCCCGTGTTATCATATAGAAGTCGGGATTAATGATTGAGAATTAAAAAGGTCTCTGCTTCTTTTTGTGAGTGTCACCACGCAAACTGGTCCACTAAATCATTATTCAGCAGAAAAATCTAACAAAGGAGTTTTTATACATGAAAAGCATATTCGTAGGTAACCTTCCCTGGTCAGCCACGGACGCGGAAATGACGGAAAAATTTTCCCAGTTCGGCAACGTGATATCGGCCAGAATAGTGAACGATAAGTTCACCGGAAAGTCGCGCGGATTTGGTTTTGTTGATATGGAAGACGCGGATGCCGCAAAAGCTATAGCCGGGATGACCGGTTACAAGTGGGGCGACCGTGAACTGACAGTCAATGAAGGCAGACCCAAGACCGACCGCCCGAGAGACGGCGGCGGCGGCGAAAGACGTTCATTCAACAGATATTAATTTTAGTATCTTAGATTGATCCAGACCCCTGCTTCGGCAGGGGTCTTTTTTTATCAGATGCAGCGAAAACCTCTTGACAAGAATTAATATAGTGGTATATTAATAATCACAAAGGAAATATATATGAAAACAAAAAAAGGTCTATATGTATTTTTTGCTTTCCTCCTGATCGCTCAACTCGGCATTTTTATTTACGGCTGCGGACAGACAAAACAATCATCGGGACCCACAGGCTCAATGTCCAGCACAAGCGCACTTTCTGTTGTGGTCAAAGACGCAGCTACCGGTTCGATAGTGCCGATGAGCTCAGTCTTTGTCAGCAAATCAAGTGTCACTCCGAGCTCGCGATTGCATACATCCTCGTCCAGTGACTGGGTAGAGGTCAAGGCCACCGACATGGGCATTGCGGACGTGTCTGACCTGAAAACCGACGCTTCAACGATGCTCAAAGTGGTAAAGGACGGCTATAAAGAATACGACAAGGTGGTGGATGCTGGGAAATCCATTACAGGCTATACAATTGAAATAGTAAAGACAACAGAGGCCACGGCAACACCTAAAGACACGGCATTCGATCCGACTTCGTCCGGGGGTTCTTCTACTTTGTATGCCTGCTCCAGCGTTTCCACATGCATGAGCTGCGGATGTAATCCTGATTCGTCCATCGCTTGCGGAGGCGCGTGCGGCTGCACTGACAGTTCAACAAGCTGTAAAGGCGGAAAATGCAAAACAAGCGCTGCCGGAGGGGCAGGGACTTCAAGCTTCGGAAAATGTACGGATGCAGGATGTCCCACGGGATGTAAAAATTGCGGGGCTTGCGCCTGCACTTCCGCAGGAGGCTGCGGAGGATCTTCAAATTGCCCTATTAAAACATATACCGGAGGCGGAGGCAGCAGTGAATCCAGCGGAGCCTGTGCCGACAGTTTCTGCCCGACAGGATGCAAGGGCTGCGGTTCTTGCGTATGCACTTCAGCCGGCGGTTGCGGAGGATCTTCCTTCTGTACAGGCGGCTCAAAAGCGCCTGATTTCAGCAGCGGAGGCGGTGGCTGCACTGATGCCGGATGCCCTCCTGGATGCCGCGCTTGCGGATCCTGTGTTTGCACGACCGCTGGTAACTGCGGCGGATCAAGCAATTGCACATCAGGCGGCGGTAGTGGCGGTGGTGGCGGTGGTGGTGGCGGAATAGGTTGTTATGGTTCAGGATGCCCTGCTTCGTGCGCTACTTCACCATGCGGAGCTTGCAGTTGCACAACAAGTATCGGCGCTCCATGTTCCTCAAAAGGCGGAAGTTCTTATTGCACGGGAAGATAATTCAACTTAATAACTTTAAAAAGGCGGATTTGATTTTTCCGCCTTTTTTATTTAAGATAATATAAGAAGGAGAAATAATATGAATAAAAACAGGATATTTTCTTTGATCTATATATTAATAGGCCTTTTAGTCATCATTGTACCGTCATATATACTTCCCGTCTGCAACAATCCTATGATGTGCTGCAGAGCGCATACATTGCCGGTTTTGGTACTTTTGGGAGTGATCCTCATAATACTTTCAGGAATGGAGTTCTTTCTGGATAAATGAACCTATTCTGGCTGGCTTATAAGAACTTTAAACGCAACAAATTCTGGACCGTGATCACAATTGTGATCGCGGCTGTTGCTATCGCTTCGATCTTTGCTTCTTTTACAATAGTTAACTGCATAAACTACAGCCTCGAGACGGGAAGGGAAAGGCTGGGAGCGGACCTCGTAGTATTTCCTTCCGGTGAAGAAAATGCGATGATCAGTGCTTTTCAGACAGGAACTCCGGCGCTTTTTTATATGAAAAAAGACCTTACTGAAAAGATCAAAAAGATCGATGGAGTGGATAAAGTCACTCCTGAACTTTTCCTGATGACGCTGTCAAAAAGCTGCTGCAGTCTCGGTATCCCCTTCAGGCTTATAGGATTTGATGCCTCGACAGATTTCGTGATAACCCCTTGGCTTCAAAAGAACAGGATAAACTCGCTTAAAGCAGATGAGGTGATAATCGGCGCTGATATCCCGTCAATGAAAGGTGAAAAAATTAAGATACTCGGAAGCGAGTTCAGAGTTGCCGGCGTCCTTGAAAGGACCGGCATCGGAGCGGATAAGTCCATCTATTTACCGCTTGATTCAGCCAGGCAGCTCGCAATGCACAGCCTTATGATAAAGTACAGGCCTGATGAAATTTCCTCCGTCCTTGTAAAGGTCAGCAGCGGGACCGATATAAGCGTGTGTGCAGAAAATATCAAGAAAGCGATCCCTCAGGTCGCCGTGATGGGAAGCTCGCAGTTCAACAGGGGCATAAAGGTCATATTTGACAGGATGGTAATAATGGCCGTCCTGATATTCATAGTGGTGATGGTACTCAGCTCGGTCAGCATAACAGGCGTCTTCTACGCGATGTCAAAAGCCAGGGGGCCGGAGATCGGCATACTGAGAAGCCTCGGCGCAACAAGAAGAGACATATTTTCCCTTGTCCTTATCGAATCAGTGTTTTCCACCGTCATCGGCGGTATCATCGGAGTCTTAGTATCTGCATTCTTGATCTATGACTTTAATCTCTTCCTCTCAAAACACCTGCCTTTTCCTTTTATACTGTCTTTTGGAGGGGTTGTTGAGATGGGTGCCGTTTGTATCCTGATATCGGCCGTGCTCGGGCTTTTAGGCGCGCTTTATCCCGCGGCTAAAAGCTCAAAAATAGATCCTTTTGACGCGATCAGGCAGGGCAGTTAAGATGATAGAACTTAAAAAAGCGACAAAATTATATAATGACGCAGGCAGCCTTATTTTTGCTGTGAACGAGATAGATCTTTCGATAAAAAAAGGCGACCTGATCTCGATAGCCGGTCCCTCGGGCTCAGGCAAGACCACTCTTTTGTCCCTGATCGGCTGTCTCACGAAACCTTCTTCAGGACATATTATGATAGACGGAAGCGATGTCGCAAGCCTTGACGATGAAGCTCTTTCCGCTTTAAGGTCGGAAAAGATCGGTTTCGTCTTCCAGCAGGCTCACGTTATACCCACGATGACAGTACTTGAAAATGTCCTTCTTCCTCTTGTTTTCTCAAGAGAAAAAGATATTGAAAAAAAGAAAGAAAGGGCAGTAAAACTTCTGAGAGACGTCGGACTCGACAGCCGCATAAACAGCCTCCCTAAAAACATGAGCGGAGGCCAGGTTAAACGCATTTCCATCGCAAGGGCTTTGATAAATTGCCCGGAGATACTTCTCGCTGACGAGCCGACAGGAGACCTTGACCAGGCAAGCAGCAGGGAGATAATGGAAATACTTAAAAGAATGAACAGGGATGAAAACCTGACAGTGCTTCTGGTAACGCATAACCAGGAACTGGCGCAGGAAGCCCATATTAAGCTGAAGATGCGGGACGGAAAACTTGTATGATCGTATGCAAAAGGATATTCTATTTCCTTTTATGCATGATCCTTTTTCAAACAATTTCTTTTGCTAAAGAGATGATCGCATCCTATGAAGGCACTTCCCCGGGAGCTGATTGCAGCGCTCTTAAAACGACGATCGTCCTGTACAAAGGCTGCTGCGGAGCTATGGGGACTTATGATATGACTGACATATATATTGCTACGAAAGACGGGGATAAAACGTTCACTTCAAAAGGGAAATGGCAGTATATTAAAGGAACAAAAAAGGACAAAGAAGCTATAGTGCTTCAGCTAAACTATGACAAACCAGATAAAATAAATAATTATCTTGTTGTTGAGGGAAAATATATTAAACCGATCAATAAAGACCTGAACGAAATAAGCTGTCCTTATGGTCTGACGATGAAAAAGAAAAAATAAAAAGAGATATTTCTTGACATATTCATCCGGTCAATTTACAATTCTTATATCAGGGAGGTAACAATATGAAACGTTTGTTGTTTGGCTTGCTGGTTTGTCTGATCCTTGTTGCTGCAGCTTCGGCAGAGATAATGATGACCGCGTGCCCGCTAGGTCAGGGAAAATGGAACGTGATGCTTGGTTCCATGGTGGACCAGAACTATTTCAACATGGGAAGCACGGATGTCATGTGGATGGACGCGGTAGGGTACGGGATAAATGACAGGCTGGACCTGTATGGGTCGATCGGTCTGGGTTATTCACAAAAAGCCACAGACCAGGCCAGGACCATGAACAGTATGACGATGTCGTCGATCGGCGTGGCAGCAAAATACACATTACTGAGCGAAGACCTGAAAATGCCCTTGTCATTGGCAGTGAACGCGGGGATCCGTACCTGCAACATGTCGATGGCCACCATGACAAACACACAATACAATACCGGCCTTGTAGCCAGCAAGATGATAAAGCAATTCACCCCTTATGCAGGTGTGAATTACAGGACAACAAAACAGGCCTATGGCGATTATACGCAAATGGATTATACGATCGGAATGGGTATAGGGCCTATGGAAAGAATGTTCATGATAGAAGATACCCTTCAATATATAAACTTTGGAAGTTCTGCTTGGCAAAGCAACCAGATATCCGCGGGGTTCTGCTTTAACCTGAATTGATCTGATATCGATCAAGGGTTGGTTACTTATACCGGCCGATCATTTGGCAAGAAGAGAAGACAGTTCTGTTAACTTCTCTAGAATCTCTCTGCGGACCCGGTCGGCAATAGTACGGTCCTTCGCAGTGTCCCATCGCGATAGAGAGACATCGGTTATTGGCGCGGTAACCCGGTCGGCTGCAGTGTCCAGAAGCACCCGGGCCGATGTTACTGCTTGATCCTCCACATCCTGCTTTTCAAGCTGTTCAACGCGGTCGCGAAGCATGCAAAGATATTCATAGTCTTCAACTCCCTCCCGGATAGCTTCCATCTGCTTGCTCGGTGTTACAGACTTGGAGTCTATAAATAAAGGAGAGTAGACCGGCGCGCCGTTGCCGAGATATTCGTTCTTCCATGAAGGGACCTCGGAAGCATCACTGAAAGACCAAAAAGATGAACCCTCGGCCTTATATTTCCACGCGAACCATTCCTGCAAACGATAATAAATGTATGGGTCGAGCAGCCGGCTCGGGCCAAAGGTACTATAGAACCAAAGCTTGTGGCCTGCGTCGCGCTGCTTGATATAGAAATCGTCAAAATTCGGATCATGGCTGATCCAGACGGATAAATGCGGACTGAGCACCCGGCTCAAAGTAAACAAGTCAGGGGTCCCTTTCGATGGATCTGACCAGGAGGGATCCTCCCAAATAATTACTTCTGGCTGGGCGGCAAGGATGATATTTGCGTACTCGATAATGATCCGGTCCTGTTCCGGCGTGCGGGGTTCATCCACAAGCAGAAGGCCAAGCCGGTTCGGCTTGATATCCCATTGCTCGAGCTGGCTGCACCACCAGTTGATCCAATCGGTCACGGCTTGCTGAAAAGCCGGCGTTCCTATCTGAAAACCAGCAAAACTTTCCTTGACATTGACAAAAACAAGATAATTACGCGCATTGGGCCAGAGCTGCAGCCAGGTATAGAACGCGAGCGGGTCCGGAGACTGGATCATGTGTCCGTTCGCGTCGAATTTGCCTGTAGGCAGCACCTTTAAAGTCCCCCAGGGTGAATCAACGAAGTGCTCACAGAGTTGTTGGACCAGCGCGCCGCGGTTCAGCGGGGTGACCGCATAAATGCGCTCGCGGTCCGTGTAATCCCAGCCGCTCACGTGCAACGCCGGCTGATCGGGGAATCTGAGAGGATAAATTTTCAAGCGGACGGGTATTGGCTTGCAACTTACGGCGTCACTGCCCAGAATGAGCCGGCCGTTATATTCCCCTGCTTTGACATTCTTTGGATGAAAGTTCAACCACACTTGACAGGTAAGACCGGCTGGGATCTTTATTGCATAAATTCCTTTTTGATGTTGGATCAATGGCAATGCCGCCGCAACAGGCACACCAGGCTGGGTATCGGTGAACAACACCTCGTGAAATTCCACATAGGAAGGATCAGTACCTCCCGGCAAGCCTTTCAGGGTCAATGTAACTTTTGCATCGGTGTTTCCCGCATTACTGAGATTGAAAACTTCGCCGCGGTATTCGTTGTTCATCATAGCCATGTTTATCGATGCATTGCCCCGGACCGGCGTGGTGATCGGGTTAAGCATGTCCCAGCGGTTGGTCTGCCAGCAGACGGTCCGGCGCAGGCCTTGTGCGCGCCAGATACCCGCCTGCACCGCGAAGATACTCCGATGAAGATCGTTTATCGGGAAGATCGTGCTGAAGGTATCCGGCAGATCGATCGTTGCGGCCGGGATCTTCTTTGCAATGGCCTTGAGCTTATTATTCAGCGGTCCGGAAACGTGATCAGGAAATCCGCCCGAATTCAATTCCCGGGTCACTGCGGCCAGGTCGTTTGCAAGTCTAAGCCTTAGAAAAGCGGCAGTCCGCATTTTGGTAAAGAAAGCCGGCAGATCAGCGATCTTCGGACCTGTAAAGGGCTTCATCAAATACGCGTCCGGGCCTTTATAGACCCCGATCTCATCCGCATAAGTATAAGCGCCCCTGGGTGCGACCACAAATTTTACGTATCGCCCGTGAGTTTTAAAACCCATGCTCTGAAAGCGATAAACGGCGGGACCTGAAACAGTAGGAGCGGTGGTTTTTCCGCTCAGAGCGACCAGGTCGCCCTCATAATGCCAGATATTTCCGTCATCGCTCACAAGAATAAAAATAGCGCCCGGGAACAAGATGCCGGTAGTATACATATTAGTATTGATAGCCGCATTGTAGGAAAATCCTGCGATCGGCTGGGTTTCCCCCAGATCGACGGTCATCACTACCGGTGAAGTGTTTTTCCAGCCAACGGCCCCCTTTAGGGACCAGGGCTTGCCCTTGACATATTGCCCGTCTGTTAAACTCGTGAGATCGCTCGCATCATTGCGAGCAGGGAAGTTCGGTCCCGGCTCCAATTGATACTTCTTTCCCAAGGCGAGATCGAGCGCCGAGTCAGGGGATAATACGGAAATTGCGGCCCATACAGCTATCGAAAACAACAGCAGAAAAGATATGATAATTATTCGCTGAAACACTACCAGTTCTCCATCTTAGCCTGCATTGTATGAATTTACTTCTTTTCGAACGGGTGAATGATCTTCCAATCGTCCTTCATGCTCACAACCGTCCAGCCTTTGGACAGGGCCTGGTCAAGACCTTTGTCGAAGGGATCGCTGCACTTGCGGTCATAAGCCCACTCGCGCTTCGCATCGGTATGATGTACATAAAGACAAAAATGGGGGCCGCTGCCAGCTGCTGTCCATTGCATCATCGGAAGGTCGTTATCGGAATTACCGAATGATGCGATCGGGTGTTTGCCGATTTGGGATTGGATACCGACGGGTTTGCCGTTTCCGGCGGAGATAAAATTCACTGCCGGCAGACCAACGATCACCGGTTTTCCGCTGCGAAGCTCAAACTTCGTCTTTATGCTGCTTCCTATGACTTGTTCGGGTACAACACCATAGGTCTTTTCCGACCACGGACGCATAAAATCGGTACTGCCACCGGAGACAATGTAAGTTTTGAATCCGTTCGCGCGCATGTAGGCGAGCACCTCAAGCATTGGCTGAAAAATCATCTCTGTATATAGCCGCTTGGTCTTAGGATGCTTCGCGGTGGCGATCCAGTCAGTCACGAGTTTTTCATATTCATCCGTGGTTATCCCCGACTGAGTGGTTATCATCATTTCCGCAAGCGCGTTGTTTATGCCGCCGGCCATCGCGGAGTTCATGTCACCTTTGAGAATAGAAGCAAAAGGCTCCTTGCTTTTCCACTCCGGATGCTTTGGCGCAAGGGCTTTGATGCGGGATAAGATAAAGTAGACCTGGGAAGCCTGCGGCTGCTCCGTCCAAAGCGTGCCGTCATTGTCAAAGGTGGCGATGCGTTTATTAACCGGCACAAAATCCCGCGAGCCGGGTTTTGTCACCTTCCCGACAAAGGCGATGATAGCTTTCTTCGGTGCGGTGTTGTTCCAGGATGGCAGGGGATCTACAACAGCTAAGGCTGCGTTTGCAAGCAGCAGAACGAGAAGACTTTTTGCAAATAAACTTTTCACAATTAATTACTCCCCGGAGCTGCATATTTACCCATCTTAGCCTGCATTTCCCTGCTCAACTGTTTAATAAGCACTGCGTTATATGATCCGGTCGGAATCGGCTTAATGGTCGGATCCTTTGTTGGATTAACATTATATATGTCGAAACCAACTATCTGTTGTTCCGCAACAGCATATTCACGCGATCTTGCCGCGGGAGAGCCCTTTTTGACCGCCGGATCAACGTCGGTGGTGACGATCGAGATCGTATTGTCGCTGTTAAGGAATATCTCAAAAGTTCGGAACTGCTGCGGGAAATCCCGGAGCGAACAAGTCTCTACCTCCCAGAAGCCTTTTTCGGGAGCGTTGACCGGATCAGGCGATATAAATGCTTTAACAATATTCAAATGGCGGTGACCCGAGATCCACATCATAAAGTTCGGATGGCTCTGAAGTTCGGCTATCAGGCCCGGAAGCGACACGGCATTTTGAGGATCGGTCCACCATCCCATTTCGGACCTGGGTGCGGTCACTTCTACGTTTATCGGCACATGTGCAGCGATGATCATCAGCTGACATGCGGCATCTCCGGCAGCAAGTTCTTTTTTAAGCCAGGTCCAGCGTGCAGAGTCAAGAAAGCCATGGCCGTGCACATCATTAGAATTATCGTTTTCCTTTTGGGTATCATCGAGCACTATGACCTTTATAGGGACGGATGACTTCGGCACAAAGCTATAACATGCAAAACCCTTGTCCGCGTCGGCAGGATTAAATCCGTGTCCGGCAGGGTTTGATGAAGTATTGAAAAATTCTTTCATCCATTCATCCCTCTTGAGTGAACGGCGGTCAGGATCGGCCGCGACTTTTGGAGGGTTCTTAAAATCTGCAACAGGGCCTGCGTATCTGATCTTAACGTCAGAGGCCGAACAATCGAATACTCCCATATAGAAATCGTGTTTGTTTATATTCGCGGGGTTTCTCAGGATATCTCCCATGGCCATGACTTCGCTTGTTATGTAAGTCTGCCGGAAATCCTTTCTGAGGTTATAGTCCACAGGGACTGAACCGATCCAGAAATGATCGTGGTTGCCGAGCGTCTGATACCAGGGGATAGACTTATCAAGCCCTGCCGCTTTGTAAGGTTTCTGATAATCGATGCTACCGGCACCGATATGAGCACCGGAACTCGGGGTGATGACCTTGCCGTCAAGGACATCGATATACCATCTTGTTTCGTTGTACTGTGTGCTGTTAGCGGCATCGCCCAGAGAGATCCCGAAATCAAAAGGATCTTTTTTGTTTAGAGCATTTATCGTCTGTACTGCCGCATCAAGGACATGTGTTGTATACATCATGACCCCTGAACATAGCGAAGCGCTGATCGGCAATGCTTTGTATATATGGGAAAGATAGATCGCCTGATTGGGAGCTTCTTTATCGGTAATATGTATGTCGGATATTGTAAAGAAATTTAAAAGTTTAGTTTTTTTAGTTACCGATGCACCTTTGTAAGTTGCCGGCATTATATCGGTCCTCACGTCTGCTTTGGCAGGACCGCCATACTTCCAGCTGCCATAGCCATATTGTTTGTATTTTGAGAATTCATCAAGAGCGATCGATACAGGCGGTTTTGGGCCGGGTTTGATCGTCCTTTGGAGCGTCGTAAAAACATCAGAAGAGATCGGGTATCCCTGGAGCTGACCGCTGCTTTTTAAGCATCCGAATAAAGAAAAGACCAGCATAGCCGCTAAAAAGACAAAACAGGACCTTTTAAACTCATAAGACTTTTTCATAAACCCTCCTTTTAGAACTTATATGCAACACCTACATTATGATTGAAATTCGCGGCGAATTTATCGGCTGAAAGCCATAAGAAGCTGTAATAGCCGATATCAAGCTTGTCGTCGATCTTATAGCTGTATCCCAGGGTTACCGCGCCGTCAGGATTTGTCCTGTAATTATATATCCCGGCCCTGAATGAACTTCTGGTCCAAAAATTTTCTTTGTCCTTGGCCTGCGGGGTATACTCAAAGCCTGCCGAATAATAAGGATCACCATAACTTCTGAAAGCATCATAGATACCGGCATTGACCACCAGTCCTTTTAACTTCCCCTCGGGCATCCAGGCTATGGAAGGCCTGAAATTCACGCCATCACCAACAGAGTTGCTGAATTCCTGTTTCCATCCGGGGATGTCAGGAGATGTTGTATAACCCGACAACAGCCAGAAATTCTCGCAATGTACGCCGAGAGACCATTCTTTGTTCATTCTCCACAGGTAATCAAGATGTATCTGATTTTGGACGGTATCGGTCATTACCCTGGTCCCGAAAGGAGATCCGTAATCTTCCGACCGATAGTAAAAATAACCTATACCAAGAGACATAGTTTCGTTCCAGGGAAGCCTGAATCCTATGCTCGGCGAAAGCGCGACCGCTCCTCCTCCGCTCCACTCCCCGGCAAAGGTCCAGCCTAAATTCCCGTTTATCTTATGGGCGAAATTGACGGAGTCATAATATGAATTACCGACCCTTGCTTCCCTATTGAATAAACCGTCGTTGTCCAAAAACCGGGTCGTCAGAATGATCTGGTTTTCTCCATTTTTCCACTTATCCAACTGGGCAACGCCCGCCCTGTTCCAGTAAGCGCAGTTCGCGTCATCAGCCACGGCGACAAATGTGCCGCCCATTCCCATGGGACGGTAACCCCAGCACGCAAACGAGGTCTCAAGGAACATCACGGTCATCATCAGAAAAACGAATAAAACAAAAATCAGCTTTTTCATGCTTGCCTCCTCTGTTATGCCAAAATTTACAAATTACCAACATTCAACGAATATTTTATAAATATTGAATATATCTTATAATGGAGACTGCATGATGTCAAGAAATTCTTTTGACAGCTGCTAAAAATTCTATTATACTTTAACCAAAAAAGGAGTAATAAATGAGAAAGACCGTTCTATTGTTCTGTGTCTTTGGTCTCTTTGCAGTTTCCTTCTTCTTGTCTTCCTGCGGCGGTCTTTCTCTGCGCAAGGCGGCCGTTTTTGAGGGCGGGATCCTTTACCGGACCGCCAATGATAAATTTTATGTTCCGGTCCTTAAAGGGAGCTGGCGGGAGATGGGGCGGCAATACGGAGGTCTGCTCAAGCCACAGCTGAACGAATTCTATAATTCAGTCACAGACTATCTCACTTCTGAGGGGATATCTTATAAAGACCAAAAAGCGAGCGCATACGCGCTTTTTAATACTTATACTGACCGCCGCCTCAAGGAGCTCGTTTATGGCATGGCGGAAACCTCCGGCCTTGGCAATGAAAAGCAGATAATGGTGAACGCGGCTTTTATGAACCTGGCGCAGTATGCCGGGATTTGGGCCGAGAAAGCAAACAAGCCAAAGACCAAAAAAGGCTGCAGCGGCGTTGCTGTATGGGACAACTACAGCCATGACGGCAAAATGATCTTCGGCCGTGATTGGGATTTCTATTCAGTCGCATACTGGAAAAGATGGCTGCCCTCGCTGACCATTGCGGTATTCAATCCTGACGACGGATCCAACAGTGTCGCCGATATAGAATTTCTTGGATCGATCTTTACCGAGACCGCCATTAATAACAAAGGTATCTTCGCGGAATTGAACAATGGCATGCAGTCAGATCCGACTTTGACCAAAGGAAGGACTCAGGGCCCTGTATCCCTGCTTTCTTTCATGTTTGATTGTTCAACCATAGACGAGTTTGAAAAAACAATCGAGAAGACTCCTGACGATGTATCCTATATCATCCAGGTGGCAGGAAAAGATGCTGCCTATTCTTTTGAATGGCCCACATGGGGAGTGAGAAGAAGATCGGAAAAAGAGAGTGGATATCTGGTCGCTTACAATAGTTTTGTCAGGCCTTTGCCTGTCTCATGGGAAAAAAAAGTTCCCCCGCCAGTTCCCCAGGATACGCGCAGAAATAATCTGCTCTCGCTGGTAAGTTCAAAAAAATACAAGGGCAGGATCGATGTCCCCGCGATGAAGGAAATACTCGGTATCTCATGGGAAGCCGGCGGGTCTACTCATGGCGGCACAGCTTATCAGGTAATAACGGCTCCCGGAGATCAAACGGTTTGGCTTAAGGGGATAGGGTATTCTGACTGGGAAAAGATCGATCTCAAACCGCTGTTCAGACGTAAAACTTGAAAATAATAACAAATAAAAAAACCTGCGAAAATCGCAGGGTCTGTAATACAAAAAAGAAACTTGTCTTGAGCGAGCAGAGAGCTTGTCAAGCTGCGAGTCGGAAGACCCCCCATATTCACTCATCATAAAATATAAATATTGAAATTTCGCAAAAAAGCTTACGATGATATTATAGCGGGTCAAGCGTCCGGAGTTAATTGCCCGCTCAATAAAAGGAAGAACGGAAAAAAATGGGAGCAATTGGTACGGTCATCAGAGGAATGAGAGTGACAGAGCTGAACCCGGCAAGAGCGATCTTAAATCCTGTATATATGAGAGTGGAAGTAAAAATCCCGGATATAGTACGGATAACAGGCGGGACATTCAGGATGGGAAGCAGTGTATTACATGAATCGCCGATAAGAACGATTTCACTGAGCGATTACGGTATGGGTAAATATCCTGTGACAAACGGCGAATATCTTGGTTATCTTCAGATAATGGAAAGAAAAGTCCCTGATCTCGTGGCCGATCAAGCATTGGCGTTGCATCCGGTGGTAAATGTATCGTGGAACGACGCGACTGAATACTGCAAGTTCCTGACAGAGATAACGGGCAGGAACTTCAACCTGCCTACGGAAGCGCAATGGGAGTTCGCGGCAAGGGGCACCGAAGGAAGAGAATGTCCGTGGGGCGGAGCCTCTCACGAAGGACGCGTTAATTTCAACAGCAGCGGAACAACACCTGTTGACAGGTATCCTGACGGCGCTACTCCTTCAGGGATATTCGATATGTCGGGTAATGCCTGGGAATGGTGCGCTGATTGTTATCGTACATATGCGGGCGATAATTTGACAGATCCGCAAGGTCCTGACAGCGGCAATCGTAAGGTGCTGCGCGGCGGTTCATGGGCTTTCAACTGTCCGGATTACCGGCGCGCCGCGTACCGGGGAAACAGCGATCCCGGGGGCCGGAACGGCAATATCGGGTTTCGTGTTTCCGAGCGGTATATCGCAATGAAAATTGCGTGAAATTCCCGATTTTTATCAACGAAGAATATGCAGGAAGGAAAAAGAAATGCAATTTCAAATAAGCAGCACAGCCGGTCTTATGCCGGCCGCGGACCAAGGGGCCGCCAATAAGATCCAGGACAGAACCACGCCGAACACACTGCTTCTTGCTATGGGCAAAAGACCCGCAAGAGATGTTGATGCCAAAACAAAAAACAGCGAAGGCCGAGATGCATTGGGGAGTGCAATATTAAAGGGTGATACAAAGAAGGTAAAAGCCCTGATCGCTTCCGGCGTGGACGTTAAAGGAAGTGATAATGGCAATAGTATATTAAGTCTAGCCGTGTTCACATACAATACGGATATTATAAAAGCGTTGATCGACGCCGGGGCCAGTGTGAACTCAACGGACAGTAAAGGAGAAACCGCGTTGATGCAGGCGGCTTCATACGGTAAAGCGGATATATTAAAAGTATTGATCGGGGCCGGCGCTGACATAAACACGGAGAATAAAGATGGTCAGTCTGCGCTGATGAAAGCCGCGATAAACGGCAAAGAGGATGTGGTAAAAATATTAATCGCTGCCGGGGCGGTTGTTGATAAAAAAGCTTTGAATGAAGTTAATTTTTACACAGACGGTAGCGGGGGAGCTCTTAGCGATACATTGCTTATAAGGGCAGCAAAAAATGGGAATGTCGATACAGTAAAAGCATTGATCGCCGCCGGGGCCGATGTTGAAGTAAAAAATTGTCTTTGGTCTATGGTGAGGCCAGATCGGACTAAACATTACGATGATGAAACAGCTTTAATTGCGGCGGCATGGCAAGACAAAGCGGAAATAGTGAAGATATTGATCGCTGCGGGCGCGGATATTGAAGAAAGAGATTATTATCATAGAACGGCACTGATGTGTGCCGCATCTTGCGGCAATACCAACACAGTAAGAACATTGATAAATTCAGGCGCGGATATAAAGGCAAAGAATAAAGACGGACGAACAGCATTGATGCAGGCCGCATTGGAAAGGGAAATCGGCGCAGTAAAAATATTGCTTGCTTCGGGAGCTGTTGAGGATAAAGCTGTTTTGAACGCAAAAGATAAAGACGGCAATACTGAGCTGATATCAGCCGCGGGATCTTCCGTTTTCCGTGAAACCGATTCAGTAAAAGCTTTGGAATCATTGATTGCTATAGGAGCTGATCTGAACGCGACAAATGATAAAGGCGATACAGCGCTGACAGAGGCCGCAAGATCGGGTCATGCGGACATATTAAAAGCATTAATTACCGCAGGGGCTGATCTGAACGTAAAGAACAATGACTGGAATACGGCGATGATAGAAGCCGCGAGGCGAGGTTATGTGGTCATGGTAAAAGCTTTGATCGTTGCGGGGGCTGACGTGAACGAAAAAAGCAAGGAAGGGAAAACGTCCCTGGATTATATTAAAGATAACAAGGACAGTATCTTGAAACCATTTTATAGGGATATTGTTTCATTATTGGATAAAAGAATGAAAAGTGCCCCGATTAAAACCGCGACAAAAAATAATTACTGTCCTCCTCAATTGTCTCCATCCATAAAGGAGGGCATAACGAATGTGACAAGAGCATTAATTCCAAAAAAGTCTGATATGAACACAAGTAACCGCAATGATAGTCTAATAACAGCTGTGCACAATGACGAAATAACACAAGCAAAAGCACTAATTGGCGCGGGGGCTGATCTGAACGCAAGAAATAACAAGGGTGATACAGCATTAATGATTGCCGCATATTTAGGCAAAATGGACATGTTAGCTTTATTGCTCGCCGTGGGGGCTGATCCGAACGCAAGAGATAACACGGGTAATACAGCATTAATGCATACCGCAGGTTGGGGCAAAATTGACATATTGACCTTACTGATCGCCGCTGGAGCTGATGTGAGCGCAAGAAATGATCTGGGGGGAAAAGCTTTAGATTTCGCTAAAAGGAGAATGTATAGATTTGAATCTGGATATTTGAGCCGTGAAGATAAGGAGGTTATATCTTTTCTTGAAGAAATAACGCAAAACCTGAAGACCTGGAAAAAAGAAAAAGGAAAAGACAAAGAAGTTCCAACAGCACTTATAAAAGCCATATCCGTTGATAACACGGACAAGATAAGATCATTGGTCAATGCCGGGGCTGATCTGAACGAAACGGACAAATACGGCCTGACAGCATTGATGTGGGCGGGAAAAATGGGCAGAACAAGATCAGTCAAAGCTTTGATCGAACTCGGGGCTGATGTGAAAATTAAAAGGAAAAACGGTTATACAGTGCTTATGGATGCCGCCAGGCACGGTCATTTGGAAACGATAAATGCCCTGATCGCGGCAGGAGCTGATGTGAACGCAAAAGATAATGACGGGGAAACAGCTCTTATGAAAGCCCTGGCCTCATATAACTACGATGTTAATATTGACGTAATAAAAATATTGATCGCCAAAGGAGCTGATGTAAATATCAAAGACCGCAAAGGGGATACGGCCTTGGATCATCTCAAAAATAATACATATTTAGAAAACGAAAAAAAAGCAGAAGTTATTCAATTATTGACAGAAAAACATAAAATCGGGAAATAGCCCTCTTTATTCTGGCTTCGCTTGTAGAAAAATATATCTCTTTACAATCCAACTTGCAAAAACATTTTACTAATCACAAAATAAATGTTAAAATAATTTCCAACTTAAACCCTCAAAACTCAGCATGATTTATACAACGGGAGGTTTGTTTATGAAGAAAAGATATATGCTTTTGCTGGTAATAGTTCTTTTGGTCCTGGCAGCAGCATTCCTTGTCTCGGGAAGAAAAGAGAATCGCGATTACCTGCTTGCTTCCGGGCATCCGGAATATCCTCCGTTCATGTGGCAGGAAGGCAGCAGGATAGTCGGGGTCGGACCGGAGATCCTGTCCGAAGCCTGTAAAGAGATCGGCGTCCCGCTGAAAATAGAATTTAAGGGAAGCTGGGATGACGTGATGAATGATGTCCGCATAGGCAGGATCGATGCCGTAGTTGCTCTGTACCGGACGGATCAGCGCACAAAATATCTGAATTATTCCATATCTTACGCGAAGGACCCTGTCGTGGTTTTCGTCCGCAAGGATAAGATTTTCGCGTACCATAAATGGGACGATCTTATCGGAAAGAGCGGCACGACAACAGTGGGCGACAGCTTCGGCCAGGCTTTTGACAGTTTCATGGAGGATAAACTGGATGTTTCCAGACTGAATACCGTGAAGGAAAATTTTGAGGCGTTAAATAACGGGACAGCCGATTTTTTTGTTTATGGGCTGTACTCCGGACTTTTTGAATCGAAAAAGCTCGGCCTGGAGAACAAGATAGCGTATCTGAAGCCTTACCTGACTACAGAGAACTGGTATCTCGCTTTTTCAAAAACATCGAAATACGCCAAATACCTGCCTGAAATAAACAGGACAATTTCAAAAATGACCGCCCGCGGCACGGTAGATAAACTGGCCGCCAAATACACACTGTATTATGAAGAGAGCGTGCTTAACCGCGTTAAACGCCTTGTCGAGAGCGGCCTGAAATATTATGCAGAACAGGGACAGACAAAGGCATTCGCGGAATTCGACAACATAAAGGGGAAATTCTCTCAGGGAGATCTTTATCTTTTCGTTTTTGACCTCAAGGGTAAGTGCCTCGCGCACGGCGCGGACCACTCTCTGATCGGCCGTGACCTCATGGACCTGAAGGACGTCGACGGCAAGCAGTTCGTGAAAGAATTCATCACTATTGCCCGCGATCCCGGGCAGGGCTGGGTGAGCTATAAATGGAAATACAAGAACACAAACGAGATCGGGCCCAAGATCTCATACATCATGAAAATAAAGGGGAAAGACCTCCTGATAGGGTGCGGATTTTATACTGACAAATAAAATTGAAACTCTCTGCTTTTTGGTAGAAGATTCCTGAAAGATAGGATATAATAATTTTACGTTCCCCTGTAGCTTCCGCCAGAGGCGCCCGCCACAGGACGGGCAAGGACCCGCTTGCCTGCCAAAGGCAGGCCTCCGGCGGGCAATCGGAATAGTGATTGTTATTCTAGATTGTTTAGCCGCAGAGGATGAGAACATTCCCCTGTAGCTCAATCGGTAGAGCACCTGACTGTTAATCAGGTTGTTGCTGGTTCGAGTCCAGCCGGGGGAGGAATTGAATATCAGAAGGCCCTTTGACGAATAAGTCGAAGGGCTTTTTGTATTCAGGTCGCAAAATATCTCCATCCAAATAGCAGTTCGATAATATTATGTTCATCAATTTCCGCTTTTCCTCTGCCGGCTGTGTCTTAAAGAGAGAATAAGCCTTTCTTGAAAGTTCGAGAATCCTTACCCCATCCTCGTAATAGTTGATATTAGAGCCCTTATGGGCGTTGATCTTGATGTTTATGTTCTCAAGCTCATCTTTCCATTCCTCTGACTTGGATTGCCACTCAGCCTGCGTAATACCGCCGTCAAGCTTATCGGTATACATTTGATCCAATCGGTTCTTAAGCTTCGTGTATTGCTGATTTAAAGCTGTTATAGCCTTATCGTTGTAGTCTCTCTCAGATTCATGGCTCTTATGAAGTGCCTCCTTTATCATCTCAAGATTGTGATCATCTATCTGAATATTCTTTAATAGCTCGGCAAGTCTTTCATCAAGGATCTCTTCACGGATATAATTCTTTTTACAATCACCGCCTTTATGTCCGGTGCAATGATAGTAGATGTATTTTCCTTTCTTCATCTCTGCTGTCACTGAGCAACCGCATTGAGAGCATGTCAACAACCCCGTAAATGCAAAGTTCCTATGATTGCCTTTGTATTTATTCTTCTTTGCAAACATATCTTGTACAGTTTCGAATATGCCTTTATCGATAATAGGCTTGTGAATGCCTTTGTAAGTATGCTCCCTATGCACAAGTCCTTCCTTGGTCATGGCATCCCTTAATGACAATAGGGAATAATTACCGGTAGCATATAGTTCGAATGCTTTCTTCACTAACGGTGCAAGGATATTATCTTGCTCTATAAGGTGAGTTACTTTGTTGTTCCTATATCCAATCGGTGCTACGCCGGGGAATTCTCCTAACTCGGCTTTTGCTTTTAATCCCTTCTTAACTTCTTCCCCGAGATTGTTTACATAGTTTCTTGAAAGGACTGCCAGAAGATCAAGTTGTAATTTATCTGATGACTTGGAGTTTTTATCCATGATCAAACCCTGCTTAAAGAAGTGAATCTCTTTGTCATGATTCTCCATTAGATCATAGGCCTCCAATAGATCGCTAAAGTTTCTTGTCATTCGATCAACCTTTTCGAAGACAATGACCTTAATATCCGGATGTGCTTTAGAGTATTCGATAATCTCCTTGAATGCTTTCCTGCCTTTAACCTTGGCTGATTCAGATACAGACCACTTCTTTACGATGGTCAGGCCTTTTCTTTCAGCGTATTTCTCGCCTTCTTTTTCCTGGGATTGCAGCGAATAGCCTTCATCGGCTTGATCCTGAGAGGAAACCCGGACATATAGTAAGGCTTTATTCATAAGACAAGCTCTTTCCAATCGCTCCAATCATTATGCAAACATTTTTCCCAGTCGAATGTAGTTTGTTGATTGATTAGCCATGAACCATTGACCTGAATGGCAATCCCACCGAATAGATCCTTTTTGTGATGTTCTTTGATATAGCGTTGCAAAGCCTCATTTTTTGCTTTTGTAAATGTGCTTCCATCCTGGTCGCCTTTGTCTTTTGTTTCAAAGATTCCAATACGCCCATCATTGAATTGGACTAAATAATCCGGATAAAAGGTATGCAAAATACCTTTGGGGTATTCATATTTAATGCCGAAGTAATCTTTTTTATTTTCCCCGTTCTTCCACCACCAAACAATACTCTTGCTGTTATCCTCCAAATAACTCTCAAACTCCTCTTCAGGATTTGACCTGTCGATATTAAGGTAACAGGGATCAAGAATATATTTCTTTGCCTTTACTGTTTCGTCTGTATGTTGATTGTAGAATACCTCTTTTGCAATCTCAAAATCATAGAACTGCTCGCTTTCCTCGGACCGCTTTAATATTTCTTTCTCACGGACAGCTCTATACTCTTCTATGGCTTTCGAGAGGATGCCCTCGAAGATGATCCTATTTCCATTATGAACAAATATCTTCTGTACCATTAAGGATTCTTCTTCCCATTCTCTAGAGCCAAGATACTTCTTAAACCAGACATAAATTGTTGTTTTGATCTTTGGAACTGACCTCTTAACATTCCTGAAAGATCCCAGGTTGTTCTTTATGATTTGTTCAAATAATGACTGCAAGTCATTTCCGGCAATTTGCAGCCTGGCTTTTAGTTCAGAATCAATAGTACCAATAACCTCGTCAAATGACTTGCCATCAATCTTTGCATCCTGTATTATTTCTTGCTCATATTTCTTAAGATCAATGACAACACCTTTCTTTTCAAGCAATCTTTTGTTCTCATCGAAAAACTCTTGTTTTGTTATGCCGAATACAGAGCAAGCAATCTTATCGAATATAGGGTCGAAGCTTGCCGTAATGTCGCCATAGTCAACTCTTGAGCGATAATAGGATAGAAGTTTAATGTCCTTATAGCAGTCTTTACGAACGCCCTTCAAATGCTTGATAATATTTGGGTTATATTCTTCTCTCTTAACATGTATGCTCTGAACATTTGTATAAATATATCCTATATTCAGTGCCTCATTTGAGTAATGCTTTAGTTCCGGCATTCTTAATATACGCCCAACGGTCTGGATTTCAAATGTTTCACTATGAGATTCCCTGAATTTAACAAGAATATGAGCTCTTGGACAATCCCAGCCGGTATCAATTGCTTGCTTAAAGATAAGATATTCAATCTCGTTGTCAGATTCAGATACCCAATCTAGGGTTTCTGACTTCTGTTCGGCAAGCCATATTGCAAGTTTTCTGTTCTTCTCAGTTACACCTTTGTCAGAAAGGAATCTTTTAACGGCTTCGATCTTGTCTTTCCCTGCTTCGGCGGTTGGAATTTGGATAAGAACTAGGGGGTTGATATTAGATCCTTCAGAATGAAACAGTTTCTTAAGCTCTAGCCGTTTCTGAAATGCCGCCTCAAGAACAACTTCCTGTGAATCATCTTCATCTTTAGCAATTTTGTCTATGCTTTGATTAATGATAAGCTCCTTCTTGATCACCCCAACATCAATAACATCTTTTGGCTCAACAAAAACAAAGCCTGCTGTATGCCTTGCCAGGTCTTTTGGGTCAGGTTGGATCCTTGGGGTAGCACTCATCTCGAGAATGACATCGGCATTTATCTCGTCTCTAAGTTCGTTTGTTCGCTCTGCCGTTGCCCCAATATGACTCTCATCAATAATGAGAATTATCTTTCTCTGTTCTCTAGTCTTAGATAGAACTTCACGGAAGTTAATCTTCTCTCCATCTTTCATTAATACATTCTTCCAATCACCGGTGGAGCTATCTTTTGATCGTAGTTTTTCCCAGTTAACAACTACGACCTCGTTCTTAACTATGCGTTCACGCCCCCCATTAAATTCTTCTTCAACAAGTGAAACCCTGGGAGATCCGTCAAATATTCTTTCAAGGCTGTGCTTGCTCTGTAGATGTAGCTCGCCCTTGCCGACAGTAACCCAAACAAAACACATGTCCTCATCAGGAAGTTCCCTTATAAGTTCTTCAATGAATTTAGCGGTCATTATGGTTTTGCCGCTTCCCGTAGGAGCTTGAAATACACAAACCTTTTTCATCCCTTCTTTATTTAACAAGCCTTTGACTGTACTTATTAGCTCATTCACGGCAACCCTTTGATATTCTTTTAGTTCAATATTCATAAATGTCCTCATATACATCTAATATCTTCTGCGGAATTGGTTCTAATGATACATCTTTCCAGTCCTGGAAGTCCTGTTTGTCCAGTCCAAGAGGATCAAGAGTAAAGCAATATAATGTTTTTTTGCCTCCTATCTTGTCAAGATCCCTCTTAAGCGATTTCAATTCGCCACGCTCAAGAGAGTAATAAACTCCCATTGCATGATTGTTGTATTGATAAATACGATAGTCTCGCGTCTTTTTAATTTCATCAAATATTCCTTCACGCAAACATAGCATTTCCGTGCATTCTTGTGTGATACGACTTCTAAGGCTATCCTTACTAATTGATCGTTTAACAAAAGCTGTTTTGAAATATTTTAGATTTCCATTGGTGCCTTTTACTGCTTTACCGTTTAAGTCATTGTATCCTTTGATAATCTTACTTATTCTGGGGTAGCATGCTTTCTGACAAATACCTTCTTTTTCATAAGCAATATCCCCTGGCTTCAGTCCTCTGCTCCTAAGCTCTTTATCTGTTTCTTCATTAACCTCATTATTTGTACACATAATGAAGCTGATTAAATTGTCATCGTCACGGTTTAATTCTAATACTGCTTGTGCTGTCGTCCCTGATCCTGCAAAAAAATCCAAGATAACACTGCCTTTTTCTACAGTTGATTCAATCAGAAGCTTAAGCACATCTACATCTTTTGGATTGTCAAAATAGTCGCCACCTAATATATTCTTTAGTAATTTTCTGGCAGCTCTACGATCTTTGTAAATCACACTTGGTATTACCACGCCACCGGTTTCATGTAAATATCGTTTTACTTTTGGCACTGACATTTCGTTTTCGCCCCAATGAATTCTACCCTCATTTATCCATTGATTTAATGTGTCTTTTGTAGGCCACCCTCGAACAGGAGCCTTGCAAGGTTTTTTTGTTATAGGATGAATAACTTCGTACAACGGTCTGGAACGGCCACTCTCTGCCGAAATATCTCCGGCAAAGTAAATGCCTTTATTGTCAACATAGTTATAATGTTTATGCTGCCAACTTGGATGCTTCCTGTCTAGCCCTGCATACCATTCTTTGATCTTCTCGGAAACTATCACATAGTTATTTTTGTTTTTCTTTAACAAGTATTTTACGGCTTTATTTATTTCATCAATACCCTTTTTCTTTACACGCCAGATAACTTTGCGATCTTTTAGATTGGTTTTTGACTTTGCATAACACAAAATATAATCGTGCGACAAAGAAACAAATTTTGAATCATTCTTTAAGCCGCCCTCCCAAACCATCATTGCAATAAAGTTTTCAGTTCCATAGATTTCATCGCATAACAACTTTAATTGAGCCACCTCATTATCATCAATTGATATTAAGATTAAGCCAGAATCTTTTAATAATTGTTTAGCCAAATAGAGACGTTTCTTAATAAATGATAACCATTTACTATGCTTATATGAATCTTCGGAATCAATATACTTATCATTATATTTGAAGTCCTTATCACCCCTGTTATAAGGAGGATCAATATATATTAAGTCAACCTTGCTTTTATGGGTATAATTCAAAACGGAAAGAGCATGATAATTATCACCTTCTATTAGGATGTTAATAGGTTTAGAAGAATCAGTCTTAATGTCTCTGTTTTTAACTTCCTTTAGTACGGGAAGGGCATTATCTGATTCTTTTTCAAACTGCTCTTTTGTTCGTTCCTCATCCCATATAAGACCATATTTCTTGCGAGACTCAAGCTTCTCAACAACCTTAAGTAGTTCTTCTTTTGACAGATTTGAATAATTGTTCGCCATATTACTTTTGCTTCCGTGTCTTCAACAAATTCTCTATATGATATTTTTGTATCTTATTCGGTTTAACTCGATTGTTGAACCACCGATTTACTGTAGAAAAGGCAACCCCCAAGATCCCGGCAAGCTCTACCTGTGTGATCTTATTCTTCAAGCGATACTCTTCCAGTTCTTTAATCAAGTCCATTTCAGCATCCTTTATAGCATAGTATAGCACTGCATATTTAACATGTATATACTTCTTCATCCGTCAGTCAAAATCAATTCTGTGCATTCTTATCAAGACTCAAGTTGAACTTTCTTAACACTCCCGGGTTGCCTCTGCCACCGATGCCTTTTCTGTTAGGGTTCTTGCCAAAACGATATGGGAATAAGGGACAATCTATACTCGTGCATAGCTTAACCTCCAGCCGGCTACCTCCTACGCAATTAAGGCAATGCTGTCTTATGGACTGTACTGGGGATCTCATTATTAATTTCCTCCTTTCAAATTAGATGGCAGCTGTGCTTTCTCCATATCACCGCCTTCCTTTCTACAGAACACCCTGGGTATTCTGCTTTGAGTTCTTTCTTTTCTCCATATCTCAAGCATGGGAGCAGTCAAAATAGTTCTTTCCTTTTTACAGACATCTATAGATATAGCCATACCTATGGTCATTTATTTTGCCTCCCATAATAGAAGCTGCTATGCGGACCAATCAGTCTATATGTAGTGCGGCCTCCGAATAATCCACCCTGTTTAATCTTCTCAATAAATCCATTATCTATAAGCTCTTTAAGTGCCTTGCTCATGGTTTTTGAACTAATCATGTCTTCCATACTGATATATGATAGTTTCAGCACAAAAGGTTCTTTTGTGTTAAATGATTTTTTTAGGTATATGTAAATAATCTTTGTGGATTCCGATAATCTTCGAAAATTAGCATCATCCAATAAATCATTTGGGAGCATTACGAAGGGAGGTGCTTTAGACTTTCCTTTTCCCATAGCTTCACTTCCTTTTCATATTTTTCAATAATTGCATTTTCAATTAAGGTCTTTGTGTGTTCGTCCATAGGGGTATAAGAGAAGAATAATTCTCCTTGAGGTGTTCTTATCTTTGGGAAAGTTACCCAGCTGAGATGCCCGTCTGAATGAATAGCTATTGAAGACAGCTTGAGATTGAGTTCCCCGGTAAGGACGCATGATGCAAATGCTCTAAGCGTTTTCTCCGGCTTAATTCTTTTCAGTTCGATCGATTCTATCCTCATTTATTTTCACTTCCAGCGACACGTTATTAGTTTCATCCCACTTGTATAACAGATCAAAGAAGGCGGCAAGGTTATTCGCCACTTCTTTGTTTTGATCACAAGTCTTAGTAGAGCTTGCATATACACAACTATTACTCACGGAAATGATTATATTGAAGAAGTGAATAGTCGAAAAGATGCTTAAACACAGCAAACTAGCCATGTTTAAGTACGGGTAGGAATAGATCAAATGCAGCGAATAATGCTTTATTTGCGGCTTTTTAACATTGCTCTTAATGATCTAATAGCTGAGCGGCTTTGGGTTTGGATTCTTTGCTTGTTCTTCTGTTTGCCCGACAATATATCAACAACGATAGACGCATTCTTTTCTCCGAATATTTCAACAAGATCCTTCATTGATTTCTTTGCACCAAACATTTTTGTGATAACACCTTGAGGATCTATATACCCAAACATAGTTAGTCGACCATACATTTGCATGGCCTGTTTTTTACCATAGCGTTTTACAAAGTCTTCCAATGCAACTGTCCCATGATAGTATTTCTTGAGATGTATTCGTTTTCTGCAATCCTTGGAGCACCACAGCTTGTTTGGCTTGGTCACAACAAACACATCAGAGCAAGTCTTACATTGGCTTAAGAAGACACACATGCACACAAGTGAATATAAGTATTCAAATAGAAAAGCATATATGAAATGAGACAATTTATAATCGATATCATATTCTCGCAACATATCAAATGCTGGCTGAAAGGATGTGACATAGTTTTTATCTATACTTTTTGACGAAAAGATGGCAAGGATTGAATTTAAGCCTCTCAAAAAATCTTTAAAGGATTTGCTCGATCTTAATAAAAGAGCAAATAGCTCGTTGCATTCTTTCTTATCCTTAATGGAATCGTATAATTCATGCTGGAACAATGGATATCCCCATAAATGTTTTTCTACTACATCCATTAATTTATTGCTTGAATTGTTCTTGAGTTTGCATAATTTGTACAGATTCTTGAAGGATGGAGTTTCTTTTCTTTTTAATAACTCAAATATGTTGTGTAGGAAATTTCTTTTTTCTTCATGAACTATCAGCATAAATCTCCTATTAGTTCGGGAGGTCATACTATTAACCGTCTGTTATATTTTACTATTCTAATGCATTGTATAGCAAGGCTTATATATAATCCCTTCCAGTCGTGTGCATTTTTCTTGGGGGGTACCCCTCTATCTATACATACTTATTCTTATGATTAGCGGAGCAGGTATTACTACAAATTCTATATGAATTTGCTTATATCGTAATTCTTCAGACATTATATTTTCGTAATTATTTTCAATTGATACGCTGGCATCAATAACATCATCACACAATAATCAGTGTGTAAATAGAATAAGCATAAATAAACATATTTACATAACACTTACGCTCTTATATAAAATTTCTTTGCTATTACTAAGTATTATGCAATAAATATATTAACAGTTTATAATTCATTGCTTATAGCATGAAGATATAAACGAGCAACTAACATCGTTTATTCTATGGATCATATGCTTACTAATATGCTTTTATATATTTCCTTAAATTAGAAGATTAAAAAAGGGACGTTCTACTCTTTTTTGTGTTCTAATATCTATCGTTAATCTATTAATATTATTAGCACATACACCCGTATTACTTTAGAGGTGTATTAATGATTGAAGATCATTACGTTAAGGTTGTAGGAACAGTTGGTCTTATCTAATTCCTGTACGGTTAACGTTCTAACCGGACATATGTGTGCTACTTGCAAACACATCCCCGGCACAGTTCTCCCAGTTGCTGGGCCGCATATTCATTCAGCTGGCACATATATGCGTGAGGCTCGATAAATTCTATTTTTTTCGTAGTGGCATACCCCCTTCATGCATTTTTGATCTGAAGTGTTTGATGTTATTTGGCTGAACTAAGAGTAAAACAAGGCATTTCTTGTGTCGGCTTTTTGTTCAAAAGCAAACATGCTAGGGGACTAAATAGATGCTTCCGGATACTTCTACTAGTACTTGAGTCACTTCGTGGATTTGTTGTTGTAGTACTTGAGTTCTTCATAGACCTTTTCACTCGACATATCTTGAGCGTTTTGCCCGCATTTGGCAGCATTTATGGGGCAAAGACTCGTATCTTACGTGTGTTTAGTCGTATTAACTCCGTGTTTAGTCCTTATTTTGGCATCAGAAAGGAGGTGGTTTATATGAATGAGCGAGAGTTCGCTGCTGTGTCCCGGGTAACGGGAGAAGTCCTTATGACCCATGAAGGGACATATTCTGAAGCTTTGGATGCATTCGACCGTTTGTACGGTACTGAAGTCGACTATGTAGTCGAACAGTTGCCATGCCGGTCAGATTCTCCCCACCCGGCTTATCAAGATAGCCGGTTCTAACTGTCCCATTCCATCATGAAAGGAGGCGATATGCATGTGTGCAACTATGAAGGATCTCTATGTCCAGACAAAGGAGATAGAAGAAAAGCTGGCTACAGGCCAGATTAACCCCGATGCTATTAAGGATTATCTAATGGCTCATAACGCTATTAGACGGGGAATAGATGCCGGCAGAAGGCTTATAGAGGCTTCCTATGCCCGCGAATAATAGGCCTTTGAGTTTCGTTGAATAATCTATGAAAGGAGACGAATATCATGTCATTAAATCGTATGATCCTTACAGGAACCCTAACCCGTGACCCTGAATTAAGGTACACAAAGGAGGAGATTCCTGTTGCAAGATTCACTGTTGCCATTAAAAGCATACAGAGAAAGGGCAAGGACAAAGACACGCAATACTTTAATTGTGTTGCATGGCGTGGACTTGCTTCTATCGTCGGTGAGTACCTAAAGAAGGGATCTTTGGTCGCCATAGAGGGAAAGCTTCAAATCAAGCCCTATGAAAGTAAGGGGATGAAGAAGCATTACACCGAGATCGTCGTAGACAATTTGCTGATGCTGGACAAGAAGTTCTATGGCAAAGCAATACCCTCAGCAGAATCTGAAGATGTTACTTCAGAGGAAGGGAGTGAGATACATGGACAATGTGATTAGTTCTTATACCTTAGGCAATGCAATCAGCGATGGCGTGTTAGTACCGGTGTTCCGTAATCGCTGGCCTTCGCTGTCTGGCTGTAAGCCTATCGTAGCAACCGCTTCGATCATTTCAGAGTTCTCCCTGGCTGCTATTCAGGAGATATGGAATGAGTTTGTTAAATGGGTAAAGGACGAGAAGGCTGATCTTAGACCTGAGGATCGACTGTTCAAAACCCAGATGAATTCTAAGGACATTTGGGTTGTAGAAGACCCTCAGGCATATACGATCATGTTTCCATCGGACTATTAGTATATCAAATCTGCCTGAAAGGAGGTGTGTCTTGTATGGGAAATAACAAAAGGACAACGGTATACTTTGGACGGCCTTCCGGGCGTAACCCCGAACATCTTGCCAATATAATGATCCGGTTCTTTAACGGCGAATATATAAGGGGTGTAATGATCTACAAAAAGCTCTCAATGATGGGAGAGCCGTTCTTCCTGCTTAAGTATCCGTCCTATGTTAATGACAAGGGTTTGCAGGTTCCGTTCTTTAGGTTAAGCCAAGATCGTGAACAGAAGATCATATCTCTATTCACAAAGGCTTATGAGAAGGGGGAACTTGTAGAATCCTATCCGCTTTCCTTCGTAGACACAAAGGTGTTCTCGAAAGTCCTCGCTTAGTTAGATAGTTTGTTAGCCGGCACCAATACCAAGGCAGCTCTTTGCCACAAGGAGTTTCTTTGTCTTGTGCGGTGTCGGCTATATTCAAATCAAATTTGTTTGAAATATTCTTAGGGAAGAAAAGACTACTAATAATAAATCCTTGTAGGGCCTTGAATATCTATTATTCTTCGTCCGTTTTCGTCATACTCCTCGAGTATCATATGAGTGTTTTTGTTTTCAATTCTTCTTGTTCGTCCATTATCATAATAATATTTCCAAATCCCAACCTCCACCCCATTAAGGTATTGTCCAACATAACATAGTCTCCCATTTTCATAATAGTCCTTTCTAACTCCGTGTAATTCGCCATTTTTATAGTTACATATGCTCTCCACCTTACCGTTATCATAGTGGGATCGCTGTTCACCATGAAGTTCTCCGTTTTTATAATTCGCACCCCCTGACTTGCCATCGAGTTCCCAGTCCTTATAATTAGAGATCTTTATTGGCTTACCGTCATGTAGTAGTCCTCGAGAATATTCAATAGTCTGCCCATTGAGTTTCCCGTTTTTGAATGTTCTAACTTCTAGTGTGGTTC
Organism: Candidatus Saganbacteria bacterium; assembly: GCA_026387835.1. Taxonomy (NCBI): domain Bacteria; kingdom Bacillati; species Candidatus Saganbacteria bacterium. The sequence goes on from JAPLKZ010000005.1 coordinate 89,537, forward strand.
CATCGGAATTATATTCAATGCTTTTCCCTTCGATCAATCCATTTATATAATATTGTTTCTTTAGCAGATGCATATCTGCGTCATATATTTTTCTTTCCCCGCTTATTAATCCTTCCCCATTTAATTTCTTGCTATCATAATACATTTTTGAGCCACTAAATTCATCCTTTTCAAATTCCGGAATAGGGTGATACTTGCTCTCCACATATGAGGAACCATCTGAACATCCCCACACGGGAATAACATCAGGATCCCCGATGTTGGATAATATACCACTCCGAATCCACGCAACGATATTGGAATCAGGTTTATATAGGATCTTATACATCTGACCGTCACCAGAATTTGAGATCACCTTATATGTTTCGGATTTATTTACAACCCCAATAATATTGTGGCTATCATCGTATACTTCTCCTGTGCTAATCACATATGCATACTCACCTCCAGAAATAGCCAAACAACTCCCATAAATCATACTAATTAAAAATAGCGACAAGCATATAGAGATTATTTGTTTGAAGCAATTCGACTTAAATGTCATTTGCATTCTTCCGCGATAAGCTGTTTTCTTTACTACGGTTCCCTGTAGGGAACTATAATATCATGCAAATATAGTACATTCAATAATTACTATGATGTCAAATGAGAGCCTGAAAAAGGCAGTTGGCAGAAGAATAACTTCCCTCCGGAAAGCCAAGAATCTTACCATTGAAAAGCTTGCTTATGAGAACGATCTTGCTAAGGGCAATCTGAGTGAGCTTGAAAAGGGAAAGATTAACCCGCAACTTACGACCCTGTATAGAATTGCAAAGGGATTGGACTTGTCCTTGAAAGAATTGCTGGATATAGATTAATTATTACGCCGCTTATAGTGAAATACCGGACTTCGCAAGAAGATCATTGTAAAGTTTTGCCTGTCCAGATGATCCAGGGATATATGCTTCCCGATTAAAATCACCATCTTTCAAATCGATTTTATTGAAAATATTTTGAAATTCAGTTATTGATATTACCTTGTCTGGTTTTTTAAAGCTAACGTAGATATCTTTTAATAATTTCATCAATGCAATAAATCCCGTAGATCTGTTAAGAATGGAATTCTCTTGGACTTTAGTCCACGCATCCTCCCATTTGTTTTGAATGGCCATGAAATAATTCCAAATTATCATTGTTATTATCTCGTCTTTTTCATCAATAAAAAGATTTCTGAATATAAGCTTAATTGTTTCATCCCCAACAATGCTCTTAGGTTTTCCGCCACGCTTGTATATATCCCTATCATTCATCGGGTTTTTCGTTATATACTTCATAATGTTTTGTGCCATTGTGGCTTGAGTTATTGTCTCTTTTTCTTTGTCTAATGCAGTACCAAGCAGTTTTATTTTTCCGTAAAATGGACTTCCCTTTTTGAAGTTTAATACCCGAGTAATATTATGTGCTGTCTTCTGAGGGCTTCTTGATTTTGCATATTCAAACAGATCTATTACGAGTGATTGATTAACTTTAGTTTGAGTTTTATTAATAGTTGCGAATAGTATCGCCTGATCTTCTATTTCCATGTCGATAAAGATTGTAACGTTAAGCTGGAACTTCTCCGCTGCCATGCTATTGTCTTCAAAACCGGCAATTCTATGCTGCCCGTCTAATATTTTTGCAATATCTGGCCTTTTAATTATGGTTAATTTCTTATTATCAGGATCATAGGACACATTATCAGAGTCTATCGAAAGAATTATGCTTGTTGGAAAAGAAGCATCGACCAGATTAATGTACTGTTTTAAATCGTCAACTCTCTTTGGGGAGAGAGGCCTCTGTATTCCAATATATTTTTCTATGTCTCTCTCTTCGATTCTTCTTATGTCGCTAAACGTGATTGATAGCAGATCTTTAAAGTTTATTCTGCCGATGTAAAATTTGCCTATAGGTTGATTTACTTCTATAGAATCGATTGTTATTTTATCTGCTTTATCTGCCATTATTTGCCCTCTGGATTTTCTGGTCCTGTTGTGTCCTTTCCAGATTCTGATTCTGGAGTTGTAGCAGCATCTTCTTCTTTAAGTTTCACCATAAGATCATCTATTTCATTGTCGCTTTCTTGTTTCAGATCGACATCGGGAAGATCTTCTTTTGATTCAAACTGGACTGAAAGGGCTCGATAAGAACAATAAATAGAGAAACAGATTAATAATACTGAGACCCACCTTACTAAGTTTAGGTCGATGTTAATCGCAGTATTTAAAACGGGGATTATTTGTCCGGATAAAAATATCCCACCATACATAACTGAGGAAAAAATAATAAACCATATTAAAGATATGCTTATATAATAATCGACCATCATATTCTTTTTAAGAATCCATTCTTTATTCTCATTTTCATTAAATAAAAACAATGAGGAGGATAGCAGAGCAGCACTATACAGGAAGAGATCTCCTTTATCAATAAATATATGAACTTCTTTTGGTTTTGAAATAACGCTCAATAATATCAACCCTATGATCGACGGCAAAACAGTTCCTATAACGTTATGCATCAACCCGGTAATAACTCTCCTCGTTTTTACGATTTGCCTTTCTTTCATTTGGTTAGATCGCATTAATAGTTCCTTATGATTAATTCGTCAATCTTTTTTCGATACTCTGGTTTTCCAGAAAGAATACTACTCCTTGTTGCCACTTCGAGATTCCCAAAATCATTATACATCTTTGCAATTTCAAAATGATTGGCGTTTAACAGTAATATTTTAGCCCCTCTTTTCCTTGCTCTAAACAAAGATCCTTTTAGGCGTAATTGATCAGCCCATGAAAATATTCTTTCGTTGTATTTCAGAAAACCGTTATTATTATGACAAACTGTATATGGAGGGTCGACAAATATAAAATCATCTTTGCCTGCCCGATCAATAACAGCTTCAAAGTCCTCGTTATTTAAGGTAGCTCTGGATAGCAAATCTGCAATGTCTGCAAAATTATCAGATTCCATTATTACATTGGTTTTTGTTCCAATAGGGACGTTGAATTCTCCGTTTTTATTAACTCTGTACAGTCCATTCCAGCATGTGCGATTCAGATATATCAATCGTGCTGCAGTTTTATAAATATCTAAGGAGATCTGTTGTCTAACATGATAATAGTATTTCTTAGAGTGATTACTGTTATGATCTTCTAATATCTTTTTAACCTTTTTGTGATCATTTTTGATCGCTTGATATGTTGTAATCAGTTCGGAATTTAGATCAGATAGTAAAGCTTTTTGTGGCTGGATCTTAAAAAAAACTGCACCACTTCCTAGAAATGGCTCGATGTATCTTTCAAAATCAATTTTTAGCAGATCAGGGAAGTTTGCGACAAACCATCTTTTTCCGCCGGCCCATTTCAGAAAAGGTTTTACTTCCTCGTTTTTGTGATTATTCATGATTTTGCGAAGTGCATTTTAATATTATGAAACTAATTAACAAATAAATCAATATCAATGACTGAAAGAATATAGACAACTTTGTTGGCGGTAGATAAATAATCGCATAAGAGTTATTGTTCACAGATGAGCTCCTTGAAGTTGTAATCGCATAGGTTATAATTAATGGGATTAAGAAGTAACCAGTTGCGAAGTTCGTCTATCAGGGGGAGTTTCTTTTTTGTTGCGAACTAACTTTTGAGGTGGGCAGCCTAGAGGCGATGCAATCGCGTAAACTGTTCAAGTCGCACTGGCGCGCTTAATTTTATTTCCTTTACATATTAGCATTGACAAATCGACAACCTTAAAGTATGTTAAATTATCCGGTGTCAAACTGATAAAGGGAATATCATGGAACTCAATATAAAAAAATCTATCCTTCCCGTTCTTTGTTTATCGATATTTATATTAGCGGGATGCGGTTTATTAAATCAGCAAAGCCAAAACACTGTTTACACTACCGTTCAAAGGACTGTTGTTCCGGACGCCACTCCTTCGACCCCGATTAATTTAACTGATTTTTCTTCATACGATGCTTATGGCTATGGCAAATGGTCGTTTGGACCGGGGCTGCCTTACGATCAGCGGCTCGATCTCATGCCCGCAACTTTTGACGCTGCCGCCCTTAACAAAAAGACCGAACTTCTGTCATTTTTTACCATTTCCGATGTCCACATTGCCGACAAGGAAGCTCCAAACCAGTTGATCTATTGGAGCCAGCTGCATAAAACTAACTCGCTGGCGATAGCGCTTTGCTCGGGAAGTTTAATGTATTCAACACAATTTTTAGACACGGCTGTCCAAACGATCAATGACTTACACAGACAAGATCCGTTTAATTTCGGCCTTTGTTTAGGAGACGCGGTCAACAGTTCTTCCTACATTGAAACCAGATGGTTTATTGACATACTTGACGGTAACCTCATCAGTCCAAGCTCCGGAGCGCATTTGGGATCTGATACGGTTGATTACCAGGAAAATTTCCAGGCAACCGGGCTCTGCAAAGATATTCCCTGGTATCAGGTAGTAGGCAACCACGATCACTTCTGGGGGGGCTCATTGCCTAATGCACCTGATTACCAAACCTCTTACACTGCCGGCGAGGTCCTTAAAACGAAAGATTTTCTCAATCCTTCAGACAGTACTTACTATTATTGGGGGGTATTTGACGGGATGGATCCTGTCGGTCGCATAATCGATGCCGGACCGGCCTCTTCCTTTAGTACTCCGCCTACGGTTGAAGCGGATCCAAATCGCCGTTCCCTGTCGTTAACTGATTGGATGCACGAATTTTCTAGTACAACGTCTTCCCCGGCCGGCCACGGGTTTAACTTGGCCGGTTCTGCTCCCGGCTGCTATAGTTTCGTGCCGAAACCGGGCCTTCCGCTCAAAGTGATCGTGCTGGACGATACAGACCCGGATGACAGCGACTATACATATCTTCATGTACATGGTTATCTGGATCATGCGCGCTGGATTTGGCTTAAACAGCAGCTGGCTGACGGAGATAGCGCCGGCCAGCTGATGATCATTGCAGCGCATGTTCCGATCGGCGTTGAACCGGCGTCTTCCTCAACGGGTTGGTCGGCAAGATCCGATGTGACCCTGGAAGATCTGGTCGCAGAATTGCAAAGCCATCCCAATTTGATAATGTGGCTGGCAGGTCATCGCCATTTAAACACCGTGAAAGCTTTTATTTCTCCCGATCCAAATCATCCGGAATACGGTTTTTGGGAAGTAGAAACCACGTCGCTCAAGGATTTTCCACAACAGCTGCGCACTTTTAAGATCGATCTAAATCAGGATAATTCGATCTCGATTTTTGCGACCGATGTTGATCCGGCGGTCCAGGACGGATCGCTTGCCGCGAAATCACGTAAATATATGATCGGCGCGGTGCAAATATACGGGTCGGACCTGTGGAGCAGAATTACGCAAAGCACTAATCCAACAAGTGATCCCACTATAAAAGAAATGCCGAATGGGTCATACAACGCCGAACTCGTGAAACAATTAACCCCGCCGATGGAAGCCATATTGCGGCGTCCGTGAATTGTGCTTGTCATGAGCGAGCGAAGCGAGTCGAATGATTAGGTATGCATAAAGATAAAATAGGAAAATATTGAGCCGAACGAGCTTAATCCTTTTCAAATCGAAATCAGGACATCAAAATGCGGATGGATAAAATTATCAGATTCACTTTCATTGTGCTTTTTCTTCTGACGGCACTGGTCATGTCAGTTTTGGCAGAAGCAAATATCTCAAGGGACGCCGCATTAAAACTGCTAAAAGACGGGAACCGCAGGTTCGCGGACATGAAATTGCTCCATCCCAATTTGAACAGTGAACGGCTGAAAGAAACCGCGGCCAACGGACAAAAACCGTTTGCGGTCGTACTGGCATGCTCGGATTCCAGGGTCCCGGTAGAATCTCTTTTTGACCGTGGCATCGGTGATATCTTTGTCGTGCGCGTTGCCGGCAATATCGCAAGCGACAGCAGTGTTATCGGCTCCGTAGAATACGGACTGGAGCACCTTCATGTCCCGCTGCTTGTCATTCTCGGTCATTCGGATTGCGGAGCTGTAAAAGCGGCTGTATCCGATGCAAAAGTTTCCGGTCATGTCGTTGAGATCAAAAATATCATTTCTTCCGTTGTCGGCCGGGTCAGGAAAAAGCAGCCCTCTATCGAGGGAGAAGACCTGTTAAATGCTGTGATCAAAGCGAACGTTCTTGAAACCAAACAGAATCTTCTGGCAAAGAGCAGCGAGATCAGCTCTTTATTTGGAAAGAAAGAAATCAAGATAGTAACGGCGATCTATGATATCAGGTCCGGAAAGGTGAAGTGGTTTTGAGCTGCTATCACTGATCTCTACAGGGCAGGGATCAGTCTTTTCATCTTTATATCTCCTATTCATTAATTTATACGCAAAAGTCGACTTCTGTCAAGAAAAATATTATAATGTATATATATGTATAGACCTGAGATCAAAGTCCTTGACTGCACTATCCGCGACGGGGGGCTTATCAACGAGCATCTTTTTGAAGATAAGTTCGTAAAAGCCGTTTACCGCGCGTCTTCTGCCGCAGGGGTGGATTATGTCGAGCTTGGCTACAGGCTTTCTAAAAAACAATATTCACCGGATAAGTTCGGCCGAAGCAAGTTCTGCGACGAGGATTTTCTTAAGGAGATGATCGATGGCGTAAAGAATGGGGCAAAGATCGCGACCATGGTAGATATCGGCCGTGTGGAGCTGGACCAGATACCTCACAAAAAAGATAGTGTTGTAAATCTAATGCGCGTTGCCTGTTATGTGAAAGACGTGGACAAGGCCATCGATTACGTAAAACACCTGACGGAAAAGGGTTATGACACGACGGTCAATATAATGGCCATCTCGACCGCACTGCAACCTGACCTTGAAGAAGCGCTGGCACAGCTGTCTGAATGTCCGGTCAAGGCGGTCTATGTGGTCGACAGCTACGGGGCGCTTTTCTCGGAACAGATACATTTTCTGGTAAACCTTTACAAGAAATATCTCCACCCGAAAAAGATAGAAGTGGGCATACATACTCACAATAACAGACAGCTTGCTTTTGCCAATACTATAGAAGCTATCCGTTTGGGAGCTAACTATCTGGACGCGTCGATATATGGTATCGGTCGCGGGCCGGGCAACTGTACGCTGGAGCTTTTACTGGCGTTCCTCAAGAACCCCAAGTTCAAACTTGATCCGATACTGGAGGTCATTGAGAAAGAATTCCTTCCATTAAAGGAAAAGATGGAATGGGGATATATCATACCTTATATGATCACGGGGATACTCAACATGCACCCCCGCTCGGCGATCGCCCTGCGCTCGGGTAAGGACAAAGACAAATATTTAGAATTCTACCGCAGCCTGACAGCCGATATCGAACTGGTCTGAAGGCCGGTTCTTCCTTGTTCCCCGTCATTTTGGAATAGAACACCTGAAATTCACTGAATATTTAAACGATATACCAGCAGGAAAGCAATGTATTTATGATAGAGAGATTATTCTTTAAATTAATAAGGCCGCGTCTGCCTGAGAGCGTAGCAGGTTACAGGAGTATGGAAAAGCCCTGGGACAGGGCAGCGGAGGAAAGAGGGGTTTTAGGCAGGATAATGATCGATCAGAGGCGGCTGACTGTTCAGGCTCTCGGCAAAAGACCGCCGGGTATAATCGTGGACCTTGGGTGCGGGACCGGCGCTATTATAAACGACATGAAAAGTCTTCCGGGTGTCAAAGGTGTGATCGCGTTGGACATCAACAAACAGGCGTTAGTTCTTGCCATGCAAAGGGCCCACGTTCCCGGGCACGACCTCAGGCCGTTGTATCTGAATCTGGATATGTGGCGGATTAAATTCCCGGTGAACAGGTTTGACACGGCTGTTTGTCTGGATGTGCTCAGCGAAATGCCGGAAGTGCCGGCAGCGCTCAGCATCATTCACAATTTGGTGAAACCCGGTGGCACGGTCGTGGGTAATTTTGTGGCCAGGGAAAAAGCGAATCAACTGTTCATCCGGAAATACGGGACTTTCAAGTTCCTTCAGCTCAAGACCATGTTCATGCTGGGGATGCTGTGTTCGCCCAGCAAAAAGATGTTCGAATATTTCGGAGCGAAGGGTCATGTGCGGCTGATGCCTTATAGCAGAAGCGAGGTTGAAACGTTTTTAAGCCGGTATTTTTGCAATATCAATATAGTGAGCGGTTATTATCACTGGTTCTGCGCGGAGAACAAGAAATGACGCCAAAAAGGATGATTGCATGCGTTATGGCTGCAGGCGGTGGTACCCGCCTGAAGGAAATAACCTCATCTGCCAACAGGCGCCCTCTGTCAAAGGTTATCGTTCCGGTAGGAGACAGGAGGGCCATAGATTATACTCTCGGAGCTTTGCTAAAGACGGATGTGAGGGAAACATGGATAAGCGTGCATTTTGACCCGCCGAGCATAATGGATTACGTGGTCAAAAGGTATAACAGGCATCTAGACATAACCTGGCATAATGAGAAAAAGCTTCTGGGATCGTTCGGATGCATCAAGAAGATATGCGGTCTGAGCGGGCTTGAAAGGACAGGGGCGATCGTGGTCCTCTACTCAGATATAATACACAATTTTGACCTGCAGCTGCTTCTCAATTCGCATTTCAGCTCCGGTGCGGATGTAACGATGGTCATGAACCCCGTCTATGACATGGAGAAGATCGAAAAATTCGGGACAGGAATGCTTGAAGGCATGGAGCCCCACGCAAACTTTAGCAGTACCGAGGATTATTTCCGTTATATCAGGGGTTTTGTGAAAAATCACCAGGGTACATGCCTGCCAGTCACGGCGTTCAAAGAGAAGTTGCCTTGGCCGGATGCCCTGAGCATAGTAAATGATTCCTCGATATATGTGATGTCAGCGGGAGTTGTGCTGGATTATTCATCGGAAGAACCCATGCCGGATATCAACTATCATTTTATCCCTTGGATGCTGGGTCAGAGGGGAAAATACCTTCTCAATGCATATATCCTGCCCGAAAGATATTACTGGACGGATATAGGCGACCCGATGTCTTTGTTCAAAGCGAATATGGCCGCTTTTCATTTTACGTGGCCGGAGATACCAACATGCGGCGGAGTATGGACAAAATTTGGCAGTAACCTTATGTCCAGCGGTTCCTCGATCGATCCTTCAGCCGATGTCCAAGGCAGCATAATCGCAGACAATGTTAATATCGACAAAAACGCGACCGTGTTTGGAACGGTCATACATGAGGGAAACAATATCGGCAGGCATGCGAAGATCACTGACTGCGTATTGTTTCCCGGATATCAGAAGGGACAGGGAGTAAATCATATAGGAGACTCCTCTCATCTTGACAGATGCATGTTCCTCGGCGGCATACTTAAGAAAGCGAGCGCTCATCAAGACGAAGTCATCTATGAAAATAATCTCGGTAATATTTGCACAAGTATAATTTAGAACAACTGACAGTATAAAAATCCATTATCTAAAAAAACCTTGTCAACCGCACAAAAGGGGTATAGAATTGTCTCGATCGGAGGTGAGATCATGCTCAACATGCTTAATGAAAGAGTGAAAAAACTGACGGTATGGGATATAGGACTGACAAAGATCGCCATTTTTTTCTTCACGATCATCATCGTAAAGCTGCTGCCGGTGCTTTTACAAATCAGGTACTCTGTCCTGATAATATTAGTTGTGATCTGCGGCGCAAGGCCGCTTTACAGGTTCCTGTCGGATAAATAACCGTAGCAGGCCGCTATCGTCCGGAAATCTACCGAGTAACGGAGAACGAATCCACGGTGTTCCCGTCCTTATCGATTATAGTAGCTTCCAAAGTGTCTCCCGTTATCTCAAACCGCCCGAAATGGAAAACAAAAGCGTCCTTTTGAATAATTGTCGGATCAAAAGTGCCAGCCGGTCCCCGGTCAGAATTAAGAGGAGCGCCACCGCCGCCAAGTGTCACATATTGTATTCCATCCTTTAAACTGCGGCAGTAAGAGTGGATATGTGCCTGAAGGACCAGTTTTATATTCTTGCTTACCAAAAGCGGGTGCAGGTTCGTTTGTATGGTCGTGTTGTCATAGGCGTTACCAAATGCCGCCTCGTGGTACATTACGATCTTCCATGGTTTTGTCGAGGTTGTCAGGTCATTGGAAAGCCAGCTGTACTGGTCAGAGCCGACAGAATAGGATGTATAGTTATCGACGACCGCGACATGCAGCGGGCCGTAATCAAAAGAATAATAATAGTCTGAATAATAAGGATACTGCAGGTACTGGTCAATAAAAGCGTTCGGATGCGTCGTGTCCAAATTTCCGCTGATATCATAGAACTCATGATTGCCGACCGTGCCCATTATAGGCATGTCGGCGAAAAGTGAAGCGATATTGGCGTAGCTATTGTTAAAATAACCGCTCGCCCAGTCGGCTTCGACCCTTCCCCTGTAAACATAATCTCCGCCGTGCAGAACGATAGTATGTCTGTTGGCTTCATCTTTGTTCATATCAGCCAGAAGAGCGGAGCTCACGGCGTCAAAATTAGCCGCGGTCCCGGTCTTTGGCTGGGAATCGCCGAACCCGTAAAATACAATGCTGGTGGCAGAAGATGCCGGTGCCGCATAGAACGAGCCGGTTGCGCTTTTATCATCAGCCGTAATTTTGTAGCAGACTTTTGTTCCCGGAGTGAGGCCCGTTATAATGTAGCGGAAATCGTGCATGTCACTTGCTGAATAACTTTCAACAGTCACATCTGCGCTGCTGCCGTAGCTTATCGAAGATCCCCATTCTATCTTTGAAGTCGCCGGCGTTATGTCCGTTTGCCACAGGACCTTCATCGTTGTATTATCGTTCAGGTAGATCATGTACGGTCCCTTTAAAAGCTGGGAAGCCGGGATCACTGCCTGTTTTCCGCAGGAGGAGAGGAAGATGAGAGATGCCATCAGGAAGACTAGAATTGCCTGTCTTTTAAGTTTCATTCTTGATCCTTTCTTTATATCCTTTCCGTGTTATTTAAAAAAATCATTAACTTGAAGTCCATATTTTAGAAATTCAGGCGGTTAAGGCCTTGATCCATGCCAAACTTAAAGAGCTGCTGAAAGACAGCGGAGTCGATCGTCCAGACAATTGCAAAAGAGCCGGTAAAAATGATCACTGACAGCCATCTGGTATAGATACCGTTAGTCCTGACAAAGAGGATGACGGCCAGTATTGCCATCAATGAGGGGAATATCACCTGAATATCTCCAAGCGGTACATTATAACCGGCAATATAGCGGCTGCTTGATCCGAGATATCTTGCCAGGTCAAATTTTAGATTAAAATAAACGCAGATCAATTCGGCGATGACCGCGCCTAACATTGCCCAGGATGCCCAGATGGTTGATTTTCCTTCTGTCCGGTATGCCTCATAAATAATGGCCGGCAGCAGTGACATAATAATGATAATGGTATTATCTTTGATTAACCCGATAATAACTCCCAGCCCGGCAATTATCGAACAAATCGTGCAGATAACGGGCGCATATTTTACCGGCTTGGCCATAACAAGCGGATTATAACATAAACGAAATCGACTATAAAGACAACGAAGATGTTAAATTACTTGTCTGATACCGGCCCTATTAAGGTTTTTTGCCTAGTATCGCAAGGACGTTCATCGCTTTTTCAGCGGTCGCTTCCGGGAACTCGTCGACAACATATGCACTTGCCAGCTCCCTCATTGCCAGACCGCCGCGCGGAATGACATCTATCACAAGCCTTCTTTTCGGGTCTGTGACAGGACTCGGATGCGACAGGCAGTTGAAGGTCCTGACCTCGAAAGCGTTCAGGATCCTTATGGCGTCAAAGAAAGCTATACCCATTCCCCTGACCACATCGTCAGACGGCTTGGCACCGTGAAAATTGGATACTGGCGCGATTATCCTCATGTGGTGCTTGGACATCTGCGCCCAGGGCGCCACGAGATGGACATCACCTTCGTAGGACTTTATCGTAAGCCTTTTCTCGGCGAGAAGAGCTGTGTAATCCGCGTAAAAATCCCCGTCATATCCTTTAAGATAAGCTTCGATCGCGTTAACGTTAGGTTCAAAAGCCCCGATCGGATCGGACATCATCTGGCTGTGAAAATGCTGCAGGGTGGCGAACGCGGAGGTCGTCTGCTCCCCGTTCTTTACCCTTCCGGTCCCGTAATTGATGCCCCAGAGCACGTTCTGGGTATTGGAAGCAAGGTCTAAACTAATCTGCCTTGCCCTTAAGAAAGCGAGCCTGATAAAATCAATGGCGATCGCAGGCTCGTTCGTCATTTCGGAAAGGTTGTGGATGGGATCGGTGGATATGTGGACCTCATGTGACGGAGCGAATGGGAACGGGTTCGATGCCCAGCCCACCTTAAAACCGTCCGGTATCTCGCGCGGCTCTCCCCATTTTTTGAAATCACAGAAATGGCATCCTTTCGCGCGGAGCTCCTTTTGCAAAGGAGCGTTCGGATTTGCCGCCGCCGCGGCTGTTATCAGCGGCTCGGTCTCGCTTGTAAGTATCATGTGAAGCACTATCGGGCTTGTCGTCAGTTTTGCGACGGTAAGCCTTTGTTCAAATCCGGTCGCGCCGGGGTTACTGCGGATTATAGCAAGTGACTGATCAAAACCAAGCTGCCCGACCCTTTGAGAGGGTGCCGGCCTTCCGACCCTTTCCCTGTTTATTATTGAGGTGAACCTTCCTCCCAGTTCATCCTTCCTGTATTCAAATGCCGGATGCCTGAAATCCCTTTCGGCGGGAAGTTTGACAGCCCTAACCTGGGCTCCAGAATAAGTTTGACCGACAAATTTTAGTGATGTCATTTGTATTTCTCCTTGAACCTTTATCGGATGGTATTTTTGAAAATTTCACTAAATTTACCGCAAACTTAATATTTCGTGAAACATGCGAACAGATCCGGCCGAACTGCAAAAGTGCGACTCAGGCACCGGCTGGCTGCAATATGACAATACTGTATTGAAGGGGATCGATCTGGGCCTGACCGGTTTCACTTCCCAGGGCCTGTTCTTTAACGATCCCAGTCACGGAGGGGGATGCCTGTTGACAGCCACTCCTTGTCAATGGGAGGCGAAAATTATTACAGCTGCCGGTTCAAAGTCGATTATGATTTTTGACGGTTTATTTGTAAATAGCCGATAAGAACAGCGCGATGATCACCGACAAAAAACCCAGCATGCGGATGATATCAAAGACGGGGCCTGTCACTTTTTCCCGGCCGAAAATGCCGATAAGATGCGATACCGCGAAAAATGCGAACCCGATGGCTATATAGACCCCGATAATGTCCCTGTTCACCACATACGCCCAGGAGCCGAGTATTACTATCACGACACAGAAGATAAGATTGATCAGAACTGTCTTTATATTATTGCCTTCCATTTTTAATTATATTAGCAGAAATCATATTTGATGACAAATATTACTAGGACTCCCTGTCCTCCGGTTCCTCGTGGATATGGACGCTGCAGCGGTCGATCTTGTGCTTTATCGTGCGCTCAAGCTTTTCGGATATATTGTGGGCCTGCTCGATGCTCATCTTCGGGTTCACATGAATATTTATCTCAACAAAAGTGTCCGGTCCGGCATTCCTTATCTTTATATCATGGTACGAATGGATCCCGTGCATTTTTTTGAGGATCTTCTCGACAGTCTCGATCGCGTCTTCAGGCGCCTTGTCGACCAGGACATCGATAGCTCTTCTGCCGATCCTGAAAGCGACCATCACTACCACCCCCGCCACAAAAAGCGCCGCGATTGAATCAGCGGCGAAAATACCGAGCTTTACGCAGACAAGCCCGAAAAGCACCACAAGGGAGCTCCATATATCCGTCGAGAAATGCAGGGCATCGGCTTCAAGCGCCTGGCTGTTGTATTTTTTTGCGGTGCGGGATAGTGCTTTAGATCTTGAATAATCTATCAGTATCGATGTTAGTATAACGGCAAAACTCCAGACAGTGACCTCGATATGGAACCTGCCTGTCAAAAGCCTGTGTGACGCCTCGTAAATTATCCAGCCGCAGGTGATAAGAAGCAGGACCGTCTCTATGAACGCGGACAGGTTCTCTATCTTGCCGTGGCCGTACTGATGGTCATGGTCAGCGGGCTTGTCCGATATCCGCACCGAGAAATAGGTGACGACGGCCGCGACAAGGTCAAGCCCGGAATGCAGGGCTTCGGAAATTATCCCGAGGCTTCCTGTCAGGAGACCAATGACAAGTTTTGAACTTGTCAAAAATACCGCGGCAAAAACAGAGAGCAGCGCGACGCTCTGTTTTTCTTTTGTATGTACGCCCGTGTTCATATATAAAATAGATTATATCATTTGTTTTGTCCCTGCAAAGCGTTCTCGCGGTACAAAAACGTTGCATAAAGGCAGTTTTAGTTATATAATTTTCATTATTATTTCGAGATAAAACTTACGAGGAGAATAATAATAATTCGGAGGATTCTAAAAGAGAAAATATTATGAAGTTAACGGATATTTTCAGGCTGATATTGTCGATTGCCGTATGTTTCCTGGCCGGAGCTATCGGATCGGTCTTTACCTATCCGAATATGCCGACCTGGTACGCGAACCTGAACAAGCCGTTCTTTAACCCGCCAAACTGGATATTCGGGCCGGTATGGACCATTTTGTACATCATGATGGGCATAGCGCTTTTCCTCGTATGGCAGAAGAGCATTGAAGACAAAGCGGCAAGGCCGCTTTTGCCGCTGTTCTTACTCCAGCTGGCGCTCAACAGTTTGTGGTCGATAATTTTCTTCGGGGAGCACCTTCTCTTATGGGCAAGCATCGAGATAATCATTTTATGGTGCGTGATACTTCTGTTCATCATCAGGTCCTACAGAATCTCCAAGCCCGCTTCATGGCTGATGGTCCCATATATATGCTGGGTGAGCTTTGCGGCCATCCTGACGATATCGCTAAAGCTGCTGAATTAGAATAGACGGTACTAATTGAAGAACGCCATATATTATTTCACGGGTACCGGTAACTCCCTCGTTGTCGCGCGGGATATCGCCGAAAAACTGGGTGATACGCAGGTAATATCTATCCCTCACGCTCTAAAGACTGGCGATTTTCCCGAAGCGGAAAGGGTAGGGGTCGTCTTTCCGGTCTACATCTGGGGAATGCCTCTGATCGCCGCGAAGTTCCTGAAAAGGCTGCCGCTCAGGAAAGACGTTTATTTATTCGCTGTCGCGACATGCGGAGGATTTCCTGCCGCGACACTACTACAGGCTGAAAAGATAATTAAAGAAAAGGGATTTAAGCTTTCGTCCGGGTTCGGCATGCTTATGCCCGGCAATTACATTCCGATGTACGGCGCTAAACCTCCTCAGAAGCAGGCAAAACAGTTCAAGAAAGAAAAAGAAAAAGTCAAAAAGATAGCGGATATAGTTTCAGCTAAAAAAACGGCAAAGATCGAAAAGAATAATTTTATCGTCAATGCTTTATTCTCGGGACTTTTATATAAAGGCGCCGCAAAACAGATACACAAGATGGACAAGAACTTTTTTGCGGATGAAAAATGCAACAGCTGCGGGATATGCGAAAAGATATGCCCCGTAAATAACATCAAAATGATCAGCGGAAAACCTGTCTGGCAGGGCGGCTGCGAGCAGTGCCTGGCATGCCTGCAGTGGTGCCCTGAAGAAGCCATACAATTCGGAAAGTCTACATCAAAGAGGAAAAGATACCATCATCCCGATGTGGAACTGTCTGACATTATCAACAGGTAGAGCACCTGTATTCACCGGCAATATCTTTTTCTGCACGCCGGATAACAATCCGGTCATCTTCTCAGGCAGAAAGTATAACCGCATCCCGGGAGCAGTTTCGGTTCCTCAAAATAATCTACAAGCGGAAAGTTCCTGCAGATATTGGGCCGCCAGAAATAATTGCCGCATCTTCCGTCGGAAAGCTGATTCTTACACCTGAAGACAAGGTCACCGACCTCATCATCGGTCCTGATGTACTCAAAATCGAAGATCCAGGATATCCACCTTACTGCGATCTCCCTGAAAAAAAAGCTTGAGTACTGCTGGCGCGTCATCTTTAAATAGATCTCCCTGCAGCATTGTCCGCATTTTTTGCATGATCCTTGAAGTTTGTATCTTGAGCCAAAAAGCCTTTTTAGTGAGGTCGTTATAAGATTGTCCAGAATAATAAAGCACATTATGAACCTTTTCAATAATCGCATACTATACATTATATATTAATTGCGCCTATAATTAATTTGGGAGGGAAAAATGAAAATAAACCATGTAACGGGAAAGAAAAAAGCGAAAGTGATGCTTTACGCGCTCAGCACCTGCATCTGGTGCAGAAAGACAAAGCAGCTGCTGAACGACCTGGGTATCGAGTATGATTATGCCGATGTGGACCTTCATGAGGGCAGCGACAAGACCGAGTTGACAAAACAGATCATAAAATGGAACCCTGATCTGTCGTTCCCAACGATGGTCATAGATGATTCTTTCTGTATCAAGGGTTTTGATCCGGATGCTGTAAAGGAGAAACTCGGTTCATGAATGATGATGACAAGAAAATCGAAAGATTATTCGCCAAGTTACAAAAAGAACGCAAAGAGAGCGGATATTTTCTGAATCCTGACGAAGGTTTTACGAAGGACCTGCTCGCGGGCCTTATAAAGAACGAGGAAAGATACGGATATCAGTCCTGTCCGTGCAGGCTGGCAAGCGGTGACAGGCAAAGAGACCTTGATATTATCTGCCCGTGCGATTACAGGGACCCCGATATAAACGAATATGGTGCCTGTTTCTGCGGTCTTTACGTGTCAAAAAAAGTGTTTGATGGGGAACAAAAACTAAGGTCTATTCCGGAAAGGAGAAAATACGTGAAAGAAACTGCAACTCAAAAAGAAAGCAAGCCGGTAAATATTTCAGGTCTTTCCTATCCTGTCTGGAGGTGCAAGGTCTGCGGTTATCTTTGCGCGAGGGATGAAGCCCCTGATATCTGCCCTGTATGTAAAGTGCCAAAAGAAAGATTTGAAAGATTTATTTGAGAGCTTTGCACAATTAAAATAATAGATTAGTCATGATATAATTATTTCCGGTCATGAACTTCAGTCAAAGGTTCTAAACCTGCGACACCCAGACCCCGCTATATATGCACACAATAATCGATTTTGAAAAGAAATGCTTGATCTTTGAAGATCCGAAAGAGATCATTTCCTGCCACAGAACTGCCGATGTTCCCGGCTGTTTCGGAGAAATGGAAAAAGCCGTAAGTTCCGGTTATTATCTTTCCGGCTTTTTATCTTACGAAGCGGGATATGCTTTCGAACAGTGTCTGGATGATAAGAAAGATCATGATTTCCCTCTTGTTCATATGGGAGTATATGACAAAAAAAGCGTTAAATTACTGCCAAAAAGAAAGATCAGGCCGGATAGCTTAGAGCAAAAGATCACGGATCATAAAGTCAATGTAAAGATGCAGGATTATTTCAGCAATATCAATGCGATACGGGATTATATCGCGAGCGGGGATGTCTATCAGATAACTTACTGCATTAAATTAAAATTTGACTATTCAGCCGATCCTTTTAAGCTGTATGACCGGTTACTACATGATCAGCCGGTCCCGTATCCCGCGTACCTGCAGGCGAAAGATTTTACGATATTATCTTTATCTCCCGAACTGTTCATCAAAAAAGATAAAGACAGAGTAACGACAAAACCTATGAAAGGTACCTGGCCGAGAGGGAGGAACAGACTTTCGGATATCATCGCCGGCAAGAGACTTCATTTCGACCCTAAGAACAGGGCCGAGAACGTCATGATAGCGGACCTTCTGCGCAACGATCTCGGACGCATTGGCAGGGAAGTAAGAACGCCAAAATTATTCGAGGTCGCCGGCTACACCACGCTTTTTCAGATGACCTCAACAGTGACGGCAGAAGTTGACAAGGATATAAGTCTATTCGAACTTTTTAAGGCTATACACCCTTCAGGATCAGTGACCGGCGCTCCTAAGATCAGGGCGATGGAAGTGATAAGGGAGATCGAAAAAGAAGAAAGAAAGATCTACACCGGAGCTATCGGCTATATCACTCCGCAAAAGGACCTGTTCTTTAATGTGCCGATAAGGACCATCCTGTTAAAGAACAAAAAAGGCGAGATGGGAGTAGGGGGCGGGATAGTCTGGGACTCGACTCCAAAAGGCGAATGGGATGAATGCATGCTCAAGGCAAGTTTTATCACGCAACAAAAAAATAATTAGCGGCTAAATATCGATCTCCATCGCCTCGTCTTTTTCCTTTGTCACCTGTTCTTTTTCCAGTCTTCTCGTATAGAGCCCGTGTTCTTTGATATAGAAGAACCATTTGATAAATGAGTCGATGACAATTATCAGGACAAGGACCAGCATCACGGCTGATAAGAAAGCGTTAAGATACCCGTTGAATGTCTGCTTCGGAAGATAATTATAGAAAATATTCTCGATGCTTGCGTCGACAGTTGTTACAAGCATAAACAGCATGGGAATGAATGTCACAAGGCCGTAAAGTTTATTTTTATTATTTTTCATGATGACAGTGGTGCCTATGACAAGCGCCGTGGTCGCAAGGAGCTGGTTCGCAACGCCGAACATGGGCCATATCGTAGCGATATCCCCGTTATAGACAAGATAACCCCAGGCCAGCACTACAAGGAAACTTGCGAAACAGACGCTCATCATGTTCTTTGTATCCCCAAGCGTTTTGGAAACTCTTCCGAATATTTCCTGAGTGATGTACCTGGCGACGCGGGTCCCCGCATCGACCGTAGTCAGGATAAATAAAGCCTCGAACATAATGGCGAAATGGTACCAATAGCCCATCAGATTTTTCATCCCGGGTATACCCGAAAATATCTGCGACATACCGACAGCCAGGGAGACAGCGCCACCTGGTCTGGCAACGATATTTTCATGTACAAGGGAAGACAAAAACGGCAGGTTCTGGATGTGCATGCCGAGTTTGGCGAAGACTTCAGGAGTAGTGTTGATCGCGAAATAATCGGCAGGTATGAGCACGGTCGCCGCGATGAGCGCCATGAGCGCGACAAAACCTTCGACGAGCATCGCGCCGTAGCCGACCATCCTTATCTCTCTTTCATTCGATATCATCTTGGGCGTTGTGCCGGAAGCTATAAGAGAATGGAACCCCGAGATCGCACCGCAGGCGATCGTTATGCAAACAAAGGGCCAGACGCGGCCGGGGATTATCGGACCGCCGCCGAATATGAAAGGAGTGAACGCCGGCATCTGGATATTAGGGTGTACAAAAAATATGCCGATCGCAAGCAGTGCTATAGTCCCTATCTTTAAATATGAGCTCAAATAGTCTCTTGGCGCCAAAAGGAGCCAGACAGGAAGCACTGATGCGATAAACCCGTATACCGGCAGGGCTAATGACAGCTGCTGTTTTGAAAAAGTAAAATAAGTTGCAAAGAAAGAACCCTGGATAAAATACCCGAAGAAAACACCTCCGAGAAGGACGACAGAACCTATAAGGGAAGCCTCGAGGATGGCGCCTTTCTTGAATGAATACATGTAATAACCCGTCAACAGTGCGGCGGGCATGCTCATTATGACCGCAAATGTTCCCCATGAACTTTCAGCCAGAGCGTTGACAACGACGATCGAAAGTCCCGCGAGAGCGGTTATTATGATGAACAGGACCGCTATCCCGGTCGCTACTCCGGAAAGTTTTCCGATGTAGTCCCTGGCTATCTTGTGCAGAGAAAGGCCGTTGTGCCTGACCGAAGCAAAAAGAATAACGTAATCGTGCACGGCGCCTGCAACTACCGATCCGATGATTATCCATATCGCTCCGGGCAGGAACCCGAACTGCGCGGCGAGCACAGGTCCGATCAGCGGGCCTGCTCCCGCGATCGCTGCGAAGTGATGGCCGAAAAGCACCCATTTATTCGTTGGAAAGTAATCATGCCCGTCATTCAGCCTGTGGGCGGGTGTCTTTCTTGACGGATCAAGGGCGAGCACTTTTGCAGAAAGAAAAGCGCTGTAATACCTGTACGCGAGCGAAAAGACGCACAGAGCGATCAAAATAAGGACTAAAGAATTGATTGTTTGATACCTCAAGAATATTCTATATATTTAAGGATGAATAATCAAGGATTGCCGGAGCTTCGCGGAAAGACATCATCTTACTGCTGAGTGAAATTCCCCAAAAATAACGCCGATAAAGAATTACAGAATTCTTTCGGGAGGTGTTATTTTGGCCATACAAAGAATATTAAAAGCTGCAGGCAAACAAGCGCCTTGCCATTTTCTCCAAATAAACAGACAGTCAGAGCACAGTGCTCTTTTGCGTGAAATGTATGGATTTGAGACATTAAATATTCACGACCAACGAAGAGCGGTTGATTTTGCGGCGCAAATCGCATCTTTGATAGCAAAGCATCCAGATTCAAATGTCTTTGATCTGTTGGAATGTCCGGGCCTGAAAACATTTAGTAATGATCTGTTAGCGCCATTAGCATCTAAGGAGGAGGCATTCCCTTTGCTTGCCGCGGGGAAAAGAAACCCTGTTTATGCAGGGCTTCAACTGTTGATGATGGCATTGCCAAAAGAAGATACTCACGTGCACATAAGCAAGTCCATGCATGAGAGCGAGATCGCGCAACTTGTTATTGAAATATCCGAAAATGACAGACGCTTGATGCTGACAGGACTGAAGGGATTTTCTAGATATAAAGATGTGCTCGCTTTGGCAGGGGAAGGAGATGCGGCAGGTCTTGGGGCGGCTTTTTCCGAAGGGGGCTTGTTAACCAAAAAGAGAGAAAGAAAATATGAGGACTTTTATGTTGTAAGCCCTTTTGCCCTTGAAGAAGCGGCAAGAACTGCCGCAGTCAGAGGGCTCCAAGACGGGGTTGTCAGCTTCAACATCAGATTTAATCCCGCAAAAAGTCAATTGTTCTTTAAAAATCCCGTCCTGACCAGGGACCAGTGGATCACTGTTGTAAGAGGGACTTCGGAAGCTGTCAGGCGCGGCATAGAAAGGGCCTTGAGGGATGTCAGATCCTCCGGCCTTTTGGGAGAGGGAATTGATCCTAAAATAGGGACTATGTTCAGCTTTAGCAGAGATGCAAGGACTTTTGCTATGCATGGGGTCTCCGACTGTTTGAACATGTCTGGGATGGCAAGGTTTTGCCTTGAAGTCGCAGGTGACCTTGCCGACGGGTTGGATATTTCCGGGCCTGAATACGCGTATTTGGATTATTCCGCAGATAAAATAGATCCATGGGGAGAAGTTCTGCGGTTTGCCGCGGAATCCGGAAAACAAACAACGGCTCATTTGGGGGACATGAGATTTTCAGATAAGTCCGCTACGCTTAGCCGGCTTTCCGCTGAGGCCGAGCGGATGCAGCCCGGGCATGATCTTGACAGTAAAGTGATCGAAATGATCCTGGCTTATCTCCCGTATGTTGAGAGGTTCATAGATATAATGCCGGAAGGCTGCGGTATAGGCCACGGATATATTTTTGACCCAGTATTTCTAGTCAGTCCTCTATGGGGACATGGCAGGTTGAATGGCATTGATATTACACAGACTCCGGAAGGAATATATGTCGAAGACAAGATAAGGGTTTTATCACAGCGTGCAATATCAAAGGGACTTTCTATTGAGACCTGTCCGGCCGCAACACTAAGAGAAACAAACAAAAAAGCCGCGGTGTACGAACAACTTTCTCTGTATAGGTGGCTTGAATCCGGCTGGAAGTTAAAGCTCGGAACAGACGCAGGGGTCTTTAGTTTTAACAGGCCGAGAGTTCTATCTGAGACAATGACCAATCTTCTTTTAACTCGTCCCGCAGGAAGGGATCCGTTGACTTTTAGGCAGCTGCTTAGATTGGTAGGGTTAGAGTAAAAGGCATATAAAAAGGTCTGCCATTACGGCGGGCTTTTTGTTTAGTATAATATCTATTAATGAAAGTGATCAATCGTTGCTCGTGAAAAATGCTAAACAAGTTAAAAGAAACATTAAAAAGCCATAAGAATATTGTCATTGTCGGGATAGGCAACGAGATGCGCGGGGATGACGGAGCAGGCATCTATATAGCAAATAAACTTCTTGGCCATGTACAGAATGCCGCTAACAACGGACAGAAAATACAGGTATTGATCGGCGGGGCGACGCCCGAAAACCTTACGGGGACAATAAAGAAAATAAAGCCCTCCCATATCCTGTTGATAGATGCGGCGGAAATGGGGCTTAAGCCGGGCGAAATATCGGTGCTGGACCCCGGGAACATCACAGGAATAAATTTCTCCACTCATTCTTTCTCTCTCTCGACCTTTGCCGATTATCTAAAGCGGGAAATAGGGGCGGAGACCGTCATTTTGGGGATACAAAGCAAGAAAACAGGGCTTGAGGAGCAGATGTCGGAAGAAGTGAAAGAGAGTGCCTATAAAATAATTATCGGACTGATCCCTGTTTTGGCTCAAGTCCGCGTTGATCAACAATAGATCAATGGCGATGCGGAAAAATTGCAGGCCAGCATTGAATCGAAAACTTTTTTCAAGTATAATGAATTATGTTTTGTGATATAAAAAATAATGATGCATATAATCTTACTGACAATGTTAGTCGTATCCGCGTTGCTTGCGGTATCTCTCAGAGACATACTTAAAGCGGGTATCGCGCTTGGTGTCCTCAGCATAATACTCTCGGTCCTGTTCTTTAAATTTGATTCTCCTTATGCCGCGGTATTCGAGCTTTCGATCTGCGCCGGACTGATCACCGTGCTGTTCACCTCCGTAGTCAGCCTCACACAAGACAAGGACGGACAAGACTAAAGATGGATTACAAAAAATTGACCTTTATCGTAGGATACTGCCTGTTCTTTTTGTCTTTTGCCGTGATCGCGGTATTACTGGCAGGGGCGGTCCCGGTCCCGCTTTTTCTGAAATGTCCGGTTGATTTCGGGACGATGCTCTGGAACGAAAGAAAGCTTGATGTGGCTGTCCAGGTAGTATTGATATTCGCGTGCGCGATGGGGATCCTCACCTTTTTCGCCGAAAGGAAAAAATGAAAAGTGGCGCTTAATCCGGACATATTCACGGCGGTATTGATCTTCATCATTGGATTCGCGTGCCTGCTGAGCTCCAGGAACATGATCAGGATGATAATCGGCATCGAGATAATGGCGAGGGCCGCCACATATTCATTCATCTATTTCGGGTTCCTCAATGGCAATACATCTTTAAGCCAGGCGGCCGTTATAACAGTGATCGTAGTTGAGGTCGTGGTGAGCGCTACGGCACTGGCTTTAATAATGAATATATATAAATCAGGCAGAACGCTTGATGTCAGGCGTTTGACGAAGCTGAAAGGGTAATATGTTATACGCAGCGGTAATAATATTCCCGTTCCTCGCGGCGGCATTAGTGCCGCTGGCAAGTGTTTTCGGGAAGAGGCCGATGGAAATATTTTCGGTGATAAGCGGTTTTGTGATCGCCGGCCTGACGCTTTGCCTGATCCCTTTGATCAGGCAGGGGAGCGGGATCTCCGTCCAATGGCTTCCTAATATCGCGGTCGGGATGAACCTTGACGCGCTTTCCGTCAATATTGCCGTGATCGCAGGGACGATCGGGTCGCTTATAGTCCTGTATTCCGTCAAATACATGGAAAAAGAAGAAGGCGGGATGCGCTATTACAGCCTTACGCTGATGTTCATCGGCGCGATGATAGGGCTGGTTCTTTCCGACAATTTCCTTACATTATATATATTCTGGGAGATAGTGGGCCTCTGTTCATACGCCCTGATCGGCTTCTTTTATAAAGACCCGAAAGCCGTACGGGCCGGCATAAAAGCTTTCATCACTACGAGAGTGGGTGATATCGGGCTTTTGATCGGGATACTCCTGCTTTTTATGTACACGGGCACGTTCAATATCAACCAGACAATAGCAAGTATCGGACAGATACCGCCGGTTATCCTGACAATAGCCGCGTTCTGCTTCATGGCAGGAGCGATCGGCAAATCGGCGCAGGTGCCGCTCCACGTGTGGCTTCCGGACGCGATGGAAGCCCCGACGACGATATCCGCTCTCATCCACGCGGCGACGATGGTCAATGCCGGCATATACCTCATGGCAAGGACAGTCCCGCTTTTCGTTTCCGTTCCCGGATGGATGATGGTCCTCAGCTGGGTCGGCGTCATAACAGCGCTTCTTTCGGCTTCTATGGCGCTGGTAGAAAAAGACCTTAAAAGAGTGCTTGCCTATTCCACGATAAGCCAGCTTGGTTTCATGATGTTCGCGATAGGGGTCGGCGGTCTCTTCGCGTCGCAGTTCCACCTGATGAGCCACGCGATATTTAAGGCGCTTCTGTTCCTTTCGGCCGGCGCGATAATCCACGAGGTCGGCACGCGTAATATGCATGAAATGGGCGGGCTTTTCAGCAAAATGAGGATCACTGCCGTATGTTTCGGCGCGGGGACGCTTGCTTTGATGGGTATCCCGATATTCAACGGGTTCTTTTCAAAAGACCTTATACTTGCCTCGGCTTACTCTTCCGGAAGTTATCTTCCGCTTTTCTTTGCGGCTCTCGCGGCGGTATTTACTGTGATCTATTCTCTCAGGATGTACGGTCTTGTTTTTCTCGGGCAAAAAAGGACTGACCATGCGACCGACGCTCCGTGGCAGATGACGCTTCCTTTGATACTTCTCGCGGCTGCTTCGCTCGTGAGCTGGATGCTTGTAAAGAACTTCAACAGGGCTATGATCTTTTCCGGCATACATGTGGAACATATCAGCTTTAAAGAGTTCTTTGCGGAAATGTTCGCGAGCCCGGTCACGCTGCTTACCCTTGCTGTTATCACGGCGGGTATTCTGATCTTCTATTTCAGAAGTACATTACTCGAAAAGTTTTCAATGATACTGAGGCCGTTTTTAAAAGCCGCGTCTAACGGTTTCGGTTTTGACGCGTTTTACGGCCGTATCATCTCCGGTTTACTGGATTGCGCGGAAAATGTCCTCAAAGTGTTCGACGAGGGCTTTTTGAACGGGCTTAATTATATGACAGGCAGGGCCTTTGTCCGGTTCTCTTCGGCGTTCGCCCTGACGCATACGGGAGAGCTCAATATAAATCTGATGGGGATGGCGGTCGGGGTGGCTTTTGTGCTGCTCATTATTTTCTGGAGATAAAATGGGAATACTGGAAAACTTTTTACTGGTACTGCTTGCCCCGCTGTTCGGGGCGGTGTTCATCTTCTTCCTGGCCGGCAAATTTGGCAGGACAACGATCGGCGTTTTGGCTTTTGCCATAAGTTCCCTGACTTTCTTGTCATCGCTTGCTATTTTTCTCCGGACGCCGGTAGTAAAGACCATAACAATAGTCGCGCCGTGGGTAAATGTGCTGGGGCTCACTTTTTCTTTCTACTTCGATGTCCTGACAATGACAGTTCTTTTGATATCTACATTTGTAACGTCTGTCGCCCTTCTTTACTCGATCGGGTACTTTAAGGACCAGAATGATTTTAGCGCGGGGTCTTTTTACAGCCTTGTGCTTCTGTTCCTGACGGGTATCATAGGGGTGTTCGTGTCGGCCAACCTCATACTCTTCTATCTTTTCTGGGAGTTGATGCTCCTTCCCACATTCGCGATCACCGCTTATTTCGGGGAGGATAAGGAAAGGTCCGGAGCGATAGCGATAAAATATTTTATTTTCACGCATATCGGCGCTGTCCTGATACTGGCCGCGTCCCTGCTGCTTTATGCCGCTGCCGGCACAGCCGACTTCATGTCCTTAAAATCCGTTCTTCCTTTGATCGATCTGTCGCTGGTAAGGGTCGCGGTGTTCATGTTTATCGTCGGTTTCGGTCTCAAGATGGCGATATTCCCGCTTCACAGCTGGCTGCCGGACACTTACACCAACGCTCCGACGCCCGCGACGGTCATAATGGCATCGGTAATGATGAACGCGTCGATCTACGGTTTTATCAGGTTTTTCTTCACTATACTGCCGAGGGACAGCGTGAGCCCGTTCATCCCTCTGATCCTGGTGCTTGCGGTCATCTCCCAGTATTACGGCGCGATACTCGCGATGGTCGAGAAGAATATAAAAAGGATGATAGCTTATTCCTCCATATCTCAGATGGGATATGTGCTTTTCGGGATAGGGACGCTGACTTTTTTGGGTGTTTCGGGGGCGACTTTCCATATAATAAATCACACGATAATAAAGGCCCTGTTGTTCATGACCGTAGGAGCAGTGTTCATGGCCGTGAAAAAATATGACACGGATGATCTGGGCGGGCTGATGCCGTTGATCCCCATGGTCGCTTTGACCGGCTCGGCCGGAGCTCTTGCCATAGCCGGCGTGCCTTTGTTCGGGGCTTTCCAGAGCGAGTGGATGATATTCGCGGGAGGTTTCAGGACAGCATATCCCGTAATAGCGGGGTTCGCCGTCGCGGGGGCCCTTTTTACCGCGGCATACAGCCTGAGGTTCATTGCCGCGATATTCTTCGGGGAGCAAAAACTGCCGCAGGTGAATAAAATACCTGCCGCGATGATATTTTCGATGTCCGTTCTCGCACTGTCCTCGCTTTTGATAGGGGTCTGTCCATGGTTCTTTTCAAAAGCGGTGCAGATAGCGGTGAAACTGTTAGGAGTATGAGATGACGGCAATAATGCCTTTATTGATATTGTTCTTGGGAGCGTTCGCGGTGTTCCTGATATCGCGGCTTTCAAATAACAGAGGCCTGTGGGGAAGCCTGCTGTCCAGCGCGGTCATACTCGGCGCCATTTACTCGCTGTTGAGGGTAATGAAGGACCTTATCAACGATCAGGCCGTAGCGTATCCTTTGAAAGTCTTTGCGTTCTCATCGTCTTTGAGATTTGATTTTCTCAGTGTCCTTCTGAGCATGACGGTACTCATTCTCGGTCTTATGGTAGCGGTATTTTCCTGCAGGTACATGGAAGACGATCTCAGCCAGGACAAATATTACACGCTTCTTCTGATAATGATCGGGGCCATCGTAGGACTGTCGGCAACAAAAGACCTTTTCAGTATCTGGGTCTTCTTCGAACTGATGTGTGTTTCTTCCTATATTCTTGTCTCGTTCAGAAAAGAAAAATGGGAACCGCTCGAGGCGGGGTTCAAGTACTTAATAATGAGCGCGGCAGGATCGATGCTGGTGCTGCTCGCGATCTCCGTAGTATTCGGTATGACCGGCGTTCTTGACCTTGAGGGGATCAAGTCCCTCATCAGGACCGTTCCACCGGTTCCTATGATGATAAGCATTGTGATGTTCATATGCGGATTTTCGGTGAAAGCAGCCATTGTCCCGTTCCATACATGGCTTCCCGACGCTCATTCCGAAGCTCCTTCAGGGATATCTGCCATGCTTTCCGGCATAGTCATTGAGGCCGGGCTTTTTGCGATGATCAGAGTGCTTATGTACATGACCGGCCTTAAGGCGGATTTCGGTCTCGTTCTGATCATCATGGCTGTGGTCACGATGACTGTCGGCAATATCATGGCCCTCAGCCAGACCAGGATAAAAAGGATGCTGGCATATTCTTCCGTGGCTCAGATGGGCTATATGATCCTGGGGATAGGGATCGGGTTCCATTTTCTTATTCCCGACGGTTTTCTCGGCGGATTTTTCCATATAGTGACACATGCCGGAATGAAAGGACTCGCCTTTCTTGTGGCCGGCGTGGTGATCCATTATGTCGGGACGTCCGAGATCAGCGAAATGAAAGGGCTGTCGCAGAAAATGCCGGCAGTCGCGCTTTCTTTTGCCGTGGCGGCTTTCGCTCTCGCGGGAGTCCCTCCGTTCTCCGGGTTCATGAGCAAATGGCTGATATATAAATCCGGATTTGATGCCGGCGGATGGGGATACGCCCTTGCCGGCATAGCGATATTTAATTCGGTACTCTCGCTCGGATATTATCTTCCGGCGGTCAATGCGATGTACGCTCCGTCGATGAGCGACAAAGTCAGGACTTCAAAGCCCGTGCCCTGGAGCGTTATGGTTCCGATAGCGCTTTTGACGATATCCGTGATTGTTCTTGGCATTCTGCCTGACATAGGCCTCGGGTTTGTCGGGCTTGCGGTAAAAAATCTGTATTGGATAATGGGAGCAAGATGATGGGAAATACCGTATTTTCACCGGTAGGCATATTCTTCATATTTCTGCTGACAGTAGCAGCTGTTTACTGGTTTTCCGGCCGCATAGCCCCTAAAGCAGATCCGAAAGGCGGGAAGACCAACATGTATGCATGCGGCGAGGATCTTCCGGAGATCCAGCATTCGTCCACCGCTTCGATGTTCTTTCATGTGGCGCTTTATTTTACGATAATGGACGTTGCGGCGCTTACTATCGCGACGATCCCGCCGTCAGCAGGGGTATTTCTGGGAATATTTTATATTGCAGGCATATCTTTGGCCGTACTTGCGCTGGTGTTGAGATAAATAAATGAAAAATATATTAAACTGGGCCCGGATCAAATCCCCGTGGGTGATCCATTTCAATTCGGGGTCATGCAACGGGTGCGATATCGAGATAGTCGCAGCGCTGACGCCGCGTTTTGACCTGGAGAGATTCGGTATAGTGCTCAAGGGTTCCCCGAGGCACGCGGACGTCCTGCTCGTCACGGGGCCGGTGAACCACCACAGCAAGAAAAGACTTCAAAGGATCTATGACCAGATGCCCGATCCTAAGTTCGTCATAGCGATAGGCAGCTGCGCCTGTTCGGGCTGCGTGTTCCGCGGCTGCTACAACAACCTTCAGGGGGCGGATGCCGTAGTTCCGGTAGATGTCTACATTCCCGGATGCGCTCCGAGACCTGATGCGATAATCGACGGGGTCGTCAAGCTGATAAAGAAGTTAAAAGGAAGTTAACATGAACGAAGAATTAAAACAAAAGATAGAAACAAAGTTCGCGGATACGGTCCTCGACTATAAAAGTCCGAGGGAGAAACGCATCTATATGAGAATAAAGAAGGAACAAATAAAGCCCGTCCTCTCATATGTGATGAACGAGCTGGGATTTTCACACCTGAGCACAATAACCGGCGTCGACCTGAAGACCGAGTTCGAAGTGCTCTATCACGTTGTAAAAAGCGGGCTTTGCCTTACGATCGCCATCAAAGTGGACCGTAATGACCCTCATGTCGATACGATAACGGATATTATCCCCGGAGCGATCTGCTATGAAAGGGAACTCCAGGACTTTTTCGGAATAGAAGTCGACAATATCCCTGACGGAAGAAGGCTGATAATACCGGAGGACTGGCCGGAAGGGCAGTATCCGCTGCGCAAAGACTGGAACAAAAGCATGCTTCCGGAGTCTTTTAACGACGGGTTGAGGAGGAAGTGGACGGAATAAACCCCCTCTAAATCTCCCCCTTATCAGGGGGAGACTTGAAGAAATGATGGGGTGAGTTAAAGGAGAAACGATGCACAATCAGGAACATAGGAATGATATAAGAATACCGGTAGGGCCGCAGCACCCGGCTCTCAAAGAACCCGAGTTCTTCAGTTTCAAGGTGGAAGGCGAAAGGGTCCTTGAGGCGGATGTGCGCCTGGGGTACAGCCACAGGGGCATTGAAAAAGGCTGTGAGGACAGGAATTTTATACAGTCTTTATATCTTGTCGAGCGCATCTGCGGCATCTGCTCGCATTCCCATGCGACGGTCTTCATCCAGGGTGTTGAAGAACTGCAGGGAACCGAGATACCGAAAAGAGCAAAATATATAAGGACGATAGTAGGAGAACTTGAGAGGATACATTCTCATCTTTTGTGGGTCGGCGTAGCGGCGCACGAGGTCGGGTACGATACTATGTACATGTATGCGTGGCGCGACAGGGAGGTCGTGATGGACCTTCTGGAGCTTGTCACCGGGAACAGGGTTAATTATTCGATGAACACCCTTGGCGGTGTCAGAAGAGATATCACTAAGGACATGGCGGACAAGATAAGGGACGGACTGAAAATACTGGAACAAAAGACGATGTATTATCTGAACACCGCACTGCAGGAAAAGACCTTCATCATGAGGACCGAAAATGTGGGGATCATGCCTACCGATGTCGCAAGGAAGCTTGGGGCAGCGGGTCCAACGGCGAGAGGTTCTAACATTCCGGATGACGTAAGAAAGGACGATCCTTACGCCGCTTACGGCGAGATACCGTTCAATGTGGTCACGTCAAAAAGATGCGATGTGCTCGGCAGGGCTCAAGTGAGAGTGGGGGAGCTGCTTGAAAGCTACAAGATAATAAAATACGCGCTTGACAACATACCTGATACTCCACTTGCGGTAAAGACTTCAAGGAGAGTCCCGGAAGGAGAAGTGTTAAGCAGATATGAGACGCCAAGGGGCGAGCTTATACATTATATAAAATCTAACGGGACAGACAAGCCTGAGAGGGTAAAAGTAAGGGCGCCGTCTTTAGGCAATGTTGCTCCTGTTAAATACATGCTCGAGAACTATTTCATCGCGGATATACCGATCATCCTGGCTGCGATAGACCCGTGTTTCTCGTGCGCTGACAGGATGGTCAGGGTCGCGGAACCCGATCACGAGCATGTGATGACATGGGAGGCACTGAGCAAATTCGGAATAGAATGGTACAAGAAAAATGGAAATAATATTTAAATTATTCTATCTTCTGATATTCCCGGGATTTTTATTCCTGGTATTTTACGGTCTTTTCCTTGAATGGATCGACCGAAAGCTTCTGGCAAAATTCCAGAACCGCGTGGGGCCTCCGTGGTTCCAGCCTGTCGCGGATTTCATAAAGCTTTTCGCGAAAGAAGATACTGTGCCGGCTAAGGCCGACAGGGCAATGTTCGCTCTCGCGCCGGTATTTGCTCTCGCGGCGGTATTGACCACAATTGCTTTTATCCCGGTCATTGTCCCGGCGTTATATTCTTTTCCCGGGGATATAGTCGTGATCGCCTATCTTTTAATGGTCCCGACATTTGGCCTGTTCCTGGGCGGCTGGTACTCGGCAAATTATTTTGCTTCCATAGGAGCCGTGAGAACGACTCTCCTGTTATTTTCGTATGAAGTCCCGCTTTTAATGGCACTGCTCGGGCCCGCGATCCTTGCAGGGTCATGGAGCATCGAAGGTGTGATCGCTTTTCAGGCGGCCCATCCCTGGATCATACTCTATCAGCCTCTTGGCTTCATCGTTGTGCTGGTGTCTATTGTCGGCAAGCTCGAAAGGATCCCGTTCGACATACCGGAAGCCGAGACCGAGATAGTCGAAGGTCCGCTTTGCGAATACTCAGGAAAGAAGCTCGCTCTTTACAGGCTGATGTTCGATGTAGAGACTGTGATAGGAGCTTCGCTTATCAGCATATTCTATCTGGGCGGTTTTTACGGCGCGAACATCCTGTTGACAGCGGCAATATTTCTTGTAAAGACCTTGGTCGTCCTATTCATGATATCCCTGGCAAAAGCCGTATTCGGAAGGATCAGGATAGACCAGATGATAGAGTTCTGCTGGAAGATCCTGATGCCCACAGCGATACTCCAGTTTTTGCTGATAATAATAGCGAGATTGTGGTAGGAGAAAAAAATGCTTGGAGCTTTGATACCTGAATCAATAAGACAGCTTTTTAAGAAGGCCGCGACAAACATGTATCCTGCGGAACAATTTGCGACGCCGGCTGACTTTCGGGGTAAGCTTGTCGCTGACATAAAGAAATGCATCGGCTGCAAACTTTGCATGCGGGACTGCTCCGCGCAGGCGATAGAAGTCATAGACGTAACGCCTCCTCCGCCGCCGGAAGCTCAGGAAAAACAGAAGAAGAAATTTAAGCTTAACATCTATCTTGACCGTTGCGTCTATTGCGGCCAATGCATGGAGAATTGCCCGACAGACACCCTTTCGATGGAGTCAACGCACGATCTTGCCTCTTATGACAGGGCATCGTTGAAGACTGAATACGAGTTTTAGTCTATCTTCTCTTATCCGGTGAAAGGTATTTCTTGCGGGTCGTGACGTTCTTGTAGGCCGGCCGTATTATGCGCTTTGATACCATCAGTTCCTCTATCCTGTGCGCCATCCAGCCGGAGATGCGCGCCATGGCGAACAGCGGAGTGTAAAGGTCCTGCGAGATGCCGAGGCAGTTGTACACAAAGCCGGAGAAAAAATCGACATTAGGAGCGATTATCTTAGTATTCTGTTTTACCTCAAGGAAGGTCTGCGGGACCAGCTCTTCCATGTTCAGATACAGCTGTAATTCCTGCTCGTGTCCTTTTTCCTGGGCGAGGCGGATGGCGTACTCTTTCAATATTACTGCTCTCGGGTCCGATTTTGTGTAGACGGCATGCCCGAA
Source organism: Candidatus Saganbacteria bacterium (assembly GCA_026387835.1). Classification (NCBI taxonomy): domain Bacteria; kingdom Bacillati; species Candidatus Saganbacteria bacterium. The sequence continues at coordinate 121,883 of JAPLKZ010000005.1, forward strand.
ACCGTAGATCTTCCCGCTCCTGTCCCCGACTTCGCAGCGCATCAATTTCGCGATGTAATTTTTCAGCTCTTCCTTGTTCGTCCAGTCCTTGACGTTCTTCTTGATATCTTCCATCATCGTCATCACGCTCAGGTTGGCGCCGCCGTGCAGAGGCCCTTTCAGGGACGCGATCGCTCCGGATATAGAGGAATAAGCGTCTGTCCCCGAAGACGAGGTGACCCTGGTGGCAAAAGTCGAATTGTTCCCGCCCCCGTGGTCCGCGTGGAGCATAAGCATCACGTCAAGCACCTGGGCTTCCGTCTTGGTGAAGTGGTGGTCTTTTCTCAGCATATGGAAAAAGTTCTCCGCCGTCATCAGGCCGTCGTTAGGGGGCTGGATGAACAGGGTCTCGTTATAGAATTTAGAGCGCATCGCGTGATACGCGTGGACGATTATGACGGGGAACTTTGCTATTAAAGATATGGCCTGTTTTATCTGGTTATCGATCGACAGGCTGTCAGCATCCGGATCGGCACTGTAGAGCGCAAGAGTAGCCCTGGCCAGGCTGTTCATGATGTTTCGCGCCCTGAAGTTCAGTATGATATCTCTTGTGAAGTTCTCGGGCAGGTGCCTTTCTTTGACAAATAAATCGGTGAACTCCTTGAACTCCCTTTTTTTCGGGAGCTCGCCGAACAGAAGAAGATAGATGACTTCTTCAAAACCGAACCTGTCGTCCTGTTTTATGCCGTTGATGATATCGTTCACGTCTATTCCCCTGTATTCAAGGCGGCCTTCAACGGGGACGATATCCTCGTCGATCTTTTCGTAGCCTAAAACCGAGGCGATACGGGTCAATCCTACTAAAACGCCGCTGCCGTCCTCATTCCTCAGGCCCCTTTTTACGTTGTATTTTTTAAAAAGGTCCTGGCTGATATTATTGTTCTCATTGCATTTTTCATGCAGGCGCTGAATAAGGTCCTTCTTCTCATTTTCCATATTTAAATAATACCATAACTTTGTTGACAATTAAAGAATATTTGTTATATTTAACATAAGCAATAAGTCCTGATAGACAAAAATATCTAAGGAGACAACAATGAACACAATGATCCATTTCCGCTGGAAGATGCTTCTGATACCGGTAATAATATTGACGATCTTATATATGATGTACCGCGTGCCTAACACGATAGGGACATTCCTGATCGGTCTGATGATCTACCTTATATTAGACCCGCTGGTGGACGCGCTGGCAAAAAGATACAAATCAAGAGCCCTGATAACGTTAATAGTCTTCACACTGGTGTTGCTGTTGTTTGTCCTGTTCCTGGTCCCGCTGAACTATCTTGCCCAGGTGGAATTGCCGAAGTTCATAACTCAGACGCCGGTATATTTAGAGTCCTTTAAATCGATGATAAAAGCATTTGACAGTAAATTCGCGTTCCTTTCGCAGTTATTGGGGCTGGGATCGCAGGGGATATTTACTTTGATGTTCAAGAGCATGGCTTCACAAAACTTCGTAACGACGATAGCCTCGAATTCAGCGGACCTTTTCATGAAGATCGCGACGATCTCTTTCGACTTTATCATGGGGCTGATAATAGCGGCTTATCTTATCATCGACGAGCCGAGGATACTTTCTTTCATAGAAAAGCACCTGCCGAAAAAACTGACACTGATCAACAGGGAAATGTGGCACGATATGCTGAGGTGCATCTCCGGATACTTCGGCGGGATATTGTTGTTAGGTCTTATATTATTTGCATTGAGCTGGATAGGGCTTGCTGTTCTGAACGTCCCGTATGCCTTCATGCTTTCCGTATGGGCCGGGATGACGATAATTATCCCCTATATCGGGCCGTTCGCCGGTTCTATACCAGCTGTAGCGGTCGCGCTAACGAATGGCATATGGCTCGGTACTATAGTTGCAGTGTTCATGACGATACTGCAGTTCATCGTGACAAGCGTGGTCGGGCCAAAGGTCCTGGGAGAGATAATCGGGATACATCCTATCATTGTCATACTCGCTTTGATAATCGGGGGCGAGCTTGGCGGGCTTGTGGGCATGATCCTTGCGGTTCCGCTCACCAGTGTCATAGTCATCTTTTTAAGATACTACTGGCCGATGTTCATTGAGGATTAGCTGTAATATAACAACCCGGACCTGATATTCAGCAGGCAGAAGATAGTGATAAAGAAATAGATAAAAATATTTCTTGACAATCAAAGCCTTTCTATTATAATTAGAATATTATTTTTATATATATACAAAATACCAGGAGTTTTGCTTGAAGAACGATCAACACAATAAAGGCCTCAGAAATTATCTGTGCCGAAAAGTCATGAAGTTCACGGCTTTTATCGCGTTCATATCCATCATTTTATTTTCAGCGCAGCCGTCATTCGCGCTTGTGGCGGCGACTGGCGGAGCGATCACATATGACGGAGATTATACTGTCCACACTTTCACTCAAGAGGGCACGTTCCTTGTGACCGGCGGCACTTTGAGCTGCGAAGTGCTTGTTGTGGGCGGCGGAGGAGCAGGCGCATTCAACATAGGAGCAGTCGACGCAGGAGGCGGCGGAGGAGGCGGCGGTGTTATAGTATCAAATAAAAATTTAAGCGGTTCGTATGCCGTAACAATAGGTTCCGGCGGCAGTGGTCCTTTTGATTTTCAAATTCATAACGGGTACCCTTCTTTTCTTGGTTCTTTAGTAACGGCAGAAGGCGGAGGCGGGGGTGCTTATTCAGGAGCAAATGGTGATCACGGCGGTTCAGGTGGCGGAGCTGCTTATACCATCAGCGATCCGGGAACAGGGGAAGCCGGTCAGGGATATGGCGGAGGCCATAATATAGATGGGAGTTCCTCCGCGTCTGCAGGAGGAGGCGGCGCGGGAGCAGCCGGTTCAGACGTGACTTCCGAGGCCGGTTCAAACGGAGGTAACGGAGTATTGTTCCATGGTACGTATTATGGAGGCGGAGGAGGCGGAGGCGGGGGATCTGGGGATGGTGGAATAGGCGGCAGTGGCGGAGGAGGTAATGGAGGTAAGGGAGGTGGAGGTCCGGATGGTGGGGGATCAGACGCGACGCCTAATACAGGCGGAGGCGGCGGTGGTGATGGGTATTATGACAATCAGTGATCATAAAATGTTGAAATTAACAAACATATTTTTTAAAATTTTATGGGCCGCATTATTTTTAGTATATGCGCTTGCTCCTTTGTGCAGCGCAAACAACAGCGGCGGCTCGGGGATAGTGGTCATAAGATATTTGACCGATCAGCCTGCGACTACTTATGTTATCACGCCTGAAGCGGGAGCTAACGGAAGCATCAGCCCGGCTACAGCGCAGACAACTGATGAAGGAGGCAATATAACATTCACGTTCACTCCAAATACCGGTTACGGTGTTTCGCGCCTTCTTGTGGACGGTGTGGCGACAGCGGTGGCGACAAGTTACACGTTCACGAATATTACCGCGAACCACACGATAGAAGCGGACTTTAGTCCTACGTTCATCTCAACCTGGGACACGAGAAATACATCGACGGGCTCAAGCAACGATCATCAGATCACGCTCCCTCTATACAGCGGCGGAACATATAACTTCACGGTCAATTGGGGAGACGGAAGCAGCGAAACGATCACCGCTTATGATCAACCTGGAGTTACTCATACTTATGCATCGACGGGCGTCTACACGCTCGAGGCCAGCGGAACGATCGAGGGATGGAGTTTTTATAATGTCGGAGACAAATTAAAGATAACAAATATCAGCCAGTGGGGACCATTAAGACTAGGGAACGGCCCTTCCAACGACGGCGGTCATTTTGACGGAACATCCAATTTAAAGATAACGGCGACGGATGTTCTGGACCTGACAGGGACAACCAGTATGATCAATGCTTTTGCATCCAGCGGGATCGACACAGTTCCTTCTATGAATAGTTGGGATGTGTCAAATGTGAATACTATGAGGGGTATGTTTTCCGGCGCAACGCTGTTCAATCAGGACATCGGGAGCTGGCATGTTGATAACGTTACGGATATGAGTTCTATGTTCACCAGCGCATCATCATTCAATCAGAACATAGTAAGCTGGGATGTCTCAAAGGTCACGGATATGAGCAATATGTTCTGCGGCGCAGCCTCATTCAACCAGAATATAGGGAGCTGGAATGTATCAAGCGTTGAGAGTATGTTGCAAATGTTCGCTTCTGCCACCTCATTCAACGGGAACATAGGCGACTGGGGAACAAAAACATCCAAAGTTGCTAATATGAGTTCTATGTTCCAAAACGAGCAGTTGTTCAACCAGAACATAGGAAGCTGGGATGTTTCGAGCGTTACTGATATGAACCATATGTTCTTTGGCGCGATACAATTCAACCAGAACATAGGTAACTGGGATGTGTCAAAAGTCACTAATATGAACGGCATGTTCTATTATGCAACATCATTCAACGGGAATATAGGCAACTGGGGGTCTAAAGTATCAAAAGTTACGGATATGCAGCATATGTTCGATTCCGATACCTCATTCAATCAGAACATCGGGAGCTGGGACGTCTCAATCGTTACAAATATGAGCGGTATGTTTAATGAAGTAACATTATCAACGGCTAATTACAATAATTTGTTGACGGGATGGGCCGGCCTGACACTGCATAACGGCGTAACTTTCGATGGAGGAAATTCCAAATATAATGGAGGAACCCCCGAAGCCGCACATACAGTTTTGACCGGAACTTATGGCTGGACAATAACCGACGGTGGAATAATAACATGGACGATCACACCTGAAGCCGGAGCAAACGGTACGATAAGTCCGAGCACAGCGACAACAACGAATGAGGGCTCGTCTACGACGTTCACGTTCACTCCGAACGCCCATTACCATGTATCGCAGGTGCTAGTAGACGGGGTTGCGACAACAGCGGCGACCAGTTACACGTTCACGAACGTGAGCGCTAACCATACGATAGAAGCTGATTTTGCACAAACTACATGGATGATAACTCCGGAAGCCGGAGCTAACGGGACGATAAGTCCAAGCACAGCGACAACAACTAATGACGGATCGTCTACGACGTTCACGTTCACGCCGAGCGCACATTACCATGTATCACAGGTGCTAGTAGACGGGGTTGCGACAACAGCGGCGACCAGTTACACGTTCACGAACGTTACCGCGAACCACACGATAGAAGCGGGTTTCAGCCAAACCACATGGATGATAACGCCGGAAGCTGGAGCTAACGGGAGCATCAGTCCCGCTACGGTACAAACGACGAACGAGGGTTCAACAACAACGTTCACGTTCACTCCGAACGCCCATTACCATGTATCGCAGGTACTGGTGGACGGACAGGAGCTAACGGGAGCATCAGCCCTGCTACTGTGCAGACAACGAATGAGGGTTCAACAACAACGTTCACGTTCACGCCGAGCGCACATTACCATGTATCACAGGTACTGGTGGACGGAGTGGCGACGACGGCGGCGACCAGTTACACGTTCACGAATGTGAGCGCGAACCATACTATAGAAGCGGATTTCAGCCAAACAACATGGATGATCACGCCGGAAGCAGGAGCCAACGGGAGCATCAGCCCTGCCACGGTACAGACTACGAATGAGGGTTCAACAACAACGTTCATGTTCACCCCGAACGCCAATTATCATATATCGCAGGTGCTTATTGACGGTGTAGCAACAACGGCAGCCACCAGTTACACGTTCACGAATGTGAGCGCTAACTATACGATAGAGGCGAATTTTGAGATAAATGCCTATCTGATAACCAGTGAAGCCGGTTCACATGGAACGGTCTCTCCGAGCGGAGAAACAAGCGTGAATTACGGAAACGACCAGCAATATCTAATAACACCGGAGGCCGGCTACAGCATATCGGATGTATTGGTAGATTCTGTCTCGCAGGGAAAGATCAGCAGTTATACGTTTACAAATGTCACTGCAAATCATTCAATTGAAGCGAGCTTTACCTCTTCGGCTATCACAGTGAACACGCCTGAAGCTGATGCGTTCAGCGGAGTGACGACAACGGTGATCAAAGCCAACTGGAAAGCTAACGGGAATCCCGCGACAACGGAATATTATTGTGAGAATATTACAAAAGGAACAAACTCAGGCTGGATAACGGCATTTACATGGACATCGTCATCGCTTGAAGCAAGTACAATATACAACTTCCGCGTCAAGGCGAGGATCACTGCAACTGCTGAGAGCGGATGGGCGGCTCTCGGGACACAGGAGACAACAGCACAGGCTACGTCTGACGCGTCTATCGCAGGAGTCAGTCTAAAGGACGGAGATACCATCTCAAGCACGCTGACGATAACAGTATCAATGACAGGAGAAAGCACAATAAGTTCTTCGTCACTGAGACCACAGGCAACGCTGGGAGGAGTGAAAAGTGTGTATGTTGACGGAGTCGCAGTAGCCTATGACATTATTTCTACAACATCCACGGCAGTGACACTGAAACTGCGCGACGCTCTTTCTGTCGGAACTCATACGGTCAGGGTAATAACTTATGATACCGCGGGGACTGAATATGTTTTAGAAAGGACCGGCTTATCCGTATCTTCTGGTGCTATCACAACAACGGGTCCTACATTAGTATATCCAAACCCGTATGATCCTTTAGCCGGGAATCTCAAGATAACGTATTATCTTTCTGTTGATACAGGAACAACCATATATGTATTTGACACATCGGGAAGATTAGTATGGAAGAGCAGCTATGACAGCGGTACTAACGGAGGCAAGGCGGGATATAACGAAGTTCTCTGGAATGCAATCGATATGTTTGGCAGCCCGCTTGCAAGCGACACGTATTTCATCAACATAATAGAGCAGGGGACAGGGAGAGCGATAACGAAGGTGAAGCTTGTGGTATGGAAAGGCGGAGTGAGATAGGGATAAGAATGAGGGAGAGGAATGAGGAAGACAAAAAATAATATTATTTGCACAGTGTTATTAATGTTCTGTTTAACAGGGATATCGATAGCAGCTGACGTGCTTGATATAGGGGCAGGTGCAAGGTCAATAGGACTTGGCAGGACGAATACCTCGGTGAAGGGAGATGCCTACGGGATATTCGGCAACCCGGCAAGCTTAAGGGGAGTGACAACGGGCGAGATAGTGAGCATGTACGGGACGATGAACACGGACGTCAAATACACGCTTCTCGGTTACGTGCTGCCTACAAAATACGGCAAGTTCTTCGCGGGTTACGCTAACAACCAGACACCCGATATTACATCCACGACGCTTGATGCCACAACAGGAAGGCCCGTGGCCGTGACAAACTTTGATTTCAGGAACGACATGCTTCTTTTGGGATACGAGAACAGCCTGAGCAAGGCAATATCATACGGATTGAGGGTGAAATACTACAATAAAGGGAGCGCGGCCATTGCGAACATGTCGGGTAGCGGAGTAAATGCGGACGCGGGTGTTCAGATAGACACAAATGACAAGCTGACAGTCGGTATGATCGCAAAGAATATAATACCCGGACAGTCGATAAAGCTTCTTAACGGGCAAACTGAGGAGCTTCCGGGAGAGTTTGACATAGGACTTGGGTTTTTCCCTCATAAGAGACTGGATATCTATGCGGATCTGAATCTTACAAGGAACATCCCTGCGGAAGCAAAAGTTGGTATCGAGTGGAGGATGGTGGATTTTCTGGCATTGCGCCTTGGCGCAGAGCAGAAGTCGATGGGTGCAAGTTCAAGTTATATAAACGGTTCAGCCGGCGTGGGATTAAACCTGGGGATATTCGGTATAGATTACGCGTATTACTATGACAGTCTTGTGACGACCAACTCAAGGCATTTCATTTCGATATCAATAAAAACACCGGCAGTGAAAGCGGCTGAGCCTGTGTTCCCGGAAAAGACAGCAACTAAAGCGATATCTAAAGAAGAAGTTAAGATCATAACTCCTAAAGCGCCGGCAATTCCGGTTGAAGAAGTGAAAGCAAAAGAGCCTGAAGCGATTGAATATATAGTAGTGGAAGATGACTGGTTGAGTAAGATAGCGTTAAGGTACTTAGGTGATATGAAGAGATATCCTGAGCTTGCCAAGATGAACGACATCAAGAATCCCGATCTGATATTTCCCGGGCAGAAGATAATTATAAAGAAATAACCCTTCGCTGACCTCTTCCAATTTCTTCTTGCTTATTGAGCTCGCGTTATATATTATATAAACATCTAATCATATGACAAGAAAACAGAAATGAATAATATCTTGAAAAAGCCCGGTTTAATATTATTTTATTGTTTAGCGGTCATATTTCTCTGTCTCTCACCCGCATACGCCAGTTATCCGGATCATGTAACAAAAACAATGTCCGGATTCAGTCTCCCTCTTGGTATAGCCATTACTCCGGGTGGAGATTATGCGTATGTTGCAAATAGTGGTGGCAACAATGTTTTGGTTATTCAAACCTCCAGCAATACCACAACAGCAGCGATCTCCGTAGGGACGAATCCCAAGGGTGTTGCCATTACTCCTAATGGAAATTACGCATATGTTACAGATTATTCCGGTGCTTCCGGCAATAGAGTTACGGTTATCGATACTTCCACCGGTACCGTTGCAGCGACAATTTCCGGACTGAATGGACCCTTTGGCGTAGCCATAACTCCGGATGGAAATTACGCTTATGTCGCAAATTATGTTGGCAACACGGTTTCGGTTATCCAAACCTCAACCGAAGCTGTTACCGCGACAATCAATGTAGGGACTCAACCCCAAGCTGTTGCCATTACTCCGAATGGAAATTTTGTGTATGTTGTAAATTATAATGGCAACAGTGTTTCGGTAATCAATACTTCCACCAATACTGTTTCAGCGACGGTCAATGTAGGGAGTCAACCCCAAGGTGTCGCAATAACTCCGGATGGAAATTACGCGTATGTTTCAAATTCTTCCAGCACTCTTAGCAACTCGGTTTCGGTAATCAATACTTCCACCAACACAGTTACAGCGACGATCCCTGTAGGGAGCAACCCCATCGGCGTAGCCATTACTCCGGATGGAAATTACGCATATGTTGCAAATTATCTTAGCAACTCGGTTAAGGTTATCGATACTTCCACCAACACCGTTGCGGCGACGATCACTGTAGGGACTCAACCCAACGGTGTCGCCATAACTCCGGATGGAAATACTGCGTATGTTACAAATACTAACGGCAACACGGTCTCGGTCCTCGGAAAAACAACATGGACGATCACGCCGGAAGCGGGAGCTAACGGAAGCATCAGCCCAGCTACTGTACAGACAACGAATGACGGCTCGTCTACGACATTCACATTCACACCGAACGCCCATTACCATGTATCGCAGGTGCTAGTTGACGGGACAAATGTAGGGACACCAGCAGCATATACATTCAGCAATGTGAGTGCGAACCACACGATTGAGGCTGATTTTGTTATCAATACCTGGACGGTCACGCCTAATGCGATAGGTTACGGCACGGTCAGTCCGGGCACAGCAGTAATAACGGACGAAGGCTCGACAACAACATTTACGTTCAATCCCAATCCGCATAGTCACGTAACTAATGTACGAGTAGACGGGACCAGCGTGGGTACTCCGTCATCGTACTCGTTCACAAACGTGAGTGCTAACCACACGATAGAAGCGGAATTCGAGCGGATCACCTGGATGATCACACCGGAAGCCGGAGCTAACGGAAGTATCAGTCCTGCTACTGTGCAGACGACGAATGAGGGAAGCGATACGACATTCACGTTCACGCCGGATGCTAATTACCATGTATCGCAGGTGCTGGTTGATGGTGCAAATGTAGGGACGCCGACAGCGTATACTTTCAGCAATGTCAGCGCGAACCATACTATTGAAGCGGACTTTATAGCATTGTCTCCCGCTGCACCGAGTAATTTTAATCCCGTACCGGCTTCAACAACTCAAATGAATTATACATGGACAGATAATTCATCAAACGAATCGGGGTTTGTGATACTTGACGGATCAAACAATGTAAAAGTGCTTGTGGCCGCGAATGCCACATCAACAAGTGAAACAGGTCTATTGGCTAATACGCAGTATACAAGGAAAGTAACCGCATATAACGGCGGCGGAGCGGCGACGTCAGATGCGGTTTCCAAATACACATCAATAGAAGCGGCTGTAAGGGGAACATATGAAGCGGGGACAACTACAAGCATAACTATTCATTCATCAAATGCCCCGTCCAATTTGACATCGGAATCGTCCGGAATATACTTTGAAAATGTCACACAGGGAACAAATTCAGGTTGGATACAAAATAATACTTGGACAAGTTCCGGCTTACCGTCTAATACTACATACAGTTTCAAAATAACTGCAAGGAACGGTGACGGGACAATAACATCGACAACGGATGCCGGTTGCCAGACAACTAACAATCTTCTCACCAATCCGGGAGGGGAAAGTGCGGACACAACGGGATGGACCGTGATCGACAACGGAGGGAGCGGATGGTTAGTGGGCGGAGGCTTTGTCCACTCCGGGAACTACTCATTTCAATCTTCATACAGCTGGTGCAGTATGAACCAGACAATAGATCTTTTATCCAAGGGGTATTCGGCCGCCCAGCTTGATGCGCAACCCGTTATCACCTTCAAAGACTGGGTTATGTGCCGTGACTACTTTGATACTTATTACTACATGAAATTCGACTTACTGGCTGCTGACGGGGTGACCGTGATCTCATCAGAGTCCATCGGGAGCCAGGCTAGTCCTGTTACTCTTCCCCAGAATACAGCTTGGACCGAGGTCTCTCGTACTTTTACCGGTTACGGCACGGGGGTCAGATACATCAAATTTAAACATGCAGGATATGATGGCGGGAGGTGGGCGGGTCAATACGGCACATACTTTGATGACGCATCCGTCACTGTTGCTGGCAGCACATATTATCTGATCACAAGTGAAGCCGGCTCACACGGGTCAATAACCCCGAGCGGAACGGCAAGTGTTTATTATTGCGATAGCCAGCAGTATGTGATTACCCCGTCAACCGGATATCATGTTTCAGGACTATTGATTGACGGCGGTACAGTGACAGCCACAACGGAATACACTTTCACCAGTGTTGCGGCAGATCATACAATAATCGCGAGTTTTGAGATCAATTCATATTTGATAACTTCCGAAGCCGGCTCACACGGAACGATCACACCGAGCGGGGAAACGAGCGTGAACTATGGAAGTGATCAGCAATATCTGATAACACCTGAAGCAGGGTACAGCATATCGGATGTGTTGGTCGATGCTGTCTCGCAGGGAAAGATCAGCAGTTATACGTTTACAAATGTCACGGCAAACCATTCAATAGAAGCGAGCTTCTCTTCGTCGGCAATTTCAGTGCACACTCCCGAGGCCGCAGCTTTCAGTAATGTAACTACAACAGTGATAAAAGCTAATTGGAAAGCAAACGGCAATCCCGTGTCAGCTGAATATTATTGCGAGAATGTAACCACTTCAACTAATTCCGGATGGATATCAGGCTTGACATGGACATCATCGTCGCTTGAAGCAAGCACAGTGTACAGCTTCAGGGTCAAAGCCAGGATAACTGCAACATCCGAGAGCGGCTGGGTATTACTGGGGACGCAGGAGACAACTGCGCAGGCCACAGCTGATGCTTCTATAGCGGGAGTGAGCCTGAAGGACGGAGATTCGATCTCCAGCACTCTGACGATCACGGTATCACTGACAAGTGAGACCACAATAAGTTCTCTGTCAATAAAACCTCAGGCGACTCTCGGAGGAGTGAAGGAAGTGGATGTTGACGGGGCCTCTGTCGCATATGACGTGATCTCAACCACATCAACTTCAGCCACGATAAGATTAAGAAATGCGCTCTCAGTCGGAACGCATACCATCAAAATAATAACTTATGACACGGCGGGCACAGAATATGTGCTTGAGAGAACAAACCTGAAAGTTTCATCCGGTACCATCACAACGGTAGGTCCCACACTGGTATATCCCAACCCTTATGATCCTTTAGCGGGGAATCTTAAGATAACCTATTATCTCTCTGTTGATACAGGGACCACAATATATGTCTTTGACACAACAGGAAGACTGGGCTGGAAGAGCGATTACCCGAGCGGTACCAACGGAGGCAAGGCGGGATACAACGAAGTGCTATGGAACGCTGTCGATATGTTCGGCAGCCCGCTTGCAAGCGACACGTATTTCATCAACATAATAGAGCAGGGGACCGGTAGAGCGATAACGAAGGTGAAGCTTGTGGTATGGAAAGGCGGAGTGAGATAGGGATAAGAATGAGGGAGAGGAATGAGGAAGACAAAAAATAATATTATTTGCACAGTGTTATTGATATTCTGTTTAACAGGGATATCGATAGCAGCTGACGTGCTTGATATAGGGTCAGGCGCAAGGTCAATAGGACTTGGCAGGACGAACACGTCGGTGAAGGGAGATGCCTACGGGATATTCGGCAACCCGGCAAGCCTGAGGGGAGTGACGACGGGAGAGATAGTGAGCATGTACGGGACTATGAACACGGACGTCAAATACACGCTTCTCGGTTACGTATTGCCTACAAAGTACGGGAAGTTCTTCGCGGGATACGCCAATAACCAGACACCCGATATCACGTCCACGACGCTTGACGCCACAACGGGAAGGCCCGTGGCCGTGACCAACTTTGATTTCAGGAACGACATGCTTCTTTTGGGATACGAGAACAGCTTAAGCAAGACAATATCATACGGATTGAGGCTGAAATACTACAACAAAGGCAGTGCGGCCATTTCGAACATGTCGGGTAGCGGAGTAAATGCGGATGCGGGTGTCCAGATAGACGCAAATGACAAGCTGACAGTCGGTATGATCGCAAAGAACATCATACCCGGACAGTCGATAAAGCTTCTTAACGGCCAAACGGAGGAGCTTCCGGGAGAGTTTGACATAGGACTCGGTTTTTTCCCGCATAAGAGACTGGACATCTATGCGGACCTGAATCTTACAAGGAACATCCCTGCGGAGGCAAAGCTTGGCATTGAATGGAGGATGTTGGACCAACTGGCATTGCGACTTGGTGCCGAGCAGAAGTCAACGGGTGCGAGTTCAAGTTATATCAACGGTTCTGCAGGCGTGGGTTTGACCCTGGGGATATTCGGAATAGATTACGCATATTACTATGACAGTCTTGTCCAGACGAACTCGAGGCATTTCGTATCGATATCGATAAAAACACCGGCAGTGAAAGCGGCTGAGCCTGTGTTCCCGGAAAAGACAGCAACTAAAGCGATATCTAAAGAAGAAGTTAAGATCATAACTCCTAAAGCGCCGGCAATTCCGGTTGAAGAAGAAGCAACAGAGGCCGTAACATCCGTTGAAGAGACAAAAGAGCCGGTAATGACGTATGCGGTAAAACCGGGAGACACGCTTGGCAAGATATCATCACTTTTCCTGGCGGACGGCTCAAAGTATACGGAGATAGCGAAAGATAACGGGATTGAAGACCCGAACCTGATATATGCGGGACAAAGGATCAAGATAACTAGAGTCGTATATGTCGTCAAGGAAGGGGATACGTTAAGCGGGATCGCTTTAAAGTTCATGAACAATGCAGATCTTTATACCAAGATCGCCAAAGATAACAGCATCGAGGATCCCCGGCTGATATTCAGCGGGCAGAAGATAGTGATCAGAAAATAATAACAACCTTAGCGCTTACTCCTATTTGAACCATATATATATATTTGTTATAATTCACTTATATTTCGTTCGTTAGTTATCAGTTATAAGTTATCAGTTATAGGTTAATTGTGGGAGTAGTCCTTCGACTCGCTATGCTCGCTCAGGACTAAACTGAAACCGATTAGTGCAGGATTTAAATTAAGTATTGAGTGAACGAAGTAAATCGAAATGCGGGAGTAGTTCAGTGGTAGAATGTCTCCTTGCCAAGGAGAAGGTCGAGGGTTCGAATCCCTTCTCCCGCTTTTGAACCGACAACTTATAACTGATAACATATAAAAGAAAGAGAGAAAGACTTTGAAGATATTAAAGCAGGATAAGACAGGAAGCAATGTCAAGCTTGAAGTCGAGGCCGATTATGACGAGTTTAAAAAGGCTTACGAAAAGTTGTTCGGTGAAGCTGGCCGCGAGATAAAGATCCCGGGTTTCCGTCCGGGTAAAGCCCCCCGCAATATACTTGAACAGAATATAAATGCCGAATATGTAAAAGACCGGGCGCTTGAACATGTGATAAAGACGAACCTTTCCGATATCATCAAAGAGTCCGGCCTTGAGGTCATCGAGATACAGAACTGGCTGCCGGTATCGCTTGACGGCAAGTGCGTCTTTTCCCTTGATGTGGTCGTCCAGCCTGATGTTGAGCTCGGAAAATACAAAGGCGTCCAGACGGAACGGACATCCGTGAAGGTCGAGGAGAAAGATATTGAAGCGCATATAAACTCGATCATCGAGGAAGGCGCCCAGGTCAAAGAAGTCACCGACAGGCCGGTAAAACACGGCGACATTGCCGAGCTTGATATCGAAGGCAGTACGGACGGTTCGGTGAGGGATGCCCTGAGCCAAAAGGCGCTGCCCATACTGACAGGAGATGACCGTATCGCTCCTGGGTTCGACATAAATATAGAAGGGATGTCGGTCGGGGACGAAAAAGAGTTCTCCATTCCTCTTCCGCAGGACTACTACATAAAGGAGTTCGCCGGGGAAAAAGCATCCTTTAAAGTATCTTTAAAAAAAATAGCGGGCCGGGACCTTCCCGAATTCAATGACGAATATGTAAAAAAGATAAGTTCATTTAATACCGCGGATGAATACCGCAGTGATGTCAGGAAAAGGATGGAGGAAGCGGTAAAAAAGGACTCCGAAGACAAAGCCAAGGATGATCTGCTGAAAAAAGTACTTGAGGATTCCAAGGTGGACGTGCCGGATGCCGCCGTGAGGAGGGAGACGGACACGATGATCGAGGAGATGAACTCAAACCTTCAGAGCAAGGGATTGACCCTGGATTATTATCTTAACGCCAGAAAATTGACAAAAGAAGGATTTACAGAAGAATTAAAGCCCAAGGCGACCGAAAGGGCCAAGGCAAAACTGGTGCTCCGCGCCATCGCCAAAAATGAAGGCATTTCCGTGACGGAAGAAGAATGTGAAAATGAAATAAAGGAGATCTCAAAACAGATGGGCAGGCCGGAAGAGGACAACAGGAACGAGATGATGAAAGAATATATCAGGGATTATCTTTTAAGAACGAAAGCGCTGGACTTTATTTTTGAAAACGCTAAAATAAAAGGATAGAAGGCGGCGGGTCTGAAACCAGCCCGTAAGGGATATAAAGAAGGGAGAGAACAATATGCCGGTATTACCGATGGTAATCGAGCAGACATCAAAAGGCGAAAGGGCTTATGATATCTATTCCAGGCTTTTGAAGGAAAGGATAATCTTCATAGGCGGCGGGATAGATGACGACGTAGCGAACATGATAATCGCGCAGATCTTTTTTCTGCAGTCTGAGGACAAGGAAAAAGAGACTTACATGTATATAAACTCCCCGGGCGGGGTCGTGACGGCGGGACTGGCCATATACGATACGATGCAGTATGTCGACATGCCGATATCCACTGTCTGCCTCGGGCAGGCCGCAAGCATGGGCGCGCTGCTGCTGGCCGCGGGCAACAGGGGCAAAAGGTTCGCCCTTCCGAACTCAAGGATGCTGATACACCAGCCGCTGGGCGGGGCGCAGGGACAGGCGACCGATATCGAGATACAGGCCCAGGAGATACTTAAGATGAAAAGCCTGGTAAACGAGATCCTTGCAAAGCACACGGGGCAGTCCCTTGAAAAGATTTCAAAAGATACGGACAGGGATTTTTACATGTCACCCGTTGAAGCTCTGAAATACGGGTTGATTGATAAAATACTGGAACCAAATAAATTAAAGAAGTTCGGCGAGACCGTAAAAGGCAAAAAATAATGGAAAAGCCCGAAAAGAGCCCGGCGGCTCAGTTCGAGTGGAAGGACGAGCTTCCTCTTATCCCTTTGAGGAACATGGTCGTCTTTCCGCAGATGATAGTGCCTCTTTTCATCGGCAGGAGCAAATCCGTCAAAGCGCTCGAAGACACGCTTGAAAAAGAACGCCTCGTTGTTTTTGCCTCGCAAAAGTCCGAGGACATTGAAGAGCCCGCGCCCAAAGATATATGCACCATCGGGACCCTTGCCGAGGTAGTTCAAATGCTCGCTCTTCCGGACGGCACTACAAAGATACTTGTCGAAGGCGTCACGAGGGTAAAACTCGATTCGTTCACGCAGGACAGCCCGTATTATAAAGTTAAGATATCAAAGATCCCGGAGCCCGTGGAAGTTACCGTGGAAGTCGAGGCGATGCTGAGGGTGGTGATAAAGAAGTTCGAGAACTACGTCAAACTTAACAAAAGGATCCCGTCCGAGACACTGATGTCGATAATCAACGTGGAAAACCCGGGGAGGCTCGCGGACCTTATCGCTTCCTACCTTACATTGAAAGTGGACGAAAAGCAGGCGATACTCGAATCGATCGTCCTTTCAAAAAGGCTGAAAAAACTCACGGAGATACTTGATAAGGAGATCGAAGTCCTGGAAGTCGAGAAAAAACTGCAGGGCAGGGTGCGCAAGCAGATAGACAAGGTCCAAAAAGAATATTATTTAAAAGAAAAGCTCCGTGCCATACAGGAAGAGCTCGGAGTGGAGGACGAAGAATCCGGTCCGGAAGTGGCGGAATACAGGAAAAAACTGGAAGTCGCCAAGCTTCCGGAGGAAGTGAAGGAGAAAGCGTTCAAGGAGCTTGAAAGACTGGCCAAAATGCCTTCGATGGTGGCGGAATCGACAGTGATCAGGACGTATCTCGACTGGATCATAGACCTTCCATGGAAGAAAAAAACAAAAAGCAAGATAGACATCAACGAGGTGGAAAAGATCCTTAACGAGGACCATTACGGGCTTGATAAGGTGAAAGAGAGGATAGCCGAATATTTCGCGGTTCTGCAGAGGACGGGAAAGATGGGCGGCACCATACTTTGCCTGGTCGGCCCCCCGGGAGTAGGCAAGACCTCCATCGGAAAATCGATCGCCAGGGCGATAGGCAGGAAGTTCGTAAGGATCTCGCTCGGCGGCATCAGGGACGAGGCGGAGATCAGGGGGCACAGGCGCACTTATGTCGGTTCCCTTCCCGGCAGGATAATACAATCTATCGCCAAAGGGCGGGTAAACAACCCTGTTTTCCTTCTTGACGAGATAGATAAGCTTGGCACGGATTTTAGGGGCGATCCTTCGGCAGCGCTGCTCGAAGTTCTTGATCCGGAGATGAACAAAGAATTCTCGGACCATTATCTTGAAGTGCCGTTCGACCTTTCGGACGTGTTCTTCATCACTACGGCGAACACGGTCGAGCCCATCCCGCGTCCTTTGAGGGACAGGATGGAGCTTATCGAGATGTCGGGTTATACCGAAGAAGAAAAACTGGGCATAGCAAAAGGGTTCCTGGTGCCGAGGGAGATAGAAAAACACGGTCTGTCAAAGGACATGATCAAATTCGACGATGAAGCGCTGTTTTCGATCATAAGGGAATATACGAGGGAAGCGGGTGTCAGGAACCTCGAGAGGATGATAGAGACTATCTGCAGGAAGATCGCGACAGCCGCCGTCAAGAATAATAAAGACGAGAAGATGAACGTGAAAAAGAAAGACCTTGCCGGATATCTGGGCCCGTTCAGGTACAGGTTCGGGATAGCCGAAGAAAAGGACCAGGTGGGTGTCTCCACGGGACTTGTCTGGACCGAGGTCGGAGGCGACACGACGCCGGTCGAGGTGACCGCGATGCGCGGAAGAGGCAATCTCACTCTTACGGGAATGCTGGGCGATGTGATGCAGGAAAGCGCCAAGGCGGCGATGAGCTTTGTCAGGTCCCGCGCGGAAGCTCTCGGAATAGATGAAGCGTTCTACAGGAAGACGGACATACACGTGCATGTTCCCGAAGGAGCTGTCCCGAAAGACGGTCCTTCCGCGGGAATAACGATAGCTGCCGCGCTTGCTTCAGCCCTGTCCGGAATCCCGGTGAAGAAAGATATAGCGATGACCGGAGAGATAACTCTGCGGGGCAGGGTGCTGCCTATCGGCGGGCTTAAGGAAAAACTTCTCGCGGCAAGGCGCGCGGGCATGAAAAAGGTGATACTTCCGGAAGATAACAGAAAAGACCTGGCGGAAGTCCAGGAACAGATAAAACAGGACCTCAACATGGAATTCATTTTTGTTAAGCACATGGACGAAGTTTTAAGGAGCGCTCTGGTCAATGTCCCCAAAGGGCTCCTTGAAAAAAAACAGGAAAAAGAAGAGCCCGGGCCGAAAGAAAAGACGATCCCTATTGCAGCAAAAACCCCGCGGCAGATAGATACCCAGTTGTCCAACTAAATCCGGGAAAAATATGGAATACAAAAATACGCTCAATCTTCCGAGTACTGATTTTCCGATCAAAGCTAATTTCAAGGAAAAAGAGCCTGAGTTCTTAAAATACTGGGAAAGTTCCGGTTTATATCAAAAAATGCAGGAAGGCAGGTCCGCGAATAAATACATCCTGCACGATGGTCCGCCTTACCCTAACGGTGATATCCATCTCGGACACGCGCTTAACAAGATCCTCAAGGATATAGTCGTCAAGTTCAGGGCAATGGAGGGATACTCTGTCCCGTTCGTGCCGGGCTGGGACTGCCACGGGCTGCCGATAGAGACGCAGTTGATAAAAGAACTTAGCGTCAGGAGATCGTCCCTGTCGGTCCCCGAGTTCAGGCAGAAATGCAGGCAGTACGCCCTTAAATATGTAGATATCCAAAAAGAACAGTTCAAAAGGCTCGGAATAATCGCGAAATGGGACGGACCGTACCTTACGCTGGATAAAGATTACGAAGCCGGAGTGATAGAACTCTTCGGAAAGCTTGCGGATGGCGGTTATGTTTATAAATCCCTGAAGCCGATACACTGGTGCCCTAACTGCGAGACCGCGCTTGCCGAAGCGGAGATAGAGTATGAAGATGATCCTTCGCCTTCGATATTTGTCAGGTTCAAAGTAAAAAATACAAAGTCAAAAAATAAGGTCGTGGAAGAGGTCCTGAGTACAGGCCCTTCGAACTTCATCATCTGGACGACGACGCCGTGGACGCTTCCTTCGAACGTGGCGATAGCGGTACATCCCGGCTATGACTATGACATTGTCAGGCACGGAAATGAGATGTATGTGATCGCTCATGACCTTTTGGACCGGGCGGCGCAGCTTATGAAATGGCCGCAGGAGGATTACAGCATTGTTTCCGGTTTCAAGGGCAGGGATCTTGAAGGCATCGTCTGCAGCCATCCGTTCATCGACAGGGAATCTGTTGTTGTCCTGGACGAGTTCGTCACGCTGGAATCCGGAACAGGCTGCGTGCATATAGCCCCGGGCCACGGCGAGGAAGATTACAAAGTCGGCCTTATATATAAACTTCCGATCATTATGCCCGTCGACGGCAAGGGGCTCTTTACGGACGATGTTCCGAAGTATTCGGGCGTCCATGTCTGGAAAGCAAATCCGCTGATACTTGAAGAGATGAAAGAGAACGGGTCTCTCCTCGCGTCTGACACGGTAAAACACCAGTATCCGCATTGCTGGAGATGCAAAAAACCGATCATATTCAGGGCCACGGAACAGTGGTTCATAAGTGTAGACCATAATAATCTGAGGCAGACGGCACTGGATGAAATATCACACACAAAGTGGTTCCCTTCCTGGGGCGAGAACAGGATAAACGGGATGGTCAAGACAAGGCCCGACTGGTGCATATCGCGCCAGCGGTCATGGGGTATACCGATACCGGCGTTCTACTGTCTGACCTGCGGCAAGCCTAATTTCAAAGGAGCTTTTAACAAGGCAGCGGTTGAAACGGTCAAAAAAGAAGGTACTGATGCCTGGTTCATAAAAGAAGCAAAAGATATCCTGCCGGCCAAAATAAAGTGCGAGTTCTGCGGCGGCAGCGAGTTCAGGAAAGAGACCGACATAATGGATGTATGGCTTGAATCGGGTTCCAGTCATTACAGTGTCCTTAAGTCGGACCCGAAGGTATTCTCATGGCCGGCCGATCTTTATCTTGAAGGAAGCGACCAGCACAGGGGCTGGTTCCAGACATCACTGCTGACTGCGGTAGCGGTGTTTAAAAAAGCTCCTTTCAAGGCGGTACTCACGCACGGCTTTACCGTGGATGAAAAAGGCAAAAAGATGAGCAAATCCCTCGGCAATATCGTGGACCCGCAGACGGTCGTCAGGGAATACGGCGCCGATGTGCTCAGGTTATGGGTGGCATCTACCGATTTCAGGAACGACATGGCGGTCTCTAGAAATATATTGAAGCAGATAAACGAAGGATTTTCCAAGATCAGGAACACCTGCAGGTTCCTTCTCAGCAACATCAATGATTTCGACCCGGAAAAGGACCGCGTGGAACATCAAAAGCTCAAAGAGATCGACAAATATATTTTATTTAAACTTGAAGGGCTTATTCAAAAAATCCATAAGTCCTATGATGAGTTTGAATTCCATACAGTCTACCACTGCCTGTACGGGTTTTGCGTCAACGATCTCAGCGCTTTCTATCTGAACATCATAAAAGACCGGCTTTACTGCGACAGCAAGGGGTCCGTGTCGCGAAGAGCGGCGCAGACCACCGTTCACGAATTGCTTACGGCGATCATCAGGATAATGGCGCCGGTATTAAGTTTTACGGCGGAGGAGCTGTTTCGGAGGATCAGGGACAAAGGGCCAAACAGGGGGGAAGATAAGGAGAGCGTATTTCAACAAAAATTGCCTGAACCCGGTCAGCGTAATTTTAACAAGGATCTGCAAATAAAATGGGACAGGATAATAGCCGTCAGGGGAGAAGTTTATAAAAAAATCGAAGAGCTTAGGATAGCCAAGACAGTGAATCAGACCACGGAATGCGACGCGGATATCAGCCTGAAAGAAAGCGACTATAAGATATTAAGTTCCGTCGCAGCCGATCTGGCTGACATTTTCATGGTATCTTCTGTTATTATTAATACCGGCAGCGGCCTGTCGGTAAATGTCAAAAAGACCGGCAATAAGAAGTGCGAAAGATGCTGGAAATATTTGGACAGCGTCGGCCGGCACGAAGAACATCCGACACTCTGCGCAAGGTGCACTGATGCGGTAAAAACAGGAGGGAAAAGCGATGGATAATCAAAAAATAAAGGACATAAGCCTTGCCGATTTCGGCAGGAAGGAGATCGAGATAGCCGAGCAGGAGATGCCGGGCCTGATGTCAGTCAGAAAAAAATACTCAGTAAGCAAGCCGTTGAAAGACGTGCGCATAATGGGTTCCCTGCACATGACCATCCAGACAGCGGTGCTTATTGAGACTTTGACAGATCTCGGTGCGGAAGTGCGGTGGGCAAGCTGCAACATATTTTCAACCCAGGACCACGCGGCGGCGGCGATCGCGAAGGCCGGAATACCCGTATTCGCGTGGAAAGGCGAGACGCTTGAGGAATTCTGGTGGTGCACGGAGCAGGCATTGTCTTTCCCGGGAGGCAAGGGGCCGCAGCTTATTGTCGATGACGGTGGCGACGCAACTCTGATGATGCACCTCGGATACGCGGCAGAAAAAGAAGCGTCGATTCTTGACAAAAAACCGGGCGGTGAAGACGAAGCGGAGCTGATAAAACTCCTGAAGAAAAGGCTCAAAGAGAAACCAAAAAAATGGACCGATATGGTAAAAGAATGGAAAGGCGTCTCGGAGGAGACAACGACCGGCGTCCACCGCCTTTACCAGATGAAAGAAAAAGGGACCCTGCTGGTCCCCGCGGTCAATGTCAACGATTCCGTGACAAAATCAAAATTCGATAATCTCTACGGTTGCCGCGAGTCTTTAAATGACGGGCTCAAGAGAGCGCTTGACGTGATGGTGGCCGGAAAAGTCGCGGTAGTATGCGGGTACGGCGATGTGGGCAAAGGTTCGTGCCAATCTTTGAGAGGACTGGGCTGCAGGGTGATCGTGACGGAGATAGACCCGATCTGCGCTCTTCAGGCCGCGATGGAAGGATACGAGGTCAAGACCGTCGAAGACACGCTTGGTATGGCGGATATATATGTCACCGCAACCGGCAATAAAGATATCATCACGATCGACCATATGAAAAAGATGAAAAATCAGGCGATAGTATGCAACATCGGGCATTTTGATAATGAGATACAGGTGGCGCAGCTGGAGGCCTATCCCGGCATAAAAAAGGTCAACATTAAACCTCAGGTCGACAAATATGTTTTTCCGGACGGCCTCCTTGCCGAAGGAAGGCTTGTCAATCTCGGATGCGCGACAGGACACCCTTCTTTCGTGATGTCGAACTCGTTCACGAACCAGGTCCTGGCCCAGCTCGACCTGTGGAAGAACAGGGATAAATATAAACCGGGCGTTTACAGGCTTCCCAAATATCTGGACGAAGAGGTCGCGAGGCTTCATCTCGACAAGATCGGCGTGAAGCTTACAAAGATGACAAAAGAACAGTCGGAATATGTCTCGGTGCCAGTAGATGGGCCGTATAAAGCGGAGCACTACAGATATTAGAGCTGAGAAAAAATGGAACACGATAAATTAGAGAAAAACATAGATAAGCTTGCAAGGCATTTTGAAAAAGCGAACTTCACGGAATATGTAGAACTTTTACAAAAACCCTGGAAGTTCTTCTGGCTGCAGTTCTGTGCCGGGCTTTTGAGAGGTGTCGGTACTGCGATAGGGTTTACTATCATATTTGCGATCGTTATATATATACTTATAGCGGTGCTGAGGAATTTTATGGGTGTGCCGATAATCGGGTCGTATATCGCGCAGCTCGTGGAATTCGTAAACCAATCGTTGAGGAACGGAATAAGCAGATAATACTATAGACGCGGGGTGAATTCGATCTTCTATATTGCAACGGCCGTTATCTTTATCGTCGACCAATCGATCAAACACATCATCTCCGTTTATATGTGGACAGGGATGTCCGTAAAAATAATCCCCGGGTCCTTGTCACTCACTTATATCAGGAACACCGGAGCCGCTTTCGGGATATTCTCGGGCAAGACCCCGCTCTTGTCGGTTGTAAGCATAATTTTCATAATGCTGCTGCTGATCTACTACTTTAAAAAAGGCCGTCAAGAAGGAAACTACAGCCGTTCTCTGTTATTCAAGTTATCTCTGGCATCGATGCTTGGTGGAGCATTGGGCAACCTGGCAGACAGGATCTTCAGGGGATATGTGATAGATTATGTCGATGTCAGGTATTTCTCGGTGTTCAACTTTTCGGATATAATGATAAATGTCGGAGTGGGGTTATTGTTGTTGGGATTTGTGATGAAAAGGAGTAAGAAGACAGAGAACTCACCCCCAGCCCCTCTCTTATAAAGAGAGGGGTGCCGAATCCCGAGCGAATGAAATGAGCCGAGGGAGAGGCGGGGTGAGTTGGAGATAATATGCACCCGATAATATTACAATTAGGTCCGTTATCCGTATATTCCTGGGGCCTCATGGTCGCAACGGCTTTTGCCGTGGGGATCGGGCTCGCGATATTGAACGGCAAAAGAGAAGGCATAACCGCCGACCACATTATGGACCTCGCGATGTATGTCGTGATATTTTCGGTGATAGGAGCGAGAATATTTTATATCGTCCAATTCTGGGATGATTTTAAGGGCAATATCGCCGCAATGTTTGCTGTCTGGGAAGGCGGGATGGTATTTTACGGAGGGCTGATATTTGCCGCGGCCACAGTATATTTTGTCGCAAGGAAACGCGGTCTTAATGTCCTGCAGATACTTGATGTCATCTCCCCTTCAGTCGCGATCGGATACTCCATCGGCCGTATAGGATGCTTTCTCCGCGGCTGCTGTTTCGGCCTGCAGTGCGATCTGCCGTGGGCCGTGCATTTTCCGGATGCAACAGGTTTTGTCCATCCGACACAAATTTATTCTTCAATAGCCGGGCTATTGATGTTCATCGTCCTTTCGCGCGTTTTCAGCCGGAAAAAATATAACGGCCAGGTATTTATCTGGGGATTGTCATTATATTCGATATACAGGTTCATCATAGAGTTCTTCAGGTTCTGTCCAGACCATTATTTCGGGCTCACCGCTTCGCAGATCATCTCGGTCGCGCTGCTGATCTTCGCGCTCGTACTAAGGCCTTTTCTTTTAAAACGCGAATAACTGAAATCCCGCCAAAGATCTGACGATAAATAAACAGATCACAAACTGGTCTATTATTTAATATATATACGAAAAAACAAGGAAATAATATGTTCACAAAAGAGACAAACAATATCAAGCGGGAAGTAATATGCGGACTGATATCCCGTTCTTTGAGGAAGCTGCCGAAAGCTGTGATCAGCCCCGAACAGATGCAAAGATTGACGGGCAGTTCATCGTTCCTGCTGACAAGGCCCGGCGGAGGCCTTCTGCAGTTTAGGCATGTTGCGATACCGATAGAAAATCAAATAAAAGGGCATCGGGTGTTCCAGTTTGAGGTATTCCGCAGGCAGACGTTGATAGGGGATACCAAGCCGGCAGGATGCCTGAGTATTTTTCCGGATCAAGGCGCAGGACCTTCCCTGACATTCGATGCCGTCATGAGCTCGATGCTCAACACGAAAATGTTATCAGGATACTCAAAAAATGCGGAACGAATAATAACCATCTCAAGACATCTGTTTAATTCCGGGCCCTATGCGGTCATGTTCGTTCCTGATTCAAACGTCTCTTATTATCTTTGGAGCAGCGATCCTGCACTCCGGCTGTCGCAGATAGGAAATATCAGGGAAAGCCAGGCGGACAATAATGGATTCAGGGCATTTATGATGTGGACGATGAATTACGATGCCCTTGGCGTAATGATGATAAAGCCGATGAAGTACCGGAATATGTTCATCCCGATATAACAGAGAAGAACCGCTGCAAAAAATATAAGAAATGCCCTTATGACATCAAAAAAGATCAATACGGATAAAGTTTTCCATCCGAAGTGTTTTTTGAAATAATGGTTCCTGCTCCTTGTCCAGTGTTTCCCCAGTTTCAGCGGTCCCCATTTCTTTATCGAGCTGCCGCCATGGTGGACTATCTGAGCAGTCGGAGTGAAAAATATCTTCCACCCTGCCTTTTTTATCCGTGTACACAGGTCCACCTCATCAAAGAACATGAAACTTTCCTCATCGAACAGGCCGACCTTGTCCAGAACGTCTTTTCTTAACATGATAGCCGCGCCCATCGGCTGGTCAATTTCCATGACCATGTCGTGTTTGAAACCCGCCATGAGATATTTACTTGAGTACGGGTTGCCGGGCCATATCTGTTCGATAAAAATAAGCCTCATTATCATGGCGCCGAGGGTAGGGAAGGAGAGCACGGACCTTTGAAGGGAAAGATCGGGATTTAATAATTTAGGCGCAACAGCGGCAGCGTCCGGATGGCCGTTAAAAAAAGCTATAAGTTTGTCCAAAGCACCCGGCAATACTTCCGTGTCGGGATTTAGCAACAGAATGTATTTACCTTTACTTTGTTTGATGCATTGATTGTTGGCAGTCGAAAAACCGAGATTATTGTTATTTATTATCAAATTGACCCTGGGATACGAAGCCCTTACCATTTCGACCGAACCATCGGAAGAATTATTGTCCGTTACGATGACTTCAAAATCGCAGGCGGGAGGATTAGTATATATTGAATCGAGGCACTTTTTCAAAAACTCTCTGACATTCCAGCCTACTATACAGATGGAGAGGTCCATATATAGAATTATAGACTAAAAAATATGGGATTATTTCCCTGCAGCTTTCAGTATGTCCGGATCGTTCTGCAGCGACACATCCGCAAACCTTAATGCCAGCCCACTTTGTTTAACGGCAGCCAAGACGACCTCTTTATCTTTTTTTAAGGACCCGTCAGCATATTCTAATGCCCACCCGTTTTGTTTGACCGCAGCCAAGACGATCTCTTTATCTTTTTTCAGGGACCCGTCAGCAAATTTTAATGCCCACCCGTTTTGTTTGACCGCAGCCAAGACGACCTCTTTATCTTTCTTTAAAGATCCGTCAGCATATTCCAGTGTGTCCCAATTATTATTAACCGCAGCCAAAACGATCTCCTTATCTTTTTTCATAAACTCGTCAGCATATTTCAATGCCTCCCCATCTTGTTTAACCGCAGCCGAAACGACCTCTTTATCTTTACATAAAGCCTTGTCAGCAAACTCTAGTGAATTTCCCTTTTGTTTAACCGCAGCCAAAACGATGTCTTTATCTTTTTTTAAAGATCCGTCAGCATAATATAGTGCCCAACCATTTTGTCTGACCGCGGCCAAAACAAAATCTTTATTTTTTTTCAATGATCCGTCCGCAAATTTTATTGCCTGCCAGCTTTGTTTGACCGCAGCTAAAAACGACCTCTTTTGTTCAGCCGCAGCCGAAACAATATCCTTGTCTTTTTTCAATGACTCATCAGCAAATAATAATGCTTCCATATCTTGTCTAACGGCAGCCAAGACGACCCCTTTATCTTGTTTTAAAGATTCGGCCGCAAATTCTAATGCCAGCCCATTTTGCTTAACGGCAGCTAAGACAACCTCTCTATCAATTTTTAAAGACTCGTCGGCTTTTTGTAAGATACACCCACTTTGTTTAACGGCAGCCAAGACGACCCTTTTATCTTTTTTAAAAGACTCATCAACAAAAATTAATGCCGAACCCTCTTGTTTAACGGCAGCCAAAACAAACTCCCTATTTTGTTTTAATGACCAATCAGCGCACTTTAATGCCCACCCATTTTGTTTAACGGCGAGCAGAACAAACACCTTATCTTTTTTTAAGGACTCGTCAGCATAATCTAATGCCCACCCGTGTTGTTTGACCGCGGCCAAAACGACCTCTTTATCTTTCCTTAAATACAAGTCAGCAAACTCTAATGCCAGCCCGGCTTGTTTAACTGCAGCCAAAACAATATCCTTGTCTTTTTTCAAAGACTCGTCAGCATATATTAATGCCAGGCCATCTTGTTTAACCGCAGCCAAAACGACCTCTTTGTCTTTCCTCAATGACTTGCTGCAGCATTCTAAAATATGAATATTTT
This sequence comes from Candidatus Saganbacteria bacterium, assembly GCA_026387835.1. Taxonomy (NCBI): domain Bacteria; kingdom Bacillati; species Candidatus Saganbacteria bacterium. Next base: position 149,090 of record JAPLKZ010000005.1, read on the forward strand.
GTTTGCTTGCAGCCAAGACGACCTCTTTATCTGTTTTTAAAGAATCGTCAGCGAACCTTAATACCCACCCATTTTGTTTAACCGCAGCCAAAACGACTTCTTTGTCTTTACACAAAGCATTATCAGCAAACTCTAATGCATCCCCATTTTCTTTAACAGCAGCCAAAACAAACTTTTTATCTTTCTTTAATGATTCGTCAGCATACTTTAATGCCTTTCCATCTTGTTTGACCGCAGCCAAAACGACCTCTTTATCTTTTGTCAAAGACTTGTCCGCAATCATTAACGCCAGCCAGGTTTGCTTAACCGCGGCCAAAACAATCTCTTTATCTTTATTTAAAAATCCGTCTGTTATTAGAAAAGATGTTGAACCATTCTTAATTGCAGCTAATGCGAGCTCTCTTTTTCTTGTAGAAACAAAACCTTCTACTTCTATCTGCAGGCTGATGTTGCTCTGTTGTTCAGGGGTTAATGCAGTGTTTAGTTGAGGTCTCAGCGCGTTTATATTCCCATCCAGATCGCCATCTGATTTATCTAATGTCCGAAGTTTTAAATACAGTTTCTGGATGACATCAAAAGAAGAAGTCTTGCCCTCGTTGAATTGTACCGACGTATCGATCTGTTTATTTGCGGCCTCATCCAGTTCTTCGCGGGTTATGTTCCCGTCAATTATCCCGTCCCTTATCGAATCGATCTTTCTCAACCTTTCATAAATATGCTGGATGTTATCGGCGCCGGTCAAAGTTACTTTTTCCATTTTCAACCCTCCTTCTCTGTGGCATATTTAAAACCCAAATTTCTTTATTAAATAGCAGCCAGATCAAGTTATTATTTCCCCGCAGCTTTCAGTATGTCAGGATCTTTCTGCAGCGATGCATCCGCGTAATTTAATGCCCACTCATGCTGTTTGACCGCGGCCAAAACAACCTCTTTATCTTTCTTTAAAGAGTCATCAGCAAAATATAATGCCCACCCGTTTTGTTTAACAGCGGCCAAAACAATATTTTTATCTTTCTTTAAAGATTCGTCGGCATATACTAATGCAAGCCCGTTTTCTTTGACCGCGGCCAAAACGATCTCCCTGTCTTTTTTGAAGAGTTCGCCGGCATATTGCAATCCATTCCCGTATTGTTTAACCGCGGCTAAAACGCTCGCTCTATCTTTCTTTGAAGCCGTATCCGCAGATGGTTTTGCCGCCCGCTCATCTTTTTTGACCGCAGCCGGAACGGCCTCTTTGTCTTTCTTTGGAGCTTCTTCCTTTTTTCCGGTAAGATCAGAAGCTTCTAATTCTAATTGCAGGCTGAACTTGCGCTGTTGTTCAGGGGTCAAAGGAAAGTTGAGGCGGAACCTTAGATCTTTGATATTGCCGTCCAGTTTGCCATCCTCTTTGTCCATAGTCTGAAGTTTCAAATAGAGTTTTTGAATAACCTCAAAAGACGTAGTTTTGCTTTCATTGAATTGCACGGACGTATCGACTTGTTTCTTTGCAGCCAGGTCCAGTTCCTCCCGGGTTATATTGCCGTCTATTTTCCCGTCCTTTATCGAATCTATCTTCCTCAGCCTCGCATAAACGCTCTCGATATTTACGGTCCCGGTCAATGTTACTTTTTCCATGTTATCCTTCCTTTCTTTTTAAGATAAATATAAATCCTTCATATACTTAGTTCAATGCCTGCCTATTTGTTCGGCTGCAGCAGAAATAACATCTTTATCATTTTTCAAAGACTCGTCCGCAAATTCTAATGCCCGCCCATTTTGCTTAACCACGGCCAAGATAAACGCTTTATCTTTCTTTAAAGATTCATGGGCAAAATTTAACGCCCACACATCCTGTTTGATCGCCGCCAGAACAATTTCCTTGTCTTCTTTTAAAGACCCATCTGCATATGCCAATGACCGCCCGTTATGTTTGACCGCTGCCAGAACAACATCCCTGTCTTTTTTTAAAGAGTTGTCAGCAAAGTCTAATGCCCACACATCTTGTCCGATCACAGCCAGAACAAACTCCTTATCTTTCTTTAAAGACTTGTCCGCAAACTCTAATGCCCGCCAGTCTAGTTTAGCCGCAGCCAGAACAAACGCTTTATCTTTTTTCAAAGACCCGTCCGCAAACTCTAATGCCCGCCCATTTTGCTTAACCACAACCAAGACAAACGCTTTATCTTTTTTCAAAGACCCGTCCGCAAACTCTAATGTCCGCCCATTTTGCTTAACCGCAGCCAAGACAAACGCTTTATCTTTTTTTAAAGATTCGTCTGCAAATTCCAGTGTCTGGACATCTTGATTAGCCGCAGCCAAAACAACCTTTTTATCTTTCTTTAAAGACTCGTCTGCATACATAAATGTCCGCCAATTTTGCTTGACCGCCGCCAAAACAATCTCTTTATCTTTATTTAAAGATCTATCAGTTATCAGGAAAGATGTTGAGCCATTCTTAATTGCCGCTAATGCGAGCTCTCTTTGTTTTGTGGAAACAAAAGCTCCCACTTCTAACTGTAGGCTGACTTTACTTTGTTGTTCAGGAGTTAATGCGGTAACCATGTTAGGTCTCAGCACGTTTATATTGCCATCCAAGTCACCATCCGCTTTATCTAATGCCTGAAGTTTCAAATATAGTTTTTGAATAACATCAAAAGACGAAGTTTTGCCCTCGTTGAATTGCACTGACGTATCGATCTGTTTATCTGTGGCCTCGTCCAGCTCCTCGCGTTCTATATTTCCGTCAATTATTCCGTCCCTTATCGAATCGATCTTTCTCAACCTTTCATAAATATGCTGGATATTATCGGCGCCGGTCAATGTCGCTTTTTCCATATTAGCCTTCCTTTCTTTATAGAGAACTTTGATCATTTAGCCTCTTTTGGCCTCAACTATGTATCGACAGAATATTTGAAAAATTTCACACTTTATTAAGGACCCCCAAAAACACTGAAATTTCAGGAAATACCGATCGATACATACAAGAGGAGATAAACATGTTAAAAACATCTTTGACATATAGACAAATCGGAAATAGGCTGATCGGACAAACAGTCCTGCCGCGTGCGGGATTCACAACCGTCACGGCAGAGTCGGTCAAGCGTCTCCGGGAAGAGCTTATCTCGGAGTTCATAAAAGCCGCGGGAGTTCAGGACCTTACAAAGAACGGTTTCAGGTTTGTCGTGGATTTTCGTCCGCGCATCAGCGATGCAAAAGTGTATCTGTTCGCCGGGAAAGACACCCCCAATATAAATCCCCAGGACTGGATGATATCCAAGCCGGAAAAATGGGAACCCGCGCCGAAAGGGTCTTTTTACTTCCTTTGTGCTGAGGCTGCAGCGGAAAGGTCACCGAGGATGAAATACGGCAACAGCTTGCTTTACCCTTCCGAGGGTAGCGAGGTGTTCGGTGTAATGGACGGCGATCCGAAATCGGATATCCATTTTCTTATGATGACCCGGAAAAACTTTTCATCCATGCTTGATCCGGGTTTTACCACGGCACACTGGAATACGTATTTTTGGGGGGCGGCGGAAATCCTGAACAGTATGAAGGCGGGCGAGATGTACCAGAGGATATCGGCAAATTTCGGTCTTGGTTTCCAGACTGCGGCAAGGGTTCACATGCATGTGCAAGCCTATCCCGGAGAGCCTACTACAGTATTTGTTCCGCCCCTCTTTCCGGAAGATATAGGGCTTGAAGTGAAACCGGGAGGGATCATAGCTGCTCCTGCAACTTTACCTGGAAACATCCGTTTATATGGCAATCTTATGAAACAGGCATTGCTCAAGTTGATAGATGACCGAAGCAAGGTCAAAGGCTCAGACAGCGGAAGTAAGGCAGAAAGATCAAGATTAGACCGGAATATCTTTGAGCTGTTAAGAGAGCTTGAAAAGATATCTGTAAAACCAGACGCTAAATAAGCGTAATCAGGCAGTTAGCAAATATAATTGCAGGACTGATTCAAATCGACCGTTTTACGCCTGTCAAGTACCAGTAATATCCGGCAAGACCCACAAGAAAACCAAGAAGTCTGTTCTTTTTTCGCTTTTCAAGGTCTTTCAGGTACGCGATTATCTTTTCTTTCCCTATCCTTTTTACTATGAACGATAATAGTCCCCTGAAGCCCATAGGCAGCCAGAAACACTGCGTCGAGATCTTCACGTCCAGTTTGGGGTGCTTCCTGTAATAGATCATTGCGTTCCTGCCCATATTGACCGATTTTATCTTTACCCATTCAAGGTCTTTAAGGTCAAAATCCTTCTTGTAATGATATCCGAAAGCTTTCTTGTTGTATTTCTGCTTGACCCCGATCTTTCTTAAGCGGTATCCGAGCTCCACGTCTTCCCAGCAGAGATCGATAAAATCTTCGTCAAAAAGCCCAGCTTTAAGGAGCAGCGTGGTCTTTATAGAACAGTTCCAAGTTGTAAAATATCCGAAAGAAAGATCGCTGTAGCCGCCGGAGTAGCCGTCGTGTTTCTTTCCCAGGTCCTCTAGGCTGGAAGTATTTATCACTCTTCCCTGGACTATAATATCGGGATGTTTGATGTGTAAAGACATATGTTCTTCAATAAGGTTCGGATCAGCGATAACATCGTCGTTCAGAAAAAGAATATATTCTCCGAGGGCGCTTCTTATTCCAAGGTTGTTAGCGGATGCAGGACCTTTTTTGCCGGCGATCTGGCGGATGTACCTGACGGAATGTGCCTTTCCCGTAAAGCTTTCAATGGTGTCTTTTGTCCCGTCAGTCGAGCCGTCATCAACCACTATGATCTCGAACTTATCCTTCGGGTAGGTCTGTCCCGTCAGGGCTTCCAGGGTCTTTTGAAGTATCTTTTCCCTGTTGACCGTGGGGATAACGACCGAGATATCTATTGCCATGGCAAAACAATTATAACACGCGGCTGTTTTACTGCTAAAATATAGTTAAACCATGCCGAAGATCACTGTAATACTGACTTCATACAATAAACCGGGTCTGGTCAGCCAGGCCATCAGGTCCGTTCTGGACCAGACCTGCAGGGACTTCGAGCTCATAGTTTGCGACGACAATTCAAATGAACAGACAAAAGCTGACATAAAACCGTTCTTTGCCGATCCCCGCGTGGTCTACCTGCAGTCGGATGTCAAAGAGGAAGAAAGACGGGAAAAGTGCAGGTACGCGCACATGATAAACAAAGCCCTTGAGATAGCGAAAGGGGAGTACATTTCGTACCTTTGCGACGATGATATCTATTATCCCGAGAGGCTTGAGGTCATGGCAAAAGCACTTGATGAAGATCCAAAAAAGAACATCGTTTACGGGAAACAGAAGGTCGTGAGATTGTCCGGCAGGATCCTGGGTGTCACGACAGGCATCAGGGAGACGGTTGGCGTTACGTTCGAGGCAGGAGGGAATGTTGATCATAACTCGATAATGCACAGGAAATCATGTTCGGACAAGGTCGGCGGCTGGGATGAAGGCAGGCAGTGCTGGGACAACGCGGACGAATATTTTTTCAAAAAACTCAACAAGCACTGGCCTTTCTACCCTATAGAGGAGGTCCTGGACGAGCACCGGTTGCACAAGAACAGCATGCAGTCGATCGTGGCTTATGAAAAGAGACTCAGTTCGAGGTTGTTGAAATGGTTTACAGGACTGTTCAGCCAAATACCCTGATATATTCAGGAATGCTTTTTATCAGAGCGTCTATAATGCCCGCCTTTGCCTTGCGCTGCCTGAACCTTTTATTGAACACATAAAGTCTTGTGATGATCATCGCCTTTACCCTGATCTTTCCGGTGTTCATATTCCTGTCATGCATGCAGTAATCCGTCAGGGTCTCGTTCAGATGGGCGATCTTTAATTTGTCTTTGAACCTTAACCACAGATCCCAGTCCTCTCCGCCGAAACGGATGATCTTATGGTCATCCCACATCCCTGTCTTTTCAAGAGCCTCTTTCCGGTGCATCATTGTGGATGGCATGGGCACGAAATAAAGGTCTTTTTCGGGCGGTTTTTTCGGGTTTGAAAAATCGGTAATACTCCGGAATTTTCCGAACGACATGAATCTCGCATTGCTGTAAACGACATCAACGCAGCTGTTATTGTCAAGAAAATTTGCCAGTGTCTTGACATGGTCCTTGTGAAAAATATCGTCGTGGTCGCAATAGGCGATATATCTTCCCTTTGAGGTCTTTATGCCGAGATTCCTGGCACTTGCCTGTCCGCCGTTTTGCTTTTTCAGATAGACTATCCTGGGGTCTTTATAATCCAGGATAAAATTTTCGGTGTCATCTGTCGACCCGTCATTAATAATGATCAATTCAAAGTCCCTGTCACTTTGAGACAATATCGCATCTATGGAAGGGCGGATATCTTTGCCGCGGTTATATGCGGCCATTATGATCGAAGTTCTCATTGTTTTAGCTTAGCTGTCCCTGAATATTTCCTCAAAGATCTCCGGTAATCCCGGATATTTATTCTTTAATCCGAAATCCGACGGTGTAACGGTCTTATATTCCTGGTGGTATGCCTTAAGGCAGTATTTGTCCCATTCCCCGAGTTTTTTATCAAAGACCCTCGCGATAAGGTCGGCAGTCCCTTTTGAAAGACTCATTTGGAAACGGACAGGTATCTTGAAATACAGGCAAAGCGATCTTATCAGGTCACCGGCGGTTATTGCAATGTTACCGACAGTGAACTCTTTACTTCCGGTATCGTTCTTTAACAGATAAGCGGTTATCAGGGCGATGTCCGCAGCATGGATGTAGTGGAACCTCAGGTCAGACGAGAAAAACCTTATAAGCCACAGCCATTTTTTTGCCTGCCTTAATGCAGTTGCAGCATGCGAATACGGATGGTCCTTGTCGCCGCCAAGTACCCAGGTGAGAAAAAGAGTATCGGTGCGGCCGGCTAAGGGTGAAGCTTTCAGGTGCTCATATAGTTTATATTTTCCTTTTATGTACTCCGTTCCGCATGATAATACTTGCGGATCAGGCCTGTTGTTCTTATCGAGTATGCTGGCCGTGGAAAAATAGATGACCTTTTTACAACGCGACGGATCAAGGTTCTCGAAAAGATCTATTGTAGATTCAAAATTGCCTGTTTGCGTACCCCAGTCCGCAAGAAGATGTATGCACGCATCCATTTCTTTCAGAAGGGATGAATATTTTTTGATATTCTTAAAATCATCATGTATGAGCTCAATGTTTGAAAGGTCAAACTTCGCTTTTTTAGGGTCCCTGATCATCAGGTGGAGTCTGTAGCCGTCATCTTTTCTCAGTTCATCTATCAGATAATGTCCGACGCTTCCTGCCGCACCGGTGATGAAAACATTTTTTTTCACTTAAGCATTTCCTTGAATTTTGCCGTCCATTCTTTTGCGATCAGCGACCATGAATAATTCTCCCTGATGAATCTGACTGCCGCACAGCTCATTTTATTATATCTTCCCGGGTCTTTGAGAAGGGCTATAGTATCTGCAGCAAATCTTTCTTTGTACTCTTTGCTGAACGGGTCTCCGTCTATAAGGATGCCGGTTTCCCCGTTCCTGATGCTTTCCGGCATCGCACCCCGGTTCGACGTGATAACCGGACATCCGGCAGCCTGCGCTTCAAGCGCGGCTATGCAGCTGGTCTCGGCATAAAAGGCCGCGTGCGGCACTGCATGGCTGGGATACAAAAACAATCCCGACTTTTGAAGTTCCCCTGCAAGGTCGGAGTGTTTTCTTGTGCCTTCAAGATAGACCCTGTCCTGTTTTGTCTTTTCATATATTGTCTCTGCGACTATCCGGTCTTTTTCCTTCAGAACGCCAAGATCAAACCCGCAATAGATGTGAAGCGCCGCCTGTGGAACTTCACGTCTGATGAGCGGGAAGATATCGAGCAGCACGTCCAGTCCTCTCGCGGGCACGCTGGTGTAGACTAAACGATAAGGATTTTTCCTTGTGTCATTACCGTCAAAATACGGAAGATACGCGCCGTTCTTCGTGACGAATATCTTTTCTTTCCTGATGCCGAGCTTTTCCCCGCAGATCTTGCCGAGCCAGCCGCTGACAACAAAGAGACAATCACAGTACCTGTTCACAAGGGCCCCCGCTAACTTCAAAAACCCGGCCCCTAAATATTTTTTAAAACCCTTATAATTCCAGACATTTGAAAAATCATCATGCCCCCACCAGATCCTTTTCTTTGCTTTAACGGGGAAGATAAAAGCGGGGAGGTCCCTGAAAGAAATGAAGATGTCGAAATCCTTCTGTCTTGATATCTTTACGATCTCTGAAAGAGAATTGAACTGCCTGTAGTCCACGCCCTCATATATGCCTGCTTCTTTTCCGCAATTGTTAAAGATGATTATTTCGTGGCCGAGACGGGCGAGTTCCCTTGTAAGGTAAAAGAGAGCTGATTCGCTGCCGCCGACAGGCCGTTCGAACACAGTATTCCCCGAGAACGAGGTCGTCATCCTGGCCAGGATAAGGATCTTCATCGCATCGCGGCCTTTCTGTAGAGTTCAAGCGTGTCGGACGCCATCTTCTTCGCGGAGAACAGTTTTGCCCTTGCAAGTCCTTTTTGTGACAACGCAAGCCTCCGTTCTTTGTTTGAAAGCAGGCCCCTGATCGCGTCCGCTATCCCGTCTATATTATACGGGTTAACGAGGACCGCCGCATCACCGGCGACCTCAGGCATCGAAGAAGCATCCGATGTTATTACCGGTGTTCCGCAGGACATGGCTTCAAGGACCGGAAGTCCGAAACCTTCATAGAGAGAAGGCCAGACAAGCAGCTGCGCGCCGCTGTATAGCGCGGGGAGCTCTTTTTTCGGGACGTACCCGAGATATTTTACGGTGCCGGACAGTTCAAGCCTTTTTATTTTATCGTTCAGGTCCTCTTTGAGCCATCTCTTGTCTCCCGCGATCACCAAGTCAGGAGGCGATTCATATTTAAGCTGGGAATAAGCTTCAAGCACTCCCGAGATGTTCTTCCTTTCCTCTACCGGCCCCACAAAAAGGATGTAAGGCCTTTTTAAGCCGTATCTTGCCTTGACTAAACCGGTACGGTAGACCGTCTGCGGTACAAATTCATCGCCGATACCTTCATATATCACATTTATCTTCCCGGCATCCAGGGTAAAAAACTTAAGGACCTCTCTCTTCACAAAATCCGAAGGTACGATGACGGTGCCGGTGTTTTTCAGGACCTTTGCAAGGCGGTCTCTAAAAAAAACAGACCTGTCTTCGGGGTATAGTTCAGGCCTGGCTATCGAAGAGATATCGTGGACAGTGACGATATGGCTGCGGTCAGGTTCAGGCGTCGTAAGGGCAAAGCAGGCATCGTGGTAGACATCGATCCTCTGTCTTGCCGCGGACGAAAAAATACCGGGATTGACCAGGTTATGCTGTTTGAAATCGATACGGTTCTTCTTGAACAGGGGGACGGCAGAGCTCAGGACCAGGAATCTGTCTTTTTTTTCGACGACGCAAAGATATTTGATGAGATTGTAAGTATACGCCGATATGCCGTCGGCGTGCCCGAAAAGGCAGTTCCCCTCGATACCGATGTTGAGCCGCTTATTACTTTGCATCCGGATAATATTTTTCCCTGTCAATATCTTTAAAAGACTTAAGGAGAGCTTCCGAGGTTTTGTCCAGAGTGAACGATCTTGCCCTCTGTATTCCCAGCGCCCGTAATTTGAGCCTGAGGTTCTGGTTGTCCTTTGCGTCGCACATAGCTTTTACGAACGACTGCTTGTCCCCGTTCTTTATCAGGATGCAGGCGTCGCCGAGTATCTCGGAAAATGACGAGTTGTCATAGCAGATCACGGGCACGCCGCACGCGGCCGCCTGCTGGGCGCGCACGGGAAACGGTTCGAACAAAGAAGCGGAAATGAACGCCGCCGCGCCGTTGAATAAAAGGGTGAGCTCCTCGTCGTCCGTTCCTTCAATGAAGACGATCCTGTTCCTCAGCACGTTGTTCTCTTTCATTTGTTCCAGGCTCCCTACTCCCCGGCCCGCCAGGACAAGAGTGGCATTGCTTTTATGCATCAGCAGGCCGATAAAGATCTCTATCAATTCCTTAATGTTGTTCTTATTGAAAAAATCTCCGCAGTAGAAATAATAGGGACTGCCGATATTGTGTTTATTCAAAATTTTTTGTATGCGCTCAGTGTCAAATACAGGCCTGAAGATATCTAAAACAGGGCGGGGCAGGATATCGATCCTAGCGGGGTCGATCTTCAGCGCTTTGGCTATCACTTTTTTGTTGAACGAGGAGAAAACAAATATCCTGTTGGCCTTTTTCGCGGCGGAGACCCTGAAAAAGTATTTGATCTTGTCATCAAGGCCGCAAAACTTTTCATCCCGGAATATTATAGGGCCAGGATCTTCAATAAGAACGGCTGTCTTGCAGGGCTGCCTCAGAGGCAGGTTCATCGCTGGGCAGAAAAGGATGTCTATATTGTTCCTGACGATCGCGAACGGCAGGGAGATCTGCTGGCGTATCCAGGACATCTGTCCCTCGGGCTTTTGGGGCAGGAACATCGGAGAGCAGGGAAGGGTTTCGATCCCCTGACGCCGTTTTTTGTTAAAGCTGAATATCAGGTTAGCGTTGCCGCTGTCCGTGCCGCAGTGATATTTTATAGTCTCTTCGAGGATGGGATCGACCGGTTCGAGGAGATTGTAGCCTATCCGCATTTTTTTATGATCCCTGCGATCTTGAGCGATGCTCCGGGGACTCCCATCCTTTCTTTCCCTGCCGAAGACATCTTTTTCAACATGCCCTTGTCGTTCAAAATGAGGCTGATATCGGCTGCCGCGGCTGCGGCATTTCTTTTGGTCACAAAAAGAGACCCGCTAAGAAGCTCTTTCTGTCTTTTTGCAAAAGCCGCGGTGTACTGGACCCCTCTTCCGGGAAAGGAAACGACCGGTTTTCCGATGCCGGCTGCCTGTTCATTGCCGGTTCCCGAAAGACCTATCACGATATCCGATCTGTTTATTATGTCGCCGAAAAGGTCCTTGTGGAGCCGCATGTTCTCAAGGCATTTATAGGCCGTTGTGTCCGAGCTCGGGGCTGCGGCGACGAGAAAAACAATATTTTTATTTTCTTTTGCGGCGGTCTTATTGAGTTCTTCGGAAACCCGGCAAATATCTTCCATGTTCAAGTTAGCATCATCACGCGTGCCGGGCAATATCCCGATCACCGAAGTCCCCTGGGGTATGCCGAAATCAAAATCTTTGGTCTCTATACAGTCCATCATGGGATTTCCTACATATTCGGCTTTGACGCCTTGCTTCACAAGATCATCGGTCGTCTTTTTATCTCTAGGAAGCGACAGAGAGCAGTATTTTCTTAACAGGAACTTTTCCCAAGGGGTGTAGCTGTAGGAATAGTAGTCTGATTTCGCGCAGCCGACGAAGATGAACTTCGTCTTTGTAAGCAATGCCCCTATGATCGGGACGATGTCGCCGACACTTACCACAAGGTCGAATTTGCCTTTCAGCCGCCTGAGATCTCCGATCTCTTTGATCACTGTCGAAAACAGACCTGAAGACAGGTCCTTGATGATGTTGCCTATGCTCTGGTAGATGAAACCTCCCGAAGGCATTCCGCGCCTCGGGCCGAGTATCTTCACACCGCTGTTTTCAAAAGCGCTGCCCGTGCCGACAATGGGATATACGCTGATGTCCTCGCCGGGAAGTTCTTTTATTATCCTTGTTGCTATCGTGTCCTCGCCGTGTCCGTTGGTGATGAATAATATTTTCATGTGTCCCTGAACTGCAGATCATGCAATCTCTTGTAAAACCCGTCCTTTTCGATGAGCTTATGGTGCGTGCCTTCTTCGATGATCCTGCCGTCCTTCAGGACGATTATCCTGTCGGCGTCCTGGACCGTTGACAGCCTGTGGGCGATTATGAACGATGTCCTTCCTTTCATCAGTATCCTGAGCGATTCCTGGATGAGCTTCTCTGATTCACTGTCCAGAGATGAGGTCGCTTCGTCAAGTATCAATATCCCGGGATCGCGCAGGACCGTTCTTGCTATAGCTATGCGCTGCCTTTCACCGCCGGAAAGGGTCATCCCTCTTTCTCCGACGACAGTGTCGTATTTATCCGGAAGTTCCATGATAAAACCGTGCGCGTTGGCGGTCTTTGCGGCTTCCCTGATCTGTTCATCCGTTGCCAGGATATTGCCGTACTTTATGTTCTCTTTTATTGTCCCGCTGAAGAGAAGCGTTTCCTGCGGCACGATCCCGATCTGCTTTCTTAAGCTCTGAAGTTTTACGTTCTTAATATCATGACCGTCTACAAGAACGGTCCCTTCAGTCGGATCGTAGAACCTCGGGATCAGGTTGATGATGCTTGTCTTGCCGGAGCCGGAAGGCCCGACTATCGCAAGTTTCTCCCCGCTCTTTACTTTCAGATTTATATTGCTGAGCACCTCCTCATCTTTTTCATACGCGAAAGAGATATTTTTGAACTCCACTTCACCTGACAGGCGCGCCATCTCGATCGCGCCCGGCACTTCCTTAATAGACGGCGTTATGTTGATAACCTCGAAAACTCTTTCGGCCGAGGCAAGCGTCCTCTGTATCGTCGTGTTTATTCTGGAAATATTTATGACAGGATCGATCAAAAGCACGGCTCCCGTGAAGAACGCGATCAGGTCGGCAGGGGAGAGCCTTCCGCTGACGACTTCGAGACAGCCGTACCAGATGACCAGGACGACCGCCAGTATCTGCAAAAAGCCGACAAGCGGCCTCTGCGTCGCGTCGACCTGAGCTTCTTTCATGAACCAGTCGAAACTGTGCTCTGTCACTGTCTTGAAACGTTCAACTTCATGTTTTTCCATGCCGAAGGATTTTACGACCCTGGCGCCGACAATTGTTTCCTGAAGGATGGACGCGATATCAGCTATCTTTTTCTGGACATTACGTCCGATCTCTCTCATCTGCTCCCCGAACTTTGAGATGGTGAAGATAAAAACGGGAGTGGTCAGAAGGGCCATCAGGGTCAGTCTCCAGTTGAGATAAAAAAGATACCCCAAAACGCCGAACAAAGTAAGGACCTGGGGAAATATTTCGGCGGCGATCGTCACGATAGCGATCTGTATGGTCGCTATGTCATTGATGATGCGGCTCATCACTTCGCCGGTCTTCCACTTAGAATAGAAACTGAGCGGCAGGTCCTGGATATGGGTAAATACCTCGACCCTTAGGTCTGTGACCACCCTCTGGCTAACGAACTGCGCGAAATAGATCTGTCCGTACTGGAATATCCCTTTTACAAAGAACACCAGCACCGTGGCGCCGATGAGCGCGTTAAGGAAATAAAAGTTCTTTTCCGCGACGGCTTTTGAGATCTGGCTGACCAAAGGGATGATGATGATATTGGACAGGGAGAACACGAACATGCATATGACCGCCAAAGCAAGCTGTCCGGTGTAGGGCTTGATATATTTAAGAAGGCGGGAAAACAATCTCATAAGCTCTATTATATCATTGCTATTACATAAGGATATGCGACAACTCTTCAGCGATCTTTCCGGCGGCTCCGGCCGGCCCCATGACGGCTTTTAATTCTTTTTCCATTGCTTCAAGCGCTTCTTTGTCCCGAAGCATCAGGCAGGCTTTTTCCGCTATCTCTTCAGCCGTCAGGACCCCTCTGAGTTCCGGGACGATCATCTTTCCCGCTTTTCTGTTGGGAAGCGCCGCGAACTTGACAGTCTTGTTCAGGATGTGTATCGCGGCCTGTTTGATCAGTTTTCCGAGTAACGGAACGCTCCCGATCATCCCGAGCAATCCCTCGAATAAAAGCACTTCCGGCTTGTTGAACGGTATCGCTACCAGCATCGGTTTCCCCAAAGCAGCCGCTTCCGCGGTGTTCGTGCCTGGTATTGTGACAATAAGGTCGGCTATGTTCATCGCGTCAAAAGGCGCCTTTTCTATAAGAAGGATTTTTATCCCGTCCCCGGCCGCAAGATATTTCCTGTTGTCCTCGATCACAAGATCCCCGAAAAGTCCGTACTTTTTTGCCGCTTTGTCGGCTTTTTCTTTTGCGACAGCCTCCGCGACCTTCAGGGCGTTCGTGAAAGGGGACAGCCCGAATATGAACTGGGCATCGGGCATCTTTGACCTGAGTTCTTTCGCGGTTTTCAGGAACAGAGGCGCGAGGAATTTGATATGAGCTGTCCTGCTGCCCGGCAGAAATGTGATTATAGGCTTGCCAGTATCAAGTCCGAAATCTTCCGGTCTTTGCGAGGCCAAAACACTGTCGACCATAAGGTCCCCGGTGACTTTCACTTTATGTTTCGGGATGCCTTTTCTTAAGGCTTTTTTAGCCATGGCTTCATCAGGCACGAAGAAAGCGAGGAAATTCTTTTTCCATCCCACGTGGTCCATCGTGTAGGCGGCCGCTTTATACCCGAGCCTTTTAGAAAGCATAACGGCATGGAGCAGGTCTCCGCCCAGGAAAAGGACGATGCCTTTCTTTGAAAAAACTATCCCCCTTGGCGGCTTGTTCTTGAATATCCAGGCGTTGAACTCTTCGGGAAAGATTATTTCGTAAAGTTCCTTGAACGACCTGGCTACCTCTATCTCCCGTCCGCTGGCGAACTGGCAGGGTGTGATCACAAGTATCAGCCTGGCGTCCGGCATCTTTTCCGCTATGGCTTTCACGGCCGGCCGCACGAAGGAATAAAGTTCCCCCGGGCTGTTTGAAGTGATGATTATATCGGTCTTTTCGCTTGTCATTTTGTGAACTTCAGTAACCGAGGTGTTTGACTATTTCTTCGATCTTTGACGGGACTTCGATAACTTTTGTTCCGGACCTGACGGCGGTATCCGGATCTTTCAGCCCGTGCCCGGTCAGGACGCAGACGACTGTCGAGCCTTTCGGGATCTCGCCCCCGTATTTCAGGAGCCCGGCGATAGAAGCGGCGGAGGCAGGCTCGCAGAAAACTCCCTCATTTGAGGCGACATATTTATACGCGCTGATTATTTCGTCATCGGTAACAGCCCGGATCGATCCGTTAGATTCTTCTGCTGCCGCGACAGCACTTTTCCAGCTCGCGGGATTCCCGATCCTTATCGCGGTCGCGATCGTCTCAGGCTTTTCGATCGGATGGCCCTTGACTATCGGAGCTGACCCTTCCGCCTGAAAGCCGAGCATCTTTGGAAGTTTTGCGGACTTCTTATTGTCATAATACTGCCTGAAACCTTTCCAGTACGCTGTGATGTTTCCCGCGTTCCCGACAGGGATGCAAAGATGATCAGGAGCATCTCCCATTAGATCCACTATTTCGAACGCCGCGGTCTTTTGGCCTTCGATCCTGAAAGGATTTATCGAATTGACGAGCTCGATGGGATATTTTTCGCAGAGCTCTTTGATGATCTCCAGTGCCTTGTCGAAATTCCCGTCTATCGCGAATACTTTGGCGCCGTGCATTATCGCCTGAGCGAGTTTTCCGAGGGCTATCTTGCCTCCGGGTATCACGACCACGCAATCCATTCCCGCTCTTGCCGAATAGGCGGCTGCTGACGCTGAAGTGTTCCCCGTAGAAGCGCAGGCGACTGCCTTGAAACCTTTTTCTTTTGCCTTGCTGATAGCCATCGTCATCCCGCGGTCCTTGAAAGATCCCGTTGGATTAGCGCCTTCATATTTAAGGAATACTTTAAGCCCCAGTTTCTTGCTGAGGTTCTCTGCGGGCAGCAGGGGAGTGTTGCCTTCAAAAAATGTGATGACCGGAGTTTTGCCGGTCACCGGCAGATATTGCCTGTAACGGTCGATGAGGCCTTTGTATTTCATGAAAAAATAATAGCATTTACGGGGTAGCTTGGCAAGGAATGACGGACTTTTCAAAGATTTTCAGGTCCGGACAGCTGCTTTCAAGTTCTATCTGTTTGGGGGTTATGAAGAAAGATCCGACGCCCTTATTTCCGCTGAGGTTGAGAAAGAAATATTTATCATCAACATTGAATACCCGTACAAGGGGATCATGGCCCATCACTATCCTTTCGACGCCCATCCTTTTAAGGTCGCCGGGGTCATAACTGAAACTGCCCCCGGGTTCTATGTTCCGGCTATAAAGAAATCCTTCTTTGCCGAGCATCCGCCAGAAGATATTTGCGCAGCCGGTGGTATCCGAGGCAAGTGCAGTTCTGAGCTCGGATTCCAGTTCTTTGAGTACCTGGATGCCTGATGCGGTCCCGTTCCTGACCTTCTCGGACGCGAGCAGATATTTGAGGCCGGAATGCATATAAAGCGTACCGAGATCGTCGATATAATACAGGCGCATATTATCGGCCATCCATTTTGCGGTCTCGATCAACTTCCTGTTGCTTAAAATGTTGTTCAAAACAGTTTGGAAAAGACTTTTGCACAGAGCCGGGCGATTTCTTGTCCATGGCCTGAGGATATAATCCCCTTCTGACACTTCAGAGAACAATGCCAAAAAAATATCGGCCCTTATCACGTCCGCGCGTTTTGACAGGGAAAATTCATCGGCCAGGCTTGTCCCGCCGTTAGTGAGCCAGTTAAGCGCCCATTCCATATTACCCCTCATCGCCAGAGTGAACATGATCTGTCTATCAGGTCTCCCAAAGGAACGGTTCGTGCCGCTCTTAATGAAAAATATACGGCCCTGTCACACCAATGGTCTAAGCCGTGCGCGTCGCCGAGAGCGGCAGTCCCGATGCGGCGCAATATAACAGCAGGTGCCTGCTGTCTTACTATTTTATGTTGGATAGGATCCATCAAGCCCTCCCTATAACTATTTATCGATAAAATTTGGGAGATATTTCATTGATTTTACTGAATATACGGTTATCTAAAAAAATTAAATGGTATAATTTCAATGTAATGGGAAAGATAAACATTGTCGTGCTCATTTCCGGCAGGGGTTCGAACCTACAGGCAATAATAAATGGCATCGAGACCGGCAAAGTAGATGCCAGGATCTCATGCGTCATATCAAATAAACCCGATGCTTTCGGTCTGGAAAGGGCTAAACAGCACAATATACCCTCTGCGGTCGTGAATAGTAAGGAATTCAAAGATAAGGGGGGTTACGAAAAAGAACTTTTAAGGGTCATAGATGATTACAAGCCAGACCTTATCTGTCTTGCGGGGTATATGCGGATAGTAGGCGCGGACATTATTAAAAAGTATAAAGGAAAGATAATGAACATCCATCCGGCCCTTCTGCCTTCGTTCCCGGGACTTCACGGCCAGAAACAGGCGATCGACTACGGGGCCAAGGTCTCAGGCTGCAGTGTCCACTTCGTCGATGAGGGATGCGATACCGGCCCGATAATACTCCAGGCCGCTGTTCCCGTGACGGATGATGATACCGAAGAGACTCTTTCGGAGCGTATCTTAGCCGAAGAGCACAAAGCGTATCCGAAAGCGATACAGTTGTTCGCAAAGAGAAAATTAAAGATAGAAGGGAGAAAAGTCAGGATACAATGAAACAGCAAAGATATGCGGTAATAAGCGTTTTTGAAAAAAGAGGGATCAAGCAGTTCGCAAAAGGATTGGTCAGGCACGGTTTTAAGATCATCGCCAGCGGCGGTACGGCAAAAGAATTAAAAAAAGCCGGAATAAAGGTTGTCGAGGTGTCAAAGATAACAAAGTTCCCCGAGATGCTTGACGGCCGGGTCAAGACGCTTCATCCCAAGATCCACGGGGGCCTTCTTTTCAGGCGTGATATCCCGGAGCACGTGAAGACGGCGAAAAAATACGGGATCCCGCAGATAGATATCGTTGTAATAAATCTTTATCCTTTTGAAAAGGTCATCTCAAAAAAGAACTTCACTCATGAAGAAGCGATCGAGAATATCGATATCGGCGGGCCCGCGATGGTGAGAGCGGCTTCGAAAAATTATGAACACGTCGCGGTAGTTACCGATCCCGACATGTACAGCGATATCCTCAGGGAGCTGAAAGAGAACAAGGGGCAGATCAGCTCGCAGACAAAAGAAAGGCTGTTGAGGGCCGCGTTCGCGCTCACGTCAAGGTACGATGCGGCGATACTTTCGTATCTCAACCCCGCGAAAGACACGGAACTTTTCCCGAAAAAACTTTCCATACATCTTGAAAAGATACAGGACCTGCGGTACGGCGAGAATCCCCACCAGGCGGCGGCGTTCTACAGGCAGGAGGGCGGAGGGATAACGGACGCGGTCCAGCTCCACGGCAAAGAGCTTTCATATAATAATATCCTGGACATCGAAGCCGCTTATTCAATTGCATCATATTTTGTCAATCCGACTATTGCAATAGTAAAACATAATAATCCATGCGGGGTCGCGACTTCATCTTCCGTGTGCGATGCTTATCTTAAAGCCTATAAATGCGATAAAATATCGGCTTATGGCGGAATAGTGGCTTCGAACAGGCCGATAGACGAAAAAACGTCAAAAGAGATCTCAAAACTCTTTGTCGAGGTAGTCATAGCGCCCGATTATTCCGGAGGGGCTGTCGATATTTTAAAAGAAAAAAAGAACCTCAGGATATTAAAATGTCCCGTGCTTTCTTCCGCGAAAAGAAGGGGTTCCGCGGATTACAAGAGGGTCTCCGGAGGCGTGCTTGTGCAGGAGACTGACCTCGCGGAACTCACGATGTCGGATATCAGCGTTGTCACAAAAAGGCAGCCGTCGCTCAACGAGATGGAAGACCTGTTCTTTGCGTGGGGCGTCTGCAAGTTCGTAAAATCGAACGCGATAGTTGTCGTGAAGAACGGCGCGACGATCGGGATCGGCGCGGGCCAGATGAACAGGGTAGGCTCGGCGGCGATAGCTCTTAAACAGGCCGGTACAGCCGCGAAGAAAGCGGTCCTGGCGTCAGACGGGTTCTTCCCGTTCGCTGATTCGATCGAAGCCGGCCACAAGAGCGGTATTTCCGCGGTGATCCAGCCGGGCGGTTCGGTCAGGGACGAAGAAGTTATAAAGGCCGCGGATAAATATAAGATCACGATGATGTTCACGGGAAGAAGGCATTTCAGGCACTGAGCCTCACCCCCGGCTCGCAAGCTCGCCGACCCCTCTCCACGAAGTGGAGAGGGGTGCTGAGCGTTAGCGAAGCGGGGTGAGGATTAAAAAGGAGACAGACGATGAAAAAACTATCTGTTTTGTTGATGATCCTGATGATCGTTTCCTGTTCCTATGCCGCCGAATTTTCGGTGACAAGCGATACTTTCGGACAATCATTATTAAAAACAAAAATATCCAACAATGCCAGTTTTGGATTTCTGAACTCCAACGGCACGGGAGCCCCAGTTTTTTCATGGAATCCGGATTTTCATAATTTCGGTGTGGGTGTAGGATTATCAGTGAACATACCTATAACACCGCAGGGCCAGCCTATAGGCGTCGACAATGTAGTTGTAAGATATGCGGAGTACTCGGGATCAAAGTGGGGGCTCAGATACGGGATACTGAACAATGTGACCCTTGCGAACGGCCTGCTGGTCAGTAATTATTCAACTTCCACAAAAGGCGGAATAATCCAGACTGACGGGCAGACAGGTGTGCGCGCATATTACAACTGGGATTATGCCGCGGTAGAATGTTTCGGCACATGGACCGGTGTTTACGGGGTGAGATTGACGGAAAATGTCCTGCCATTCCTGACTTTGGGGCAGTATATGGCGGGTGACACGGACGGGATCAAACAGGTAAAGCCAGACGGAACGACAAAACAGTTCCCGTCGCAGTCGGGCTGGGGTCTTGATGCATCAGTGCCGCTGTTTCCCGGAGCCAGCCTGTTTGCGGAGTACGCGAAGCTCAACAATTACGGCGGGGGTTTTACCGGAGGACTTAATGCCGGATATAGTTTTCTTATTGGGAAGATCGGCTTGAAAGCAGAACGAAGGATATTAGACTATAATTTTGTCCCGGGTTATTACAACGACGAATATGAAGTAAATCCGATCGACATTGTCTCGTACGAGGCGACTTCCACTAATAAGAACGGTTATGCATTGTCGGTCTACGGGGATATCCTTTCAAGAGCGAAGTTCATCGCGATCCTCGAACAATATAATGACAGCAACGCTTCGCTAAGAGCCGAAGCGCTTGCAGATCTGACCGACGCATATTTTTTGGGCGTTTCTTATGTCCAGCCGAATTTCAGGGATTTCAGGACCCTGGATGCCAGCGACGGGGCAATAATCACTACGAAGCTCGGATATAAGATCAATCCTTTTACACAGGTCATTGCCAACTATAAAAAAGCGTATGATCCGGTCCAGGGCAAAGTCGTCGAGACGCAGTGGTATGAGGTGAGCCTGAGTTTTTAGGGTTATTTCCTTAAGACGTTTACTTTTCCGCCGAGGACTTCAATGACCTTTGAAGCTTTGCCGGTCTTTGCCTTGCCGCCGTCAATTATGAGGTCGATCCCGCTTTTAAAATACTTTGCTGCCTCTTTTGCCGTTCTTGCCGGTTTTTCACCTGAAATATTAGCGGATGTCGCTGCTATAGGATGACCTAATGCTTTGATCAGTTTTAATACAAACGCATGGTCCGGCATTCTGACACCGACAGTATTCAGGCCGCAGGTCAGATAGCAGGGGACTTTACCGCTCTTTTCAGCGACGATCGTGAGCGGTCCGGGGAATCCGTCCTTTATCAGATCCTTAATTTCCCTTGAAAGCGTTTTAAACAGGCCTTTTGCCTGTTTTTTTGAACCGGCAAGTAACTGGAGCGGTTTCTTGTCCCTTTTCTTTGATCTGAATATTTTATTGACGGCCTTCCTGCTGCGATAGTCCGCTGCGATCCCGTATACAGTTTCTGTCGGGATCACGATAAGACCGCCGGACCGCAGTATCCTGACAGCTTCTCTGATGATCCCATCCTGATTTTTCTTTGTAAGTTTTATTATCATGGCTGATGATATTATATATGGTATAATTTGGAATTAAAAGTTAAAAATGCAAATCAAAAGATATATTGCGGTCGCAGTATTGATATTTTCGATGGCCACGGCGGCATTCTGCTGGACGATGACCGCAGAATTCGCGAAGGAGACCGCGGAAAAAGAAGCGGCGGTCAAAGCAAGCCCCCGTTCACCGGACGCGCTCTTTGATCTGGCTATAACATACGCTTACACGAACAAAGTGCAGGAAGGGCTTGACACGCTGAAAAATGTGTCAAAACTGGTCTCTGACACAAAAACTTATTCAAGGCAACTTATCGAAAGATATTATGTTGAAGTTCAGCAAAATCCTAAGGACTGGAGGGTGAGATTCAGGCTCGCGTTCGCTTATTATTTCGGCGGATACAAAAAATATGCCGTGACGGAACTTCAGAACGTTGCCGCGACAGACCCTAAAAACCCCTGGCCTTACGCCTATATTGCCGTCATTTACGGAGAGGACGACAGGTGGAATGAAGCCGTGGCTTCCATGAGAAGGGCTATATCGATGGATTCAAACGTGGCGGCATTCCACCTGGCGCTTGCGCTCGGATATTCAAAGACCGGCAATCCGTTAGGAGCGATGTTCGAGGGCGGCGAAGCGATGAGGCTTAAGGCAATGGGGTATTAATAACCGCACAATGAATAATAAATTCAGCTTATTTATTTTGTTCATTCTATTGCTGGGGCTTATCTCTGTCTGGACTGTCTTAATACCTAAAGAGACCGTTTCGGAAAAGATCTCAAAGACCCTCGTTGAGCAGAAAAAAAAAGCGGATATGTTCATGAAAGGCGTGACCTTCGCGGAGATCGTGGACGGCGTGAAATACTGGGAGATAAAATCCATCACCTCGCAGATAAACAAGACCACGGGCGTCGCGGTGTTGAGCGATATCAAAGGTTCCTTCTTTAAGAACGGCATCCCTTCGGTGAAGTTCGTTTCCCCGACCGTGAAATGGGACATGAACAGGAAAGAGATCAGGATAGAATCGCCTCTGGGATACGATAACAAGTTTAAGTTCGAGACCCCGTACCTTGACTGGTCCCTCAGTTCGAAGAAACTGTTCACCGACCAGGATGTCGTCTTTGAGGGCGACGGGATGACCGTGAAAGGAAAAGGCCTCTCGGCGGACGCCGGCCTTGAAACAATGGTCCTCAAAGGCGGTCCTAAAGCGGATATCAGCCAGGACGGCGAGACCATGGAGATAGAAGCAAGGACATTCGAGGTGAACGGTCAGACCGGTTCGATACTTGCGAGCGGCGAGGCAAAAGCCGAAAGAGGGGACCTTTCTATCAGGGCAGAAAGCCTGTTCTATGATAAGGAAAAGAACAAAGCCTCTGCGGCCGGCTCGGTCCGTATCTCATACAAGGATATCAGGGCCAGCTCTGATCATGCGGTCTATGACGTCAAAAATAACGCCATCTTTCTTTCGGGCTCCGCAAAAGCGACGAGAGAAGATAATGAGCTTACCGGCGACAAGTTGATAATAGACATCAAAAATAATAAAATAATGATCAGGGGCAGGACAAAAGTGATCGTCGACGAGAGCCTCCTTACAAAAGAAGCAAAATAAAAAATATGGAAGAAGTCCAGTCAATACAGCAATTAGAAGAGATCCTTGAGCGAAAAGGCCCTTCTTTCGACGTTATC
Source organism: Candidatus Saganbacteria bacterium (assembly GCA_026387835.1). Lineage (NCBI taxonomy): Bacteria > Bacillati > Candidatus Saganbacteria bacterium. The sequence continues at coordinate 171,604 of JAPLKZ010000005.1, forward strand.
ATAATCGGCGGCGGGCCGGCCGGGCTCACTGCCGCGATATATTCCTCGCGTTCAGGCCTTAAGACGCTTTTAATAGAAAAAGCCCTCCTGGGCGGCCAGGCATCTCTTTGTCCGGCCATCGAAAATTATCCGGGTTTTCCTTCGGGGATATCCGGAGCGGAGCTCTCGTCAAGGCTCGAGGACCAGGCCAGGAAATTCGGGACTGAGATAATCTGGGGCGACGTGAACGGCATTTCGCTGGAGGGCGACCAAAAAAAAGTCGGTCTGAACGATAAGATATTTTCGGCAAAGGCCCTGATATTGGCATCGGGCGCAGAACCAAAAAAACTGAAGATCCCCGGTGAGGACGAGTTCAGGGGAAGGGGAGTATCATATTGCGCGACCTGCGACGGCGCTTTTTACAGGGACAAAGAACTTGTCGTGATAGGGGGAGGCAATTCGGCCGTGTCGGAAGCGATATTCCTGACAAAATTCGCGTCAAAGGTGGGGATCATCCACAGGAGAAGCGTATTAAGGGCCGATAAGGTGCTTGGGGACCGCGCTTCTTTTGAGCCGAGGATCTATTTTGTGTGGGACAGCGTGCCCGAAAAGATCAACGGAAAAGATACGGTCACTTCTATAGAAATAAAGAACGTGATAACGGGAAAAACCTCGAGGATAGAGACCGACGGAGTGTTCATCTATATCGGAGAACATCCCAATTCATCTCTTGTCAGGGGCCTTGTTGATATTTCGGAAGACGGATCCGTAATTGTCGATGACAGGATGATGACGTCATGCAAAGGCATATTTGCCGCCGGGGATGTCTGCCGGAAACATCTGAGGCAGATAGCGACAGCGGTCGGCGACGGTGCACTCGCGGCCGACTCGGCTCGAAAATATATCGAAAACATGATATAATTTTTTCTAGGAGGCTAAATAATTGGCAGTAATAACGATGAGACAATTGCTTGAAGCGGGCGTCCACTTCGGGCACCAGCGAAGGTTCTGGAACCCGAAGATGAAGACATACATTTTTTCGTCAAGGAACGATATCCATGTGATCGATCTCCATAAATCCATACCGCTGATAGAAAAAGCATACCAGTTCATCAAGAAGACCGTCGAGGATAAAGGGACCGTGCTTTTCGTCGGCACAAAAAAACAGGCCCAGGAAGCGATCGAGACGGAAGCAAAAAGGTGCGGCATGTTCTTCGTCAGCCAGAGATGGCTGGGCGGGACGCTCACTAATTTCAAGACGCTCAGAAAAAATATCGCGCGCCTTAAAGACATCGAAAAGATGGAAACGACCGGCATGTTCGAAAAACTCCCGAAAAAAGAGGTCGCAAAGCTCCAGAAGGAAAAAGCAAAACTGGACAGGATGCTGGGGGGAATAAGGGACATGTCATCCCTGCCGTCAGTGGTCTTCATCGTTGACACAAAAAAAGAGGTCATCGCCGTGAAGGAGGCCAGGAAACTGGGCATCCCGATAGTAGGGATAGTCGATACCGACAGCGACCCGGAAGAAGTGGACCACGCCATACCGGCCAACGACGACGCAATAAGATCGGTAAAACTCCTCACATCGATAATCGCGGATGCGGTGCTTGACGGAAGGCAGCTAACGGAACCCGGGCAGGAGTTCGGCATATCGATAGAGGACACGCCCGAAGAGCTCGCTGCGGCCATAGAGATCGAAAAGGAAGAACAGCTGCAGGACGTCAGCATCGAAAGCTTCATCAAAATACCCGACAAAGAAACCGAATAGAAAGGCCTTTGGAAATGGCTGTAACACCCGAGATGGTGAAAGAACTGCGTGAAAAAACGGGCTGTGGGATGATGGACTGCAAAAAAGCCCTTGAAGAGTCCGGGGGCGATATGGCAAAAGCGGCGGAGCATCTCAGAAAAAAAGGCCTTGCCTCAGCGGCTCAAAAAGCGGAAAGAGCGGCCTGCCAGGGCATTATCGAATCTTATATACATCTCAATTCTAATATCGGTGTGATGATCGAGCTGAACTGCGAAACAGATTTTGTCGCTAGGAACCCTGAATTCAAAGAGCTTGCAAGGGATATCGCGATGCAGGTGTGCGCGGCCTCGCCGATGTATGTCTCAAGAGAGTCCGTGCCGCAGGCGCATCTGGACCATGAAAAAGAAATAATAAAGGCCCAGTCAAAGACAGAAGGAAAGCCTGAGCATATCATAGAAAAGATGATGAAAGGCAGGATCGAAAAGTTCTACAGCGAGGTCTGCCTGGTAGATCAGCTTTTCATAAAGGACCAGGATAAAAAGATAAGCGACCTCATAAAAGAAAAGATAGCCAAGTTCGGCGAGAATATAGTAATAAAGCGCTTCACAAGATATCAAGTTGGAGAAAAGATCTAATACGCCCGTAATCTACCTCATAGATGGGAACTCTCTGGTCTACAGGGCTTTCTACGCCCTTCCCGACACGATGAAGACCGCTTCAGGCATCACAACAAACGCAATTTACGGTTTTACTAACATGCTTTTAAGGCTTCTCGATGACAAGCCGGATTACATCGCGATAGCTTTTGACAGGCCGGAACCCACTTTCAGGCACAAAGAATACTCTGAGTACAAAGCCCAGAGGCAGAAAGCTCCCGATACGTTAAGGCAGCAGTTCCCTTACATCAAGGAGTTGATCTCGATGTTTTCGATCCCGGTATTCGAGATGGCCGGTTTTGAAGCTGACGACATCGTGGCCACGATCGCAAAAAAGGCCGAGAAAGACGGGATGAAAGCGGTGATAGTCACGGGAGACAAAGACACTTTTCAGCTCATCAATGACAGTATAAATGTTCTTACCGCGGTAAAAGGCATAACCGAGACCATGCTTTACGACAGCACTAAGGTCAAAGAAAGGTTCGGGATAGAACCCAAATTCCTTCTTGATTATAAATCCCTTGCCGGTGACCCGTCGGATAACATACCCGGAATCCCGGGGGTGGGGGAAAAGACGGCGGTATCCCTGATATCAAAATTCGGTGACCTTGAGTCGATAATAAAGAACGCCGATACTCTTGAAGGTAAACTTAAAGACAAGATAAAAAACAATGTCGGGATCGCCCGTCTTTCAAGAAGGCTGGCCGAACTGGTGACGGACATGCCGCTGGACATAGATTTCAAGAAACTTGAAAGGAAAGAAATAGACTGGCCTTCAGTGTTTCCGCTCCTTGAAAAGTTCGAGTTCAAAAGCCTTCTGAAAAAATACGGCAAGGACCAGACAATCGGTTTGTTCGCACAGGAAAGCAGGGAAAAAGTCAGGCAGGCCGACGAGAATACGGATTATAAGTTGATAGAGAACGGCAAAGACCTCGATTCTCTTATCGGAGAGATCAGATCAGCAGGCGCATTTGCTTTTGATACGGAGACTACATCACTTGATACAATGACTGCCAAGCTTATAGGCATTTCAATATCCTGCAAATTATGCAAGGCTTCTTTTATCCCTGAAGGTATTATTTCAAAGTTTGGAAATGCAGAAAAACTGAAGGATATATTTGCGGACTCAGAAATAAAAAAATACGGCCATAATCTTAAATATGACATAGAGATCCTTAACGGTCACGGCATAGAAGTCCACGGTATAGATTTTGACACTATGGTAGCCGCATATATTCTGGACCCGACTGCAGGGAAATTCGGCTTAAAGTTCCTCGGAGCAAAGTATTTCGGAAAGATCATGACCAGCTATGAAGAGCTCATGCTTGCTGACAATGCAAAGGATATCAAGAACACGGATATTGAAGATCTCAAAAATTATGCCTGTGCCGATGCGGATATCACATTCCGGCTCCAGGAAGTGCTGCGTAAAGAACTGACGGAAAAAGGGCTTCTCAGCATATTTTCAAATATCGAAGTGCCCCTGATCGAGGTCCTTGTGAAGATGGAGGAGGACGGCGTCTCGATCGACGAGGCAAAGCTTTCTTTCCTGTCAAAGGACGTTTCCAAAAGGATCGAACGCCTTGAGATAGAGATATATGCCATCTGCGGCGAGAAGTTCAATATCAACTCTCCAAAACAGCTTGCCGAGATACTTTTTAATAAGCTGAAGCTCCCGAAAGGCAGAAAGACAAAGACGGGACAGTCAACTGACGCGTCAGTCCTTGAATCCCTGGCCGGCAATTTCGAGATTGCGCAAAAACTTCTCGAGTACAGGCAGCTCGCAAAGCTGCAGAGCACTTATATCGACGCGCTTCCCCAGATGGTCAACAAGAGGACGGGAAGGATACACACGTCATTTAACCAGATCATCACGGCGACAGGCCGCCTTTCAAGCAGCGATCCAAACCTGCAGAACATACCGATAAGATCGGACCTCGGCAAGATGATAAGGGATGCTTTTGTTCCTGCAAATGACGGGGACATGATCCTGTCCGCCGATTATTCTCAGATAGAGCTACGCATACTCGCGCACCTCAGTAAAGATCCGGAACTGATAAAGGATTTTATCGAAGACAAGGATATTCACTCCGCTACCGCGGCTGACATATTTGGTGTCAAATTCGAAGAAGTAACAAAGGAGATGAGGACCTTCTCGAAAACGATAAACTTCGGCATTGTTTACGGTATGAGTTCCTACGGTCTCGCGAAAACACTCAACATCAAACCCAGAGAGGCTGAAGAATACATCTCTAAATATTTCAACAAATATAAAGGTGTAAAGGCGTTCATGGACAACACGATTCTTTTTGCAAGAAAGAACGGCTATGTCGAGACCCTTCTCGGCAGGAGAAGGTATTTAAGGAATATCGACAGCTACAACCAGAACGAGAGGCAGGCTGAAGAGAGGATAGCTGTCAACACACCGGTGCAGGGAACAGCCGCCGATATAATCAAAGCGGCTATGATAAAGATCTATAATAGACTGAATGTAAGGGCGGGTTTAAAACCCGCCCCTCTCAGATCAAAAATGATACTTCAGATCCACGATGAGCTTGTGTTCGAATGCCCGAAGGAAGAAGTCGAACAAGTTAAGACGCTTGTCAGGGATCTCATGTCAACGGCCGTTCCTCTTGATGTCCCCGTCAAAGTCGATATCGGTGTTGGGAAAAGCTGGGGCCAGGCGAAGTAAAAATACCATTGTCCTTCGTACTCAGATTCTTAATAAATACTTTTAATTAGCGCCTTACCGAAATAATGTGGACAGGTGAAATTCTTGGCGGAAAAACACGATGATTATATTGATAACATATGAATATTCAGGGATTTACAATGAGAAATATTTCCGCTTCCATGAGGAGCGGGTGTATCCCGGCGAGGGCACTGACTGAATTTGACAGGCAAAGATTTCGTATCGTTAAAGGTCTTCAGGATCCGTACGGCCGGTTTGTTTATGCCCCGGAATCTGCGAGCATTTCCATGACACGAAAGTGCAATTCAACCTTTTGCCCTCAATGTGCCCCTGATTCTACAGCAGGTTCAAACCTTTCTCTAAGCAGAGAACAAGTCAAAAAAATTATGGGCGATCTCGCAGAGATTCCCATCAATATGCTATATATCGAGGGTGGCGAACCGACACTTGAACTTGATAATACATTACTGGCGTCCCGTCTTGGAGCGCATATTTTAAACATGTACGGATTTAGTCTCGAGAGCAATCTCTCGTGGGCATCTACAGAGGATAGCACAACTGAAATGCTGTCAAGGCTGGCAACCCAGGGGATCGAGCGAAATAGAAAAATCTTTGTGACAGGAGGGAACCTCGACTCTTTTCATGATTTTGTCCCATTGCAAAATCACATCAATCTTGTGCGTCAATTCTGGCGATATTTCCCAAGCGGGGAAATGGTATTCTCCCGTTTGGAAGACCCTAACGACGACTCGGTAACAAGATTTATCCAACTTCTTAAGGAACAAGGCTGGCGTTGCGATTATAAGGAGATCCCGACAGACCCAGAATTATATCAAACTCCGGCAGTTGAAGAGATAAATATTGATATGGGGTCCCATGCGGGAGGTAAAAGAAAGATCTGCATACAGCATAAATTCCCTGTCCTTGTAGGCAGGGGAAAACAGCTGAGGCAAACCCCTTACTTGGACTGGCTAAACGCAGCAAGAGGAAAGCAGGTCGACATGCGAGAAGATAAAAGCACTATATTTCCTGAAGCTGTCGAAAGCGAAGGGCAAATCGTGAGCATAGGATGGGACGGTCTCGTTTATCTTAATCCTATGTTCATGCATACGCAGACGTATCCGCTGGGCTCGATCGACGAGGAAGACCTGTATTCGATAATCAAGAGGGCAAATAAAGATCCGCTAGTGAGACGGCTGGTGGCAAGAGGATTCGGAAGTATTTTTAGGGTCGCTGCAAAGATATTTCCGCAGCTTGCGCATTTTGACCCAAGGCTGGGCATAAATGAAATCTGCATAGATACTCTTCAAAATCCTGAGCAGAATCTTGCAATACTTGAAGGGATATTGAGAGAAGAAGGAGAGTTAACTACTGCAGCGGCAAGGTTGAAATCCGCCCCGGATAGTATTGACATAAAAGCTGCATTACAGGACTATGCGAGCCGGGACTGGACAGGAATCGAGAATACTTTTGTATGGTGCGCAACAGATAAGGTCGCGGAGCTTACGGTAGAAAAGCAGATTGAGACGATCAGCGCAACGGACCTCAAAGGATTTGAGACGCAGATCCTGTTCTCTCTTGTAATGAGAGCAGAAGAAAAAAGGAAAAAAGAGCTGCTGTGCATGGCGGTGGCGGATAAAGCACTTTTATTAAAACTTTTTGGCCCGCCGATGTATTCGGATTATATTGACGGGCAAAAAGAGTTTGCCTGTAAAGTATTTGCGGGCATAATTGCGGAAAAGGGGAGTATCCCTCTTCCTGCAGACGAAAAAGAAGAAAAACCGTTTTTAGACGTGCTTGTGGCATTATTAAACATCGGCGCGATAGATATTTTCTTTAAAAAATATGAAGTATTGCCTGGCACTGATCAAGCAAAGATGAATAAAATCATTTTAAAAGACGCCGATCTTTTCTCTGTAATTGTTGACAGATTAGGGGACGCATGGATGAAGAAAGGCCCGAAATGATATCTGTAAAAGCTGGGGCCAGGCGAAGTAATCGCCCCATTATTCCGCTCAAAATGGATGAAATAATTTAAATAAATAATCGATATATTTATATGCAATTCAAATGGATACATGAAGGGCCGATATATCAGGCGATGGTTAAAGACCATGGAGGTTTTACCGCTATAAAAAGAAGATTGCCTTATCTTGCGGAAAGGAATATAAAGACTATTTGGTTATGCGGCGTCCAAGAGAACCATAACGGGGTCTCGCCCTTCGCCTTAACGGACCCGCTGGCAGTCGAAAAAAAATATGGTACCGAGGACGATCTAAGGGATCTGATCAATACCGGGCATGAAAAGCACGGGTTCAGGTTCATCGGTGATTCCATATTGAACCACGTTTCAAGAAGCAGTGCATTACTAAGGAGCCATTCTGACTGGTTCTTAAGATACCCGAGCGGTTGGATAAGATATGGCACTGACCTTAACAATGAAAGCGTAGATAAGCCTTTTGTGCCGGGAAAAGATTGTTGGAGGTTCGAGGATACGGCGCAATTTGATTTCCTGGCCCCGGGATTAAAACAGTATTTGATAGACTCCGGATATTTCATGCTTAACCTAGGCTTTGACGGGCTGAGGATGGATGCGCCAATGGCGCTCCTAAAAAATAGAATGAAATATAATTGGTACCGGGGCAGAGAACATGAAGTGGATAAAGTGTTCCGGGATGAACTCCTCAGAGAGTTCATATATCTTATGAGGGAAAGAAGAAATGATGCCTGTTTTGTGGCGGAATCTTTTCAGATGCATAAAGAGATGATCTCTTGCGGGATCGATGTGGCCTATGATCCGGGATGCGTATATAAGGCATACGATGTTTTTAAACGTCTTGCAGATGTGGAGACATTCGATAGATATCTCAGCGACATCTGTTCGAATGGAGGTGAAAGTTCGTTCTGCATGGCCCATTTCAAGGACGGACATGATATAAGGGATACCCGCTGCAATGACGAAGGAATGAAAAAACCAAGGAACCTTGACCCTGCCGAGCTCAAGGTGGTGGCGACGCTTATTGCGACCATGCCCGGGGTGCCGATGTTATTCAACGGGGAGCTTGAGGCGGTCAGAGGATACGGCTATGACAGGGAAGGCACTTCTTTTATAGATTTCGGCAACATCGACGGTGACCTTGCCTCTTTCAATTATGCCCTTTCCAAATTGTGGCGCATGCCGCTGTTCAGACAAGGCGGAACCGATTATCTTCCTACAAGGGACGGATGGACATCCGGCGGTATAAGGGCATTTGCGAGGCAGTTCAACGGCGAAAAGGCTGTCGTCGCGGTAAATATGCATTCAGATTACGCGTGGACAGCTTACAGGTCATTTGGTGTCGATCCTCTTCTCTGGGGTCTTGGGGACGGCCGTAAGATCATGGTGCGTGACATGATGACCGGCCAGCTGTTCCATGAGACGTCAGCCGGTGATCTGAGGACGAACGGACTTAAAGTCGGGCTTTGGCCCAAGGGTTCTCAGGTCCTGCAGCTGATACCGAAAGATTGATCCTTCCGGCGCATTTCTTAGAGCACCTAAAAAATACTGAAATTTCAGATATTTCCCGACGATAGATATATGAGTTCAAAAAGAGCTCAATTAATAAGTTCCAATAAAGGAGAAATGCGATGAGTATATATGCTTTTCAAGCTGGATCAAAAAGAATAGATATTGGCGGACGTCTGGCAATGGACGTGCTTCCCGCGGCTCATCTTAAGAGGTTCCTGGCTAACGGGATCCTTCCGAGAACCCGGCTTTACGGAGATTTACGCACAGTCGATCTCAGAAATCCTAATATGCCGGTCGAAGTGGAGGAGGCGGCACGCCTTCAGAAATTCCTCGGCAAGGAAGCATATGCCAAAATGGCCGCCCGCGAGCCTATTCAACTTGCTGTCAGGACTTCGGTAAACACGCCAAAATATGCTATGAATGAATATCCTTATAAATATATATCGCTTGCATTTTCCCTTTTTGGCAGCCCCGGCGAAGGACGGGCATATAATATGGTCATAACTCCGTATGCCGGGCTAAGTCATCCGGTCATGGAATTTAACTGGGCGGATATATTTTCGCACGGCACAGACTGTTTACCGTATTTCAATCTGACAAGACTTGAGATCATCAAGAACCCAGACACTAACTCGACTTCAAAATTCCTTGTCAGGAGAATGCAGCTGGTTGACAGGCATGACCAGGGACTGGCAGCTGTTTTTTTCAAGAACACTCCGTTATCCGCCTGGACGGGACTTGTCGATCCTCCCGGAACGAAAGGGAAGGATAACAGATATATGGGAATGTATTTTTTGGGCAATTTAGCCTGCGCGCTTGACCGTATCGAGAAAATGTTCCCTGTGCATCAAGCTCTTGATCGCGATTTGAGAAAGAAAGAAGAGGCTTAGGATTAAGCAATATCTGTTTATTTGTTAAAACCTGTTTAACGGCTAAAAAGTTGTAGTTCGCCCCTTTTTATCAGATCTTAACGTTCTGAAGAAATCTTTTAATATATCCATGCAATCTTCTTTGCAAACGTCCTTGATAATTTTTACCTTGTGATTTAACCGCTTGCTCTTTAAGATGTTCATGATGCTTCCCGCAGCCCCGGCTTTCGGGTCAGCAGTGCCATAGATCAAAGTCCTTATCCTTGAAAGGACCATGGCTCCGGCGCACATGGGGCAGGGCTCGAGCGTTGTGTACAGATCGACCTTGTTAAGTCTCCATGTTTTCATCTTTTTTACTGCTTTTTGCAGGCACAGAAGCTCGGCATGGGCGGTCGGGTCATTCCTTTTTTCTTTCTCGTTGTGAGCCCTTGCGATGACCTTGCCGTCGAGGACCGCCACTGCGCCGATGGGAACGTCGCCGGTCTTAAGTGCTTTGTTGGCCTCTTTGATGGCAGACCGCATAAAATGTTCATGTTTCATTCTTCAATTTTACCTTTCTCTATGCTAAAATGAAAGGCACAAATGGCAAAAGAAAAGATAATAATGGACGGCCCGGATATAGCAAGAGCCGTCAAAAAAATAGCGCATGAGATAATCGAAAAGAACAAAGGCGCCAAGAACATCGTTTTCGTGGGGATTCTTGAAGGCGGCTACCCGCTTGCGAAGAGGATTGCCAATATCATTAAAAGTGCAGCGGGTGAAAACATCGACGTTGGCGGGATCGACGTGTCTTTTTACAGGGACGATCTCATGGTAAAAGGGAAGAATATAACACCGAAAAAATCAGATATCCTATTCTCTGTGGACAAGAAGACCGTTATCCTCGTCGATGATGTGCTTTTCCACGGGAGGACCGTGCGTGCCGCCCTCGACAACCTGAACGATTACGGAAGGCCTTCCAGGGTCCAGCTTGCAGTTCTGATCGACCGCGGCAACCGCGAGCTCCCGATACAGAGCGACTTCTGCGGAAAGAAGATATCCACCACTCCTGATGATGACGTCAAAGTGTATCTTGCTGAAAATAACGGAACAGACAAAGTGACCGTAAAATAGAGACCCTCCTAACATGACAAAACAAGTCTTCGTGGTAGAAGCCTCTGCCGGCACCGGAAAAACATTTGCCCTCGCGAAAAGATATATCGATCTTCTGACAGATAAAAATAATCAAGATCAGGATAACTCGTTCAGGAGTATCCTGGCCATCACTTTTACAAATAAGGCCGCCAGTGAGATGAAGGGCCGGATCATGCGCTTTATGAAAGAGATAGCTATTAAGAATACGGATAGTTCACTACAGTCGCTGGACGCTCTCGTCCACAATTACAATTATTTCCAGGTGCAGACTATAGACAGTTTTGTTAATACGATAATTTCAGCTTGTGCTTTCAGGGCAGGACTGACGGCTGATTTTGAGGTCCGTAAGGACCATATCGATTATCTTTCGTACAGCCTTGATGATCTCATCGATTCTTCGGGAGCGGATAAAGAGGTCAGCAAGGTGTTTAGCAATTTCCTCGATCATTATATATTTATTGAGAACAAAACAAGCTGGTTCCCGAGAGAGGATATCCTGGCGATCTTAAGGTCCATGTATTTCGATTCAAATATATACGGAATGGGTTTTAATAAATATGAGACAAAAGAAGATGTAAGGCAAATAAAGAAAAAGACCTTTTCTCTGATAGCGAAACTCGCGTCAAAAGATCTTAAAGGAGTGAACAAGAACTTTATCGCTAGCCTTAATAAATTCATTGATAGATCAAAGACAGGCTTTTCGATCGAAGATGTTTCCGATTATTTCAAAAGGAACGAGATCCCGGTCAATAAAGGGTTTGAAGTATCAGAGGGTGTTGATGAGCTCTGGTCAAAGATCAAAAAGAGCCTGTGCGATCTGTGCGAAACAGAAGCGTTCTCGACATTCAACTGCTACGTGGATATCTATGGCCTTGTGATGAAAGATTTTGAAAAGGCCGCAAGGGCCCAGGATGTAATGTTCCTTGAAGAGCTGAACAGCAAGGCTCTTCAAATAAAGGAGATGATAGATGTTCCTGAGCTTTACTGGCGGCTTGCCACAAGATACAGGCATTTTCTTCTTGATGAGTTCCAGGACACCAGCTTTCTGCAATGGAACAATCTTTATCCGATGATAGAAGAAGCTCTTTCAACAGGGGGCACTCTATTTTATGTCGGGGATAAAAAGCAGTCAATTTACAGGTTCAGGGGGGCGGCGCCCGTGCTTTTTGGCCAGGCAAAGGAACAGCTGAACAATTTTGAGGGTTCAGTGCAGACCATAAATATGAATTACCGCAGCCAGAAGGAGATAGTCGATTTCAACAATATGATCTTTTCGGATGAAAACCTGAACTCGTTTATTTCAAAATTATCCGAGAAAAATGAGGATGTCAATGAGTTTGCCGCAGATATGCTCGAATTGTATAAAAATTCAAAGCAGCAATATCTTGAAGGCAATTTATACGGGAAAGTAACTGTCGAAGCAGTAGACGATAAAGATGATCAGGACTCGTCAGAAATAATCGAGCAAAAGGTCATTGCAGCGGTCAAAGATCTTCAAACGAGGTCGGATCTTAATGATATTGCCATATTGTGCCGTGATAATGATGATGTCCAGATCGTCACATCCTGGCTCCTGAAAGAGAGTATTCCGGTGGAATCATTCCTTACCTTGAGCATCAGGGAGAACGCGCTGATAAAAGAAGTAATATCTTTTTTGAAGTTCTTGACCTCACCCGTGGACAATCTTGCTTTCGGCTCATTCATAACAGGATCGATCTTTCTCAAAATATCCGGTATTGATGCAAAAGAGATCGAATCTTTCATAATAGGGTGGGACAGGGGAAAAGCCCGCGAAAGATATCTATACAAAGAATTCAAAAGCAAATATGCAGAGATCTGGGGATCTTTGATCGAAGAGTTCTTCAATTCAATAGAGTTTGTTCCGCTATATGAATACATGATCAGGACGATCGGTTCATTCCGAGTTATGGAGAATTTCCCCGGTCAGCAGGGCTTTTTCATGAAGCTTCTTGAAGTAATAAAAGATAAAGAGGAGGACATACAGAACGTTGAAAGTTTCATCAAGTATTTTGATGAGACAAAAGATGACCTGTTCGTAAACGCGGCCGGTTCAGATTCAGTGAAGGTCATGACAGTTCACAAAGCCAAGGGGTTAGGTTTCGGGGCGGTCATCCTGCCGTACCTGCGGATGGATGTGAAGGTCACCGGAAGAGGAAGATCGGGTGCCGTGATAGAGGGCGGGGGCAGGCTTTCTATCGTCAGGTTAAAAGAAAAATACAATAACTACTCAAATAAACTAAAAGAGATCTATCTGCAGGAATACAAAAGAGCCTTTATTGATGAGTTGAACAATGTTTATGTCGCTTTGACCAGGGCAAAGAACGAGCTGTATGTCTTTGTCCCGCCAAGATCGGGGAACGCAATGAATCCGGTCAGATGTCTGCTGCCAGAAAAGTTTGAAAGCGGTACGGCAAAAAAATATCCATCTGATATTCCTTCGGAGGAACCGGTTGAGATCAAAACATCAAGATACAGAGATGTGATATCCCTTCTTGAAGATGACGAACATATCAAAGAATCAAAAGTCATTGACAGGGAGAAAAAGATCGCGGGAGACATGGCGCATCTGGTCCTTTCCTTTATAAGAAGTCTAAAAGGAAAAGATGTTGAGGCCGAGATCAATGCGGCATTCCTGAAGGCCGGATCAAAATATTTGAAACACGATCTGGAGCATGTCAGGACCGCGGTTGAAAAGCTGATAAATGATAAGAAAGCGGCTGCTTTTTTCTTTGCGGCGGACGGAGAGATCTTTACTGAACAAGAAGTTATTACGTCAGAAGGACGGCTTTTCAGGATAGACCGGTTGATAGCGAAAAAAGATGAGGCGATAGTCGTGGATTATAAAAGCTCAAAAGATAACCACGAAGAATATGTGACGCAACTGACAAATTATATGGGATTGATCAAAGGAATATTCAGAAAGTCCAAGGTCAGGGGCTTTCTGGTCTATCTGGATACAACTGACATCGAGGAGATCCATGGATAATGTAAGAACATTCGCCCTCAGCGATAACTTTATCGCAAGAACAGCCGATTTTATTATCGATAACTTCGGCCCGTCAATGGATCTCAGCAGGATCGCCTGTATTTATACTAACAAACGGCCCTCTCTTTTCCTTAACCGGGAGCTTGCTTATAAGATAAAGAATAATTTCTTTCCGCCAAAAGCTTTTGTGATGGACGAGTTCGTGGAGCATCTGCTGCTTAAAAGAGAAAAGTTCTCAAGGATATCTTCGACGGAGGCAGCCTACATCATATACAGGTTAATAGAGGACATAGATCCTTCATTGCTAAAAGGAAGGGCATCATTCTCAAGCTTTTTCCCGTGGGCGAGAGAGATCTACTCATTTATACAGCACCTTGATCTGGAGGATATCAAACCCGAAGCGCTTTCGGCTGTTGAAAAAAGCGCGGCTATCGGTTATGAAATACCAGAAACAATAAACAGTCTGTTGCTGAACATAAATAAGGTCCGCGATCTGTTGCATAAGAAAATGGAAGAGACAAAGTCATATTCAAGAGGATATCAGTATCTGAAAGCCCAGAAAATGATCGCAGAAGAAGACCTTCCTGAATATGAAAAGATATTGTTCTGTAATTTCTTTTATCTTCAGAGAACAGAAAAGCAGATAATAAAACGCCTGCATGAGAAAGACAAGGCTGTATTGCTGTTCCAGGGGGAGGAAGCTTCCTGGCCGGTGCTGAAGGAAAACGCCAGATATTTTAATGTCAGTATTTCAGCCGGTCATAAAGACGCAAAAGATCCCGGGCTGAATATTTACAGCGCGCACGACAGCCACAGCGAAGCAGCGGTCGCAGGACAGATACTGGGCGGCATAAAAAAACAGGATTCAGCCGTGGTAGTCCTTCCCGATGCTTCGTCTTCTCTGCCACTGCTATCGGAGATATCGTCATCTGTCAAGGATTTTAATGTTTCTGTGGGTTATCCGCTGAAGAGAAGCTCCTTATATGTGCTTCTTAAGATGATATTTGAGGCCCAGCTTACCGCAAAAAATAACAAATATTATTCAAAACATTACCTGGCAGTGATGATGCACCCGCTGGCAAAGAACATTAAACTTCTTTCAAAAAGGGAGCATTCAAGGATACTTGTCCATAAGATAGAAGAAAGTCTGAAGGGTTTTGAAAGGTCCAAGGTATCGGGCAGTCTTTTTATTGACCTTAAGGAAGTGTTAAACGATAACAAGATCCTTTCCCTGGTCAACGGGATGATAGATGACCCGGATATCAAGATAGAAGACTTGAGATCGGCGCTTAAGGAGCTCCATGAAATATTATTCAAAAAATGGGAAAAGATCTTAACCCCTTCGCAGTTCGCGGCATGCCTGCATGAATTCACTGAGATTATGGGCCGGTCAAGCATCCTCGGATGTTATCCGCTCAATTATTCTGTAGCTCAGAAGCTGTTCGATTGCGCTGATATGCTGAAAAACTGTTCATTTGCCGAGGAGCACTTTGAAAAATCAGAGATATTTAAGATATTTGAAGACATTATGGGGAGCAAGAAAGTGGATTTTTCAGGGACCCCTCTTAAAGGATTGCAGGTACTCGGACTTTACAAGACGCACTGCCTTAATTTTGATGAGGTGATAGTGCTGGACGTGAACGAAGGCGTTTTGCCAAGCACAGGCCTTAGCCAGCCGCTTATCCCGAGAGAAGTAATGCTGGGCTTAGGGCTTTCCAGGATCCTGAGGGAAGAAGAGATCGAGCGTTACCAGTTCATGAGATTGATATCCAGTGCGGAGAATGTTCATTTAATATATAAAAACGACGATAAAAGCACAAGGAGCAGGTTCATAGAAGAGCTTATCTGGCAGAGGGAGAAAAAAGAAAGGAAACTGGATATCATCAAGGTCAAAAAAGTAATAATCCCTTCTTCATATAGCAGTTCCAAACAAGAAGCCGGAAAGACGCCTGAAATATTAAAGCGTTTAAAAGGGCAGGTTTTTTCACATTCATCCGTGAACACTTATATGGATTGCCCGAAGCAATTCTATTTCAGATATGTGCTCGGGTTGAGAGAGAAAGAAAGCCTGCTGTCGGATATCGAGGCTTCGGATATAGGGAATTTCATCCACGAATTGCTTGAAAGCGCGTACAAGGACGTCAAAGGAAGTAAACCCGATATTAACGCGGATTTCAGAAAAAAGCTTTTCACTTTGTTCAATAAAGAATTTGAAGCGTTCTTTTCAAAAAGGATGGCGTCGGATTCGTTCCTGCTTAAAGAACTGGTAAAGAACAAGCTTGATTCGTTCCTGGCGTTCGAGAAAGACAGGAATATCCGGAAAATTATCTGTCTCGAAGAAAAAGTCGACGGTCTGATAGGCGATTTCAATTTCACCGCGAAGATCGACCGGATAGATGAGCTTGAGGACGGGACTATATTGGTCATTGATTATAAAACAGGGGATATAGAAAAGTTGCCATCGAAAAATGACGGGTCGCTGCTCAATCTGTCCGACAGAAAGACCATAAAGAAGATCATTAAATCTTTTCAGTTGCCGATCTATCTTCATCTTGCAGAAAAAGAGCTAAAGTTCAGCAAAATGAACGCTGCTTTGTACGGTATAAAGACAACGGAAATCAAACCTCTATGGAAAGATGAAGCTGAAGACAGGAAACAACACCTGCTGACAGTTTATATCGGTCTTCTTAAGAAGATATTGAACGAGATAATTGATCCGGATGTAAACTTCATGGCAGATGATGAAGACGAAAAACAATGCGACAGGTGCCCCTATTTTTATATGTGCAGATAGGAGATATCGCCAGTGACTAGTCGCTCGTGCATTGTGATAGAATATTATAAATTGGAGAAGAAATGATCGAGATATTATTAATTATAGTAATTTTGTTGTTGATAATTGCCATTGGCCTGATCTTTTTAAAACAATCCAAACCTCAAGATCTTCAAATACTTGAAAAAGGGCAGGAAAGGGTTGAAAGGGCAGTGAAGGATGAGATCTCAAAGAACAGGGAAGAATCCGGGGCCGGCGCCAAAAATTTAAGAGATGAGCTTTTCAATCAGCTTACAAAACTCACATCGATAAATACGGACCGTCTTGACAAGATGAGGGAGACGATAGAAGAGAGATTGAAACTTCTCCAGGATGACAACAGCAAGAAGCTTGAAAAGATGAGAGAGACGGTGGATGAAAAGCTGCAGTCGACTCTTGAAAAAAGGCTCGGCGAATCGTTCAAATTCGTCAGCGAACGGCTCGAGATGGTCCACAAGGGCCTCGGCGAGATGCAGAACCTGGCGATCGGGGTGGGCGATCTTAAAAAAGTACTGACAAATATTAAATCCCGTGGGACATGGGGGGAGATGCAGCTTGAAAAATTGCTTGAAGAGGTCCTCAGCCCCGAACAATATGAAAAGAACGTCGCGACCAAGAAAGGAAGCAGCGAAAGAGTGGAGTTCGCCGTCAAGCTTCCCGGCAAAGAAAAAGACCATATCTGGCTGCCTATAGACTCGAAGTTTCCGAAAGAAGATTACGAAAAACTGGTCGACGCGCAGGATAGGGGAGATATCGCGTTGATCGAAGAGCTTGGCAGGGCGCTTGAAATACGGATAAAATCGGAAGCAAAGGATATCAGGGAGAAATATATAAATCCACCCAACACTACTGATTTCGGTATAATGTTCCTGCCGTTCGAAGGCCTGTATGCGGAAGTCTTGAGGAGACCCGGGCTGGCTGAGATACTTCAAAGAGACTACAGGGTCATCATCTCCGGCCCGACCACGATCTACGCGTTACTAAACAGCCTGCAGATGGGTTTCAGGACACTGGCAATAGAAAAACGCGCGAGCGAAGTCTGGAAGATATTATCCGCCGTCATCGTGGAGTTCGGCAAGTTCGGGGATATCCTTGACAAGACAAAGAAAAAACTTGAGGAAGCAACGAACACGATAGATGATGCTGCCAGGAAATCAAGGACGATCGAATCCAAACTCAAAAGGGTGCAGACGATGCCGGCGGCCGATGAAGCTCCGATGATAGGGGAGCCGGAGAACTAAATAAGGAGAGGGAGCTGTAAGATGTACAAAGTCAAAGTTAAGAACAACGGCGGTATGGTGTTCACGGCAAAGTCCGAGCACGGCGAGATAAAGATAGATGCCGAGGGGAAAGCCATTGAACCTCTTGAGACGCTTCTCGCGGCGCTGGGATCATGCACCGGATTCTACATAAGAAAATACGCGCAGTCCGCTAACATCAGGATGGATATGTTCACTCTTGATCTGGAAGCTGAACTGGCCAAAGGTTTCCCTTCATATTTCAAAAAAATAAAGATGTCAATCGACCTGAACGGAGCGGTGCTGAGCGATCTTCAAAAGACGGCCATGATGGAGTTCATAAAAAACTGCCCGGTATTGAACACCCTTGATAACGAGCCTGCAGTGGAGACTGTCCTGCTTTAGGTTCTCTGTATAGTCCCGCTCAGGGCTTCCGCTCCTGTTTTTCTGGAAACGATGACCCTTTCTATGCCATTGTGGTCTTCGAACACTTTGGGAGTTTCAAATTCGACGCTGTCATCTATCATCTTAACGATCTTCGAGGACTGGCCGATACCGGCTTCGATTATCAGATACCCTGACGGGAAAAGATAAACGTGGGTCTTTGCAAAGATATTCCTGTAGAAATCCATCCCATCGGCTCCGCCGTCAAGTGCCTGGACCGGCTCATAGTTGGCGATCTCCGCCTGCAGGTTTTTTATTTCGCCGCTCGGGATATACGGCGGGTTTGAGACGATGATGTCGAACTTGTCTCCCTTATATTTTGAATCAAAAATATTGTCATGGATGAAAGTGATCCTGTCAGAGACGCAATGCTTTGCAGCGTTCCTTGCTGCTGTCTCTATCGCGGACTTTGAGATATCCGTGGCAGTGATATATGAATTTTTAAGATAATATGCAAGGCTGACCGAGACAGCCCCTGACCCCGTTCCAATATCGAGTATGCATATCCTGTCCTTCTTGATGTCTTTACCAGCATCGATCGTGATCTCAACAAGCCTTTCGGTCTCGGGCCTCGGAATCAGCACCGATGAGTCAACATCAAAATCAAGGGACATGAAAGATCTCTTACCGGTGATATATGCTGTTGGTTCCTTTTTTGCCCTTCTTAATATAAGCTTCTTGAACGTCGCAAGTTCATCATCTTTCAGGACCCTCTCATGCTGGACGTACAGGTCGATCCTTTTCAGGCCGAGAGAGTGTGAGAGAAGTATCTCCGCTTCAAGGTGGGGATTTTCAATACCGTTCTTCTCAAAATACCCGGTGGTCCAGTCAAGGATGGAAGATATGGTCCAGGTCATTTTACCGATGCTTCCAGTTTAGCTATGCGGTCGGCAGAAGTGAGACCGTCGATAAGCTCATCGATAGCTCCGTCCATGACCTCCGTGATATTGAATACAGAAAGGCCTATCCGGTGGTCGGTGATCCTGTTCTGCGGAAAATTGTAAGTCCTTATTTTTTCGCTCCTGTCGCCGCTGCCAACCTGTATCTTTCTCATCTGGCTGATCCCGTCTTTTCTTTTTGCCTCTTCAAGCTCGTAAAGCCGTGCTTTCAGGAACCTGAAAGCTTTTTCCTTGTTCTGGTGCTGGCTTCTTTCGTCCTGGCACTGTACGACGATGCCTGTCGGCATATGCGTTATCCTGATCGCCGTGCTCACTTTGTTGACATTCTGCCCGCCGGCTCCGCCGGACCTGTAAACGTCGATCCGAATTTCTTTTTCATCTATTTTAATATCGACGTCTTCGACTTCCGGGAGCACCGCGACGGTCGCCGCCGAGGTATGTATCCTGCCCGAAGCCTCCGTAGCCGGGACACGCTGGACACGATGCGTGCCGCTCTCGTATTTCAACCGGCTGTAGGCCCCTTTGCCTAGTACCGCGAAGATGACTTCTTTGAAGCCTCCGAGACCCGTCGGGTTCGAGTCCATCATGTCGACTTTCCAGTTATGGCGCTCGGCATACCTGATATACATCCTGAAAAGCTGTCCCGCGAAAAGCGCGGCTTCCTCGCCGCCGGTCCCGGCCCTGATCTCCATGTAAATGTTCTTTTCATCGTTGGGGTCTTTCGGAAGGAGCAGGACTTCTATCTCTTTTTCAAGGGACATCATTTTTTCCGAAAGATCTTTATGAAGTTCCTTAAGCTCGGTATCTTTGGAGTCTTTTATGTCTTCGAGGTCTTCTGACGCGGCTTTATACTGCCTGTATTTATCCACGATCTCTTTGAGGTCAGAGAACTCCTTGCTGAATTTCTGGATCTTTTCCCTGTCCGCCAGGGTGTCGGGATGCGACAAGAGGGATTCAAGCTCTTTGTAGCGGTCTTCGAATTTTGTCAGTTTGACAACAAAGCTCATGGGAGTATTCTACGCAGCAGGAGACCTGCTACTTCTTTTTTTTATCTTTTTTCGGGGTTCTTATCTTCTTCTTTTTCGGAGTAAGTTCTTTAGCCGCATATTTCTTCTTGAATTTGTCCACCCTTCCTTCGGTATCAAGCAGTTTCTGTTTCCCGGTGAAAAGAGGGTGGCAGGCGCTGCAGATGTCCACGCGGATGCTTTCTTTTGTGGAGCCGATCTCGTACTGCGCGCCGCAGGCGCACTTGACCAGCACGGCATGGTATTTAGGGTGGATTTTTTCTTTCATATCGAAATTATATCACGGCAGAGTGTATAATATCAATAAACTGTCATGAAGAACAAAAAATTGATAATAGGGGTGACCGGCCCGATAGCTTCGGGTAAAAGCCTGGCATGCAGAGCGTTGAGGTCCATGGGCTGCGGTGTTATCGACGCGGACCTGGTGGGCCATAAGTTGTTGAAAAGAGGCTCCCCGGCATTTAAAAAAGTCATTAATGCCTTCCCTGGAAAAGACATTTGCCGAGGAGCGCAGATCGACAGAAAAAAGCTGGGTGGTATTGTTTTCGGTGACAGGCGTATGCTGAAAAAGCTTGAAAGGATCACCCATCCCTTGATAAAAAAAGAGATCGAACGCCGGATCTCAAAAATACAAAATAGAACTGTCGTGGTCAACGCGGCTGTGCTCGAAGAGATAGGGCTTGCCGGCAGCATGGACAAGATAATAGCCGTCGTCTCCGGTAAGGGTAAAAGGCTGGCACGGCTTATGAAGAAGATGTCCAGGACGCAGGCGCTTTCCCGCATGAGGGCTCAAAGGAGCGATAAGGATTATATTAAAAAAGCTGATGTCGTGATCAGGAACGATTCAAGTGCCGGAAATCTCATCAAAAAGACGAAAGAAGCCCTCAAAAAGATTATCCCAGGCTGAAGCCGCTCTTTAATTACGGTCGTAATAATACTGAGTAGCGAAGTTCAATATGTTAAAATACAAATGGAGGCTTGAATGAAGATACTTGTCGTCTCATCGGAAATGGCGCCTTTTTCCAAGACAGGCGGGCTGGCGGATGTGATAGGCGCGCTTCCTAAATCTTTAAAGAAGATCGGGCACGACGTAAGGGTGATCATACCTAAATATAAAATGACCGACAAAGGCGGTTTTATAACACATCCTCTGATGAAGGATATCAGCGTGGAGATCGGCCAGAAGAAATACAAATTCGATCTTTTTGAGACAAAACTCCCCGGCAGTGATGTAACGGTGTACCTGGTCGGCTGTGATGAATATTTTGACAGGGACGGTTTGTACCAGGAGAACGGGAAGGATTATCCTGATAATGCCGAAAGGTTCCTGTTTTTCTGCAAAGCCGTTCTCATATCGCTTAAATCAATGGGATGGGAACCTAATGTGGTCCACTGCAACGACTGGCAGTCGGCTTTTGTCGCGGCTTTTATTAAGACGATATATGCCAAAGACCCGTTCTTCAATACGATAGCGACGGTCTATACCATCCATAATATGGGATACCTCGGCCTTTTCGCGGCCGACAAGATGCCGCTGACCGGACTGGGATGGGAATATTTCACACCGGATCTTCTGGAATTCTGGGGAAACCTCTGTTTCGCGAAAGCAGGCCTCGTCTACGCGGACGTGATCGGCACGGTCAGTGAGACATATTCAAAAGAAATCGCGCTGCCGGAATTCGGCTGCGGACTTGACGGGCTGATCAGGTCAAGGAAAGACGATATCTACGGCATAGTGAACGGTATCGATTATGAGGTCTGGGACCCCGAAAAAGACAAGGACATCACGAGCAATTATTCATCTTCAAATCTCAGGGGAAAAGCGTCGGACAAAGCAGCCCTCAGAAAAAATCTGGGACTGAAAAACGAGAACGGTCCTGCTGTCATAGGCATGGTGACCAGGATGGCAGACCAGAAAGGTTTTGACCTGTTAAGCGGGATATTTACAAAGATGATGTCCCTGCCCGTGCAGTTCGTACTGCTGGGAACAGGCGAGCCGAAATACGAAAAGCAATTCCTGGCCTTTGCTAAAAAATATCAGGGAAAAGTCTCTGCCAATATCGGTTTTGACAGCGCCGCGGCGCCGCCCATATATGCGGGCTCTGATATGTTCCTGATGCCTTCCAGTTACGAGCCCTGCGGCCTGGGACAGCTTATAAGCTTCAAGTACGGGACGGTCCCCATAGTCAGAAAAACCGGAGGCCTGGCGGATACCGTTATCGATTATGATCCGTTGACCGAAGAGGGCAGCGGGTTTGTGTTCGCGGATTATTCTTGTGACGGCCTGTTTGACGCTGTCAAAAGGGCCGTGTCGTTATACGTGTCCGATAAAAAGAAATGGACATCCCTGGTCAAAAAAATAATGAAGTACGATTTTTCCTGGGATTCATCGGCAAAAAACTACATAAACCTCTATAAAAAAGCGATCGAGAACCTTTCCGTCAAAAATCATTAAGGAGGAAAGCCATGTCCGGACATTCTAAATGGTCGACCATCAAAAGGGCAAAGGCAAAGACCGACGCGACCAGAGGAAAAATATTCTCAAAACTCGCGAGAGAGGTCACTGTGGCAGCAAAGACCGGAGGGGGAGACCCCGCGAGCAACGCGCGGCTGCGTCTTGTAGTGGACAAAGCCAAGGCAGCCAATATGCCTAAAGATAATATTGAAAGGGCCATAGCGAAAGGCGCGGGCGGAGGCGAAGGCAGTACCATTGAAGAATTTACTTATGAGGGATACGGGCCTGCCGGTTCCGCGGTGATAGTCGATGTGATGACGGACAACAAGAACAGGACGCTCGGTGAAGTGCAGTTCATATTTTCAAAGCACGGCGGCAACATGGGGAAAGCGGGATGCGTTTCATGGCAGTTCACAAGGTGCGGGGTCATAACCGCGGATAAAAGCAAAGTTAACGCGGAAAACCTCATGACCGACGCGATAGAGGCGGGAGCGGAAGATATCAACGATGAGGATGCCGCGATAGAGATAAAAACAAAACCGGAGAATTACGAAGCTGTCCTTAACGCCCTGAGAGCCAAAGGATACGAGTTCATCTCGAGCGAGATAACTCTTGTCCCCAATTCGACGATCAAAGTCGCGGGTGATGAGGCGAGGAAACTTCTCAAGCTCGTCGATGCGCTTGAGGAGCACGATGACGTCCAGAACGTCTACTCGAATTTCGAAATAGAGGACGGGGCTATCGGATGAAATTAATAGCCGACCTTCATATCCACACCGTCTCTTCGGGACACGCTTATAACACCATCTATGAATATGCCGCTAAAGCGAAGAAAAAAGGCCTAAAATATATTGGCATGACAGACCACGGCCCTGCGATGGGAGGGGCCCCGCACCCATATCATTTTGCCAATCTGCATTCGCTTCCCGAAAAGATAAACGGCGTCAGGGTACTGAAAGGCATCGAGGCGAACATCATGGACAGTGAAGGGAACCTTGATCTCGCACATGAGTTCTTAAAAGATCTGGAACTGGTGATAGTCTCGTTCCATATAAATCTCGGTTATGACGGGAGCGATAAGAAAAAAAATACGGAAGCGCTTATCAAAGCGGTCAGGAACCCTAAAGTGAACATGATAGGGCATCCGGGAAACCCGCAGTTCGAAACGGATATAGAGGCGGTGGTGGAAGAATGCAAAAAGAACGGGGTGCTTATCGAGATAAACAACAGCAGTTTCTCCGGAATAATAAGACAGGGGAGCTGGGAGCCCTGCATCAGGTTCGCCAAAGCCGTCAAGAAGATCGGATGGAAGGTCTGCTTCAGCAGCGACGCGCACTGCCTGGCTCACCTGGCGGAGTTCGATAAGGCGGTCCAATTGGCAAAGGAAGCGGGGCTAAATCTTCAAGATATTGTCAATACTTCGGAAAAGATGATAGAAAAGTTTGTCTTGGGTAAACAGCAGAATTGATCATTCATAACCGGACACTAAGCGAATTCAGGCACTGCACTGTTAAGTCGAGCCGACTATATATAATATAGTATAATATATATCGTATGCCATCCGAACAGAACATAATCATCAAGGGCGCGAGGACACACAATCTCAAGAATATAGATGTAGTGATACCACGCGGGAAACTTGTAGTGATAACCGGGCTTTCCGGTTCCGGCAAATCTTCGCTTGCTTTCGACACGATATACGCCGAAGGCCAGAGAAGGTACGTTGAATCACTTTCCGCATATGCAAGGCAGTTCCTCGAGCAGATGCAGAAACCGGATGTCGATTCAATAGACGGCCTTTCACCGTCTATCTCTATTGAGCAGAGATCCCCGAGCAGGAACCCGAGATCTACTGTCGGGACGATAACCGAGATCTATGATTACCTGAGATTGCTGTTTGCAAATATCGGGAAACCTTTCTGCCCCAACTGCGGGAAGAAAATAGAAAAGCAGAGCGCTTCACAGATCGTAGATTCAATATTTGCTTCCCGGGCCGGAGAAAAACTGCAGATACTTGCTCCTGTCGTATCAGGAAGAAAAGGTGAATACAGGGACGTGTTCGAGTCTGTTTCAAAGGACGGATTTGTGCGGGTGAGGGTGGACGGAAAGATATTAGAGCTCGAAGAAAAGATAAAGCTCGACAAGAACAGAAAGCATAATATCGAGATCGTGATCGACAGGATAAAGATACTTCCGGAGAACCGCAAAAGGGTGTTTGATTCAGTCGAGACCGCTCTGAAGTTCGGCAAGGGGCTTGTCGGTGTCGTCAACGAGAAGGGCTTGTCACAGGTATACAGCGAAAAATTCAACTGCCCTTCATGCGGTACAGGCCTTGAAGAGATCAGCCCGAGGATATTTTCTTTCAACACCCCATACGGGGCCTGCCCTCAGTGCACGGGGCTCGGTTCATCGCTTGAATTCGATCCGGACCTGATAATCCCTGACAAGCATCTTTCAATAAACGAAGGCGCGATCGCGCCGATAAAAAAGCCGTCGCCTTATTACGCGCACCAGCTTCTTGCGCTGGCGAGGGAATATAAGTTCAGCCTAGACACTCCCATAAATAAGTTATCGAAAGCCCAGTTGAATATAGTGCTTTACGGGAGCGAGGAGCCGATCCATTACAGGTATGAATGGAAAAGAGGTTTCGGGGAGTATGATGACGTATATGAAGGGATAATAAATCTGCTGCGGCGCAGATACACGACCACGCAGTCTGAGCATGTAAGGTTCCACCTCCACAGGTTCATGAGCCCTGTCCCGTGCACGAAATGCAAAGGCGAGCGGCTGAAACCTGAAAGTCTCTCTATTAAGATCCAAGATAAGAATATCGCGCAGGTAAGCGCCATGGATGTCGAAGCGCTCACTGCGTTCATTGACAGCCTGAAGCTTACGGAAAACGAGAAGATAATTTCAAGGCAGATTTTGAAAGAAATAAAGCTCAGGCTGAAATTTCTTCTTGATGTGGGATTGAACTACCTTTCGATGAACAGGGAGACATGGACGCTTTCCGGCGGGGAAGCACAGAGGACCCGCCTTGCAACTCAGATAGGTTCCGGTCTCGTAGGAGTCCTCTACATTCTTGACGAGCCGAGCATCGGGCTTCACCAGAGGGATAACAAGAGACTGATAGCAACGCTTGAAAAACTCCGTGACCTGGGCAATACAGTGATAGTCGTGGAGCATGACGAAGAAATAATAAGGTCATCTGACCATATCATAGATATCGGGCCCGGAGCGGGAATACACGGAGGAAAAGTCGTCGTGGCCGGATCTTTAAATAAGGTCATCCACTCTGAAAATTCGATAACAGGCGATTATTTAAGCGGAAGATCAAAGATCGATATCCCGCGGGAAAGAAGGGCAGGCAACGGAAAATATCTGACCGTAAAGGGAGCAAAACACAATAATCTTAAGGACATAACGGTCGATCTTCCTCTGGGAAAGTTCATCTGCGTAACGGGAGTCTCGGGGTCCGGTAAAAGTTCGCTGGTGAACGATGTCCTTTACACCGCGCTGGCAAAAAAGTTCTACAGGTCCGCAGCAAAACCGGGCGAGCATGAAGAGATAAAAGGCGATGAAAATATCGACAAGGTGATCATAATCGATCAGTCGCCGATAGGCCGAACGCCGAGGTCCAACCCCGCGACTTACACAAAGGCTTTTGACCACATAAGGGACATCTTCGCGCTGAGCAGCGAAGCAAAAGTGAGGGGTTATCAGAAAGGAAGGTTCTCTTTCAATGTAAAGGGCGGCAGGTGCGAGACCTGTGGCGGAGGGGGACTTATTAAGATAGAGATGCATTTCCTGCCCGACGTGTACGTGCGGTGCGATGAGTGCAAAGGCATGAGATATAACAAGGAGACCCTCGATATAAGGTACAAGGGTAAGAATATCGCGGAAGTCCTGGACATGACCGTGGAAGAGGCCCTGCAGCTTTTTGATAAAGTTCCGCACATAAAAAACAAGCTCAAGGTACTGAGCGAAGTCGGACTTAACTATATCCATCTCGGGCAGTCCGCGACGACCCTTTCCGGAGGAGAAGCGCAGAGAGTGAAACTTTCGACGGAACTCTCCCACAGGAGCACCGGAAAGACCTTGTATATATTGGACGAACCGACTACAGGGCTGCATTTTGAGGATGTAAAGAAACTTCTGGAGGTCCTCGGAAAACTTACGGACGCCGGCAATACTGTCCTCGTCATCGAGCACAACCTTGACGTTATCAAAGTTTCGGATTATATTATTGATTTAGGGCCCGAAGGAGGCCATAATGGAGGATATATAATAGGGAAAGGGACCCCGGAAGAACTGGCCGGGAACAGAAAAAGCTTTACGGGACATTTTCTTAAGAAATATTTCGGCTGATAGCGCGAGAATTTTCAAAAAACTGAGGAGGTGAAATATGCCGGATGTAACACCGTTACAGGATTTCGGATACGTGGAGAAGAACAAAGATACCCGCTTCATTTTGACCACTTCTGAATGGAGGGGGAATACGTATGTCGATCTCAGGGAATACTACCAGACGTCTGATGAGCCTCGCGAGTGGCTTCCGACCAAAAAGGGCGTCAGGTTCAGGAAGGACCTGCTTGACAACGTACTGAAACTCTTAGAAAAAGCGAAAGAATAACCATCCATGAGCGAAGAAAGACTACCGCCGCAAAACCTTACTGCGGAACAGTCGGTCTTAGGTGCGATGCTGCTTGACAAGAATGCGATCATAAAAGCATTTGAGATCCTGCAGCCCGACAGTTTTTACCGTGAAGGCCACAGGCTGGTCTGCGAGGCGATAATGTCGCTTTTCGACAGGGGCGAGCCGGCCGATATCGTCACCGTCACCAACGAGCTCAGAAAGAACGGTTCGCTTGAGGCAGCCGGCGGGAGCGTTTATATAAGCGACCTCCTGAACAGCGTCCCTACCGCGGCGAACGTCGAATACTATGCCAGGATAGTCGATGAGAAAGCGATCCTGCGGCG
Source organism: Candidatus Saganbacteria bacterium (assembly GCA_026387835.1). Taxonomy (NCBI): domain Bacteria; kingdom Bacillati; species Candidatus Saganbacteria bacterium. Next base: position 199,049 of record JAPLKZ010000005.1, read on the forward strand.
CCTGATAGATTCCGGCACAAAGATAGTCTCAGACTGCTTTGACGGGCAGGTAGATGTCAACTCCGTGCTGGACAAGGCGGAAAAAACGGTCTTTGACATCGCGATGAAGAAGATCAAGCAGGGATTTTTCAAGGTCGACAAAGTCCTGAAAAACGTGCTTGACCGGATAAACCTGCTGTATGAAAAAAAACTCCCTCTTACCGGTATTCCTTCGGGCTTTCCCGACCTCGACAAATTGACGGCCGGATTCCAAAGTTCGGAACTTATAGTCCTGGCCGCAAGGCCGTCCGTGGGAAAGACCGCTTTCGCGCTCAACATAGCTCAGAATATCGCTATAAGGCATAAGATCCCGGTCGCGATCTTCAGCCTGGAGATGTCAAAAGAACAGCTCGTCACAAGGCTTTTATGTTCCGAGGGGGAGATAGAGTCATCAAAACTGAAGACAGCCACCCTGTCAGACACCGGATGGAAAAGACTGACCAAGGCGATCGGAAGAGTATCCGAAGCGCCGATATTCATCGACGACTCGCCCCTTCTTTCGGCAATGGAGATGAGGGCAAAAGCAAGAAGGCTGAAGATCGAGCACGGGATAGGACTTGTGATAGTCGATTTTCTCCAGCTGATGCAGACACGCGGCCGGTCGGATAACCGCGTGCAGGAGATATCCGAAGTGGCAAGGTCGCTGAAGACGCTTGCCAGGGAGCTTGATGTGCCTGTACTTGCGCTTTCCCAGCTTTCAAGGGCGATCGAACAGCGCCAGGACAGGATGCCAAGGCTTTCCGACCTGAGAGAATCCGGCGAGATCGAGCAGGTGGCCGATATCGTGATGTTCATCCACAGGGAGGATTACTACAACCCTTCTTCAGATAAAGGCAACATCGCTGAAATAATAATCGCCAAGCAGAGGAACGGTCCCACGGGCAGCATCGAGCTTGTTTTCCGCAAGGAGTTCACTAAATTCGAGAGCAAAAGCCCTTATGAATCCACTCCGCAGTAACGGTCATGCCGTGCAGGCGCGGCCGTTCATTTTTTTCACTTTCTTTTTTCTGATAATAATATCTTAGATCAAAGCTGACTCGATCTCTTATCAGAAGGAAAAAGGCATCATAGAGGCGAGAGGGAGTGTCGAGGCGGAATATAAGAATACGGTCATAAAAGCTCCCCATATCATATATTATTCCGGACCGGCAAGACTGGCTGCGGATGACGGGTTTTCCCTGACAAGGCAGAATGTCTGTCTTAACGGCGGGAAGCTGGATTATTTTGTCAAAGACGAAAAGGGTACCGCAGAGAGCGTGTATATTTCCATGGGGCATACATGGATAAGCGGGGAGACCGTCAGCATCGACCCTCAGGAAATATACTTAAAAAATTCGAGCTTTTCTTCCTGCGACCTTCCCGTGCCTCACTATAAAATAACAGCGTCTTCGATGACCCTTTATCCAAAATCCGGCTGGATCGTTGAGAACATGGGCTTGATGTATATAAATAACATCCCTGTTTTTCCAGTGCCGACATACGTGTTCGACACAGGGTTGATAGGCGGGATCTACGGAAAAAAGAATCCCGCGCCCCTGCCTGACATCGGCACGAACCCGACCGACGGCACTTATATTAACGAGGAGGTAGTCTGGCGGTTGTCCAGTTACAGTTATGGTCTCCTTTCCATACAATATGCGACTAATAAAGGCCTCGGCGGAGGTTTTGAGAGCAATTATGTACTGAACAACAACAATGAAGGCAGTGTCCGGATCTATGACAACCACACAGACAAGTGGTACGGAGGTTTGACACATGCTTTTTATTTCGGCGACGATGTCCAGAGTGAAAAAACGAGGTCAATGCTATATCAGGTATTCCAGGTCCCTCCGCGAAAGAAATATGAACTGGACGTGTTGCTTTCCTACAGGGAAAGGACGAACTACGAAAGACTGACGATGCTCCCCATGATCACGTTAAAATACGTGGACATTCCTTTCCCATTTATTAATTTCATGCCCAAGGCCGAGTTCTCCCTTGGTTCTGTTTCCGAAGAAAGTACCGGGATCGATGTCTTTCGTGCATACGCGGCTACATCGCTTGATTATATCCAGCCTCTTGGGGAGACGGCGGACCTGAAGCCGGGACTTGATCTCTCATATACAGGATATGATTCTTCAGGCAGTTGGGCGAAGGTCCTCGGCAGGATAGATGTCGTAAAAAGGTTCTCGGACATTTTTGATGCGGGGGCGGGCTATTCGCATTTCTTTGTCAACACAGGAGGAAGCCCTTTCAGATGGGAGAACTACAGGTTCTTCCCGTACGATGATGTTCACGTGTCCGGAAATCTAAGGTTCGCAAAGATGTCTTTCGGGGTGAACGTTTCTTACAATACTCCGGTTTTTTCGGTCCGCGATATAGATTATAATGCGACTATAGGGCTCCACTGCTTTGATCTGAAAGCCCTGTGGAGGACAGCAAGAGGCGAGTTCTCCCTCGGGGTCGAGCTGTTAGACTAGGAGGAAAAATGAAAAAGGGATATCTGATCACGTTCGAAGGCACGGAAGGCTGCGGTAAAAGCACTCACGCGAAGATGCTGGAGAAATATCTGAAAAGTCTCGGGAAAAGGGCCGTCCTGTCCCTTGAACCGGGCGGGACAAAACTGGGACGAGATATTAGAAAAGTCCTTCTTGGTTTTGAAGAGCCGCTGGCCCGGAACGCGGAACTGTTCCTGTTCGCCGCTGACAGGGCCCAGCATGTTTCTCAGGTGATAAAACCGGCGCTTGATGACGGTGCCATTGTGATATGCGACAGATTTATTGATTCGACGGTCGCTTACCAGATAGGCGGAAGAAAACTTCCCGAAGAACTTGTGCGGTATATAAACGCGGTCTCCAGCGGAGGCCTGATGCCGGACCTCACGTTCTTGCTTGATGTATCTCCGATGGTCGGGGTCCCTAGAGCGATAGCGGCATCCGCCAGGGAAAAGGGGCCCGTGAAGAAGGTGGACAGGTTCGAAAAAGAGAAGATCGCTTTTCATAATGATGTCAGGAACATGTACCTTGAGATAGCAAGGAACGATCCGGAAAGGATCAAGGTCATAGATGCGGAAAAGCAGGATATCAGTAAAGTTCAGGAAGAGATAATGAAGATTGCAAAAGAGATATTAAATATTTAATCACACTCACGGTACTGTTCAATTTTAATAGGCCATCCAATCCATCATCGTAATATTATTCAGCTTGAAAAGATGATAGGCTAATATATAACGGATATATAATCTATATATGAGAAATAAAGTGGGTAAAATAATAAAGAACAAAACAACCGTATTTCTTTTGTTTGTAATTCTATTGCTAATTTCAACCGTTTCGAACGCTGAGCTGCAAAACGGCATGAACGCGAATATTATTATAGGACAACCCGATTTCTCAACTTGGACAGCGGGAAATGGTTTGAACCAAATGAGCACCCCATATGATGTGTGTACAGACGGCAGGTCATTATATGTTGCCGATTGTGTCAATGCCCGCATACTTATATTCAATGCCATACCTACATCCAACAACGCGTATGCGGATTTTCAACTTCACATTACAGTATATAATGGTGTCTGGTCGGACGGAACCCGCCTGATAACGGGAAGGTATTACTCACAAAGACTTGATATCTATAACAGTATCCCGACACAAGAAGCGCAACCGCCGGATGTGCAGTTCTTACCACCCACTAACGCCGGCGCCAACTCAGCCACTCCCTACCACATGTACTTCGACGGAACGCACCTATATGTGCTTGATTTTAACGGAAGCCGGGTCCTCATCTGGAACTATTTACCCACAACAGGCCACACGGACTGTGATGTTGTAGTCGGGCAAACCAATTTCGCATCATTATCGTCAAATCAGGGAGGAGGGCCTGGCGCCAATACGCTCTCTTTAAGCACCGGGTCTCCTAGTGGTGTATGGTCTGACGGCAGCAAACTTATAATTACCGACAGGGGCAATAACCGCGTCTTGATATGGAATTCTATACCTACAACTAATAATGCTTCTGCGGATGTTGTGATAGGCCAGACCAACTTTACCTCTAATTCGGCCAATCAGGGCAGAAGTGCCTGCGGGGCCGATACAATATCGGGCCCGAGGACCGTTTGTTCCGACGGTAAGAGGCTCTTCATCGCCGATATGAACAACTTCCGTATACTTGTCTATAACAATATTCCTACCGCAAACGGTGCTTCCGCGGATTATGTCATAGGTCAGCCCGATTTTACCTCCGGCAGTATCCGTGATTTGTCAAGGGATTCCTGCAGTTATGTCCGTGGTTTATCTACTGATGGGAAAAGGCTGTTCGCTGCTGCCAACGGAAATTGTGTCCTCGTCTATAACATCACATACAAATCAGAGAATTTTACCGGAACACCCTCTTCAACTACACAGATCAATTACAGCTGGACAAACTCATGCGCTTTAAATGATGGGTTCAGAATATTGGACGGATCAGACCTTACCAAGGTGGAAGTTTCCGGAAATGCCAGAGCAACGACCGAGTCAGGATTACTGCCAAATACGTTATATTCAAGAAAAATACAAACATATAATGTCGGAGATGCAGTAACTTCAGAAACTATAACTATATGTTCTCTTGCGGCGACACCCGAAATAAGCACAGCAACAGCCAGCTATGACTCGGTAAATGGCTATAACTGTGTGATAGCGGTTAATGCCAACGGTAATCCGGCTGGAACAAATTACGCGGTTTCAACGGATAACGGGAGCAACTGGCTGCAGGCGGACGGGACAATATCAGCAACGGTATATTGGAGCACTTCAACAACAGGGTGGACCTATAAAAACTTATCGCCGGACACAACATACAGTTTTAAGGTAAAGGCAAAGAACGCGAACGGGGTTGAGACCATATTATCAGCCGCAGCGAGCGCGGGACACCTGCCAACAGCCAAAGCCTTTAGCGGGATAACAACGACGGAGATAACAGCGAACTGGGGAGCGAATGGAAATCCGGCCACGACAGAATATTACTGCGAGAACACGACAAAAGGTACAAACAGCGGCTGGATAACATCGACGAGCTGGACATCAACAGGGCTTATAACTTCAACGCAATACTCTTTCAGGGTAAAAGCAAGAAGTGCTGACTGGCCCGAGACAGGCTGGATATCTTTGGGGACGCAGTATACAGCGGGAAAGCTGGCGCCGGACCTGTTGAAGACGGCGAGTCTGGGTCTCATAGAAGGAGATATTATAAGCAAATTGGCGAAGATAACGATAATGATAAATAGCGGCTTGACCGTAGACACGGGCACGATAAGGTTCTACATAGACGGGATAGCGGTGACTGACGGGACTCTTTTATATTACGACAGTATCGCGCAGGAGAGCGGAGTTGCGACGATAGAGTACACGATAAAGAACCCCCTGGCGGTGGGAACGCACACAATAAAGGTATCGATCGTCACGGAGGACGGGACGCTGTACGAAAAGGAAGTAAGCAGCCTGAAAGTTATGAGCGACAGCGCGACGGTGGGAGCGTCGCTGGCATACCCGAACCCTTATGATCCGCTGAAAGGGGAGATAAAGTTCGGATACAATCTTGCTCTTGACGCGGACGTGACGATATATGTATTTGACATAAACGGGAGGTTCATTTTCAAGCAGAGCTGCTTAAGCGGGCAAAGAGGCGGAACGGCAGGATACAACGAGACGACGTGGAACGGCATAAATGCATTCGGGTCGATGCTGGATAATGATGTATATCTTGTGAGGATAGCCGAAACTAACACGGGGAACGTGATCGGCAAGCTGAAGATCCTGGTGCTTAAGGGCGGGATATCGTCCTCTAAAAAAGAGAGGAAGACAGCGGGGGTTCTGGGGCCGGGAGGAAAAGGGGACAATAAGCACGGGGATAACGGCGGGAGCAGCGGGATAACGGTAATTCTGTTATCGGTCCTGACAGGACTTGTGACGCTGGATGCGATGATGAGGTTTTACAGAGTGATAAAGAAGATAAAGAAAAGATAACAAAAGAAGTGTTCCTCTCGCTCATCCGCTTAATGGCAAGACTTTTCTTAATTATGTTAAAATGTGTCTATGAAATCAGCTGATATCCGCAGTAAATTCCTAAAATATTTCGAGGATAAAGGCCATTCAATACTTCCGGGTTCTTCGCTTATCCCCAAGGACCCCACGGTCCTTCTGACGCTTGCCGGGATGCTGCAATTCAAGCCGGTATTTCTCGGGCTTGAAAGGCCGGCCGTTCCGAGGGCCGCGACGGTGCAGAAATGCGTGAGAACAAATGATATCGAAAATGTCGGCCACACAGCGCGCCACCACACTTTTTTTGAGATGCTCGGCAACTTTTCTTTCGGCGATTATTTTAAAGACGACGCGATCGCGTTCGCCTGGGAGTTGATAACAAAAGAGTTCAGTATCGATCCCAAAAGGCTTCACATTGCCGTGTTCGAGGATGATGATGAGTCCGTAAAGATATGGGAAAAGACCGCCGGACAGGCGGGAAAGCGGCTTGTCAGGCTGGGGGAGGACAATAATTTCTGGGCGGCCGGGCCGACAGGGCCCTGCGGGCCGTGCAGTGAAATATATTACGACCTGGGAGAAAAGTCCGGATGCGGGAAAAAAGAATGCGGTCCGGGCTGCGAATGCGGCAGGTTCCTCGAAATATGGAACCTGGTCTTCATGGAATTCAACAGGGATGAGAGCGGAAAGCTCACGCCTTTGCCTAAAAAGAACATCGACACAGGGATGGGCCTTGAAAGAATAACATCAGTGCTTCAGGGCGCCGGTTCAAATTTTGACACCGACCTGTTCATCCCGATCATTGAAAAGATAAAAGAATACCATGTAGATCCGCAGATCGTATCGCTCAGGATAATATCGGACCACGCGAGAGCAGCGGTATATCTGATAGGGGACGGGCTTCTTCCCGGGAACGAGGGGCGTAATTATGTGCTCAGAAGGATAATAAGAAGAGCGATATTGCACGGGAAAAAGCTCGGGATAAAAGAACAATTCCTTTATAAACTATCGGGCATCGTGACCGAGCTCGGAGGCGTTTTTTATAAGGACCTTGCGGAGAAGAGCGCTCAGATAGCGAAGGTCATTCAAACCGAGGAGGAAGGGTTCGGAAAGACGATGGAGCAGGGCATCTCGCTTCTTGAAAATATCCTGTCGCGGTCTTCTTCGGGTGTCGTTGAAGGAAAAGATATATTCAAATTGTATGATACTTTCGGTTTCCCTTATGAACTGACAAAAGAAATAGCCGTTGAAAGGGGTTTCGGCCTCGATGCGAGCGGGTTCAGCATCGAGATGGAAAAGCAAAAAACGAGAAGCAGGGAGAGTTCTTCGAAAATATACGCGCTGGGACCGGTCCCGCAGGTCAAGGGTTATCCTGCTACCGAGTTTACCGGATATGATACTCTCGAGAGCGAAGCGAAGGTTCTCGGTGTCACCGGCGGATTTATCATCCTCGACAGGTCTCCGTTCTATGTGGAAAGCGGCGGACAGGACAGCGATAAAGGCTGGCTGATCATAGAAAGGAACAGGACCGAGGTCAAAAGGCTGGTCAAGACGGCGGAAGGGGTCATCCTTCATCAGGCCGGCGGTGACATCATCCCCCATACGGGCGAAAAGATAAAGTCCGAAGTGGACAAGGAGGTCAGGGCTTTGATCTCCGGGCATCATACATCGACGCATCTTCTCCACAGTGCTCTCAGAAAAGTTTTGGGAGAGAACGTAAAACAGAGCGGTTCATTTGTTACTTCCGGCAGGTTCAGGTTTGATTTTAACAGCGCTGAAGCGCTGAAGGATGAAGAGCTGAAGTCAGTGGAAGATTTTGTAAATAACGCGGTAAAAAGTTCTATCCCCGTGGAAACAGTTATCACGACCATAGAGGAGGCAAGAAAAAGCGGAGCTCTTGCTTTGTTCGAGGCAAAATACGGGGAAAAAGTCAGGATGATAAAGATCGGTGATATCAGCAAAGAATTGTGCGGGGGGACGCACGTGAAGAACACTTCAGAGATCGGGCTTTTCAAGATCGTAAAGGAAGGCGCGATAGCTCACGGGATGAGGCGCATAGAGGCGGTGTCAGGGGCCGCTGCTGAGCAGTATTTGAAGCAGAAAGAACAGGAAGATGCGAGAGCGAGCGGGCGGGATGCGGCAAGAGCAAAGGAAAAAGAAGACGAAGAGAAGCAAAAAAACAAAGCACTCTCGATGATCGATCCCATGATAAGCGGCGGCCAGGACATCAGAGGCATAAAATATGTCTATCAGGAATTTAAAGACTTTAAACCGTCCGCATTAAAGGACGCTGCTGCACTGGTTTCCAAAAGGCTCAAAAAATGCGTCTGCCTTATAGTCTCGGTATCCGCGGATAAAGTTTCTATCATAGTTTCCGTGTCAGCCGAGCTTCAAACGGCGGGTTTTCATGCCGGCAATATCGTAAAACAACTTGCTTCTGTCGTGGGCGGCAGGGGCGGCGGCAAAGCCGATATAGCTGAGGCCGGCGGAAAAGAGGTCTCAAAGGCTCCCGAGATCAGGAACGTATTAAAAAGGATTATCGATGAGAATACTGGCGGTTGATCACGGCACAAAAAGGATCGGCATCGCCTTGTCAGATCCTCTGGGCACGACGGCCCTGCCGGTGACTGTCATTGCCAATGACGCAAAATTGTTCGATAATATCAAAAAGCTGGCTGAGGATTATGAGGCCGGCGAAATAGTCGTCGGGCTGCCTAAAGCTCTTGACGGAAGCATGGGCCTCTCCGCGGAGAAAGTCATTGACTTTGTGAAGAAACTGAAAGGCAAGATAAGAATACCGGTCATGACTTATGACGAGCGGCTATCGACCGCGGCAGCGCAAAAGATGCTTATCGGGGCCGATATGCGGCGCTCGCAGAGAAAAATGGTCATAGATAAAATAGCGGCAGCCTATATGCTCCAAAGTTATATGGACTCGAAAAAACGGGAAAGAAAAACCGATGAATGAAACAGGGAAAAAGATCTTTTTTATCGACGCGGTAAGATCAACCGTGAAAAGGACCTCGGGATATTTGAAAAAAAATAAATTCATATTGATCGGGCTCGTTTTTGTGGCCATTATGGCGGTCGCCGTTTTCCTGTCGGGGACTCTTTTCCTTTCAAAAGACCCTTTGGACAACAAGCTTATCAAAGTCACTGTCCCGAATACATTTACCACAAGGGAGATAGGCAGTTTGCTGTATTTGAGCGGGATAATAGATAATACCGCGGCGTTCGACTTTTCGGCAAAAATGATCAGGCTCGATTCGCGGCTGAAGGCGGGCACGTATTTTTTCAGCCCGAGCATGACGGTACTTAATATCCTTACCGATCTGAACGAGGGAAGGACGGTGTTCGGGCCGGCAAAATTGACGATACCCGAAGGCTCTTCGATATACAAGATCGCGAGGACGATCGAAAAAAAAGGTATCATGATGGACGGGAGCATCGATTCGCTCTATTTCGACGGCATTTCCGAAAATTTAAGATCAAGATATCCGTTCCTTGCCAATCCAAAGACAAAGTCCCTTGAAGGCTATCTTTTCCCCGACACGTATTTTGTCCCGGACAGGATGACGGTGGACGCTTTGGTCGAATTAATGCTCGACCGTTTTGTAAAAGTAGTGATGCCTGTCTGGAACACTTCGGGTATCAAAAGATATTCTCTTCACGAGGTGCTGACGATAGCTTCGATAGTCGAAAAAGAAGCGCAGGTCGACTGGGAAAGGCCGATCATCGCCTCGGTTTTTTTGAACCGCCTCGAGAACGGAATGCCGTTGAGGGCCGATCCCACGGTAAAATACGCCCTTGAAAGGCCGAAAAAGATAATTACTTATGAGGACCTCAAGGTCAGGTCGCCGTACAATACTTATATAAACAAAGGCCTGCCTCCGGGCCCCATCTGCAACCCCGGCCTGAAATCCATACTGGCAACGATCTATCCGGCAAGGACCAATTTCATATATTTTGTGTCAAACGGCAACGGTACGCACACTTTTTCGCCTGACTGGGCCGGCCACGCGAAAGCGGTCGCAAAATACAGAAAAATAAGGGACCTGAAGGCAAGGTAGTTATCGGTCAGTTACTCCCACTCGATAGTCGAAGGCGGTTTTGAGGAGATGTCGTACACGACGCGGTTTATCTGGGGCGATTCGTTGATGATGCGGCTCGAGATCGTCTCAAGAAGCTCATAAGGCAGTTTGGCCCAGTCCGCGGTCATTGCGTCGTTCGAGGTCACCGCGCGTATCGCTATCGTGTTCAGATATGTCCTTTTATCTCCCATGACCCCGACGGTCCTTATGGGAAGCAGTACGGCAAAAGACTGCCAGAGTTTTGTGTAATAGCCGGCTTTTTTTACTTCGGTGACGACTATATCATCCACATCCTGCAGGATCTTCACCCTTTCTTTTGTGACCTCGCCGATTATCCTGATGGCCAGGCCCGGACCGGGGAAAGGCTGTCTTGAGATTATTTCTTCGGATATCTCCAATTCTCTTCCGAGAGCCCTTACCTCGTCCTTGAAAAGTTTCCGCAGGGGTTCGATCAGCTTGAACTTCATCTTTTTCGGGAGGCCGCCCACGTTGTGATGCGTTTTTATCCTGGCCGCCGATTTATTTTTTCCCGGCACGGCGCTTTCTATGACATCAGGATAAAGAGTTCCCTGGGCGAGAAAAGGTATCGTGCCCAGTTTTATCGCTTCTTCCTCGAAAGTGTGGATGAACTCGTTCCCGATTATGTGCCGTTTTTGCTCCGGGTCGGTTACGCCTTTAAGCTTGGAATAGAAATGCTCCGAAGCGTCCACATATATAATGTTTATTTTAAAATTCTTCTCGAACATGACAGCGATCTTTTTCGCCTCGTCCTTTCTCATGAAGCCCTGGTCGATGAACATGCAGGTCAGCTGATCTCCAACCGCGCGGTGCACGAGGACGGCGACGGTCGTAGAATCGACGCCGCCTGAAAGCGCGCAGAGAATTTTGTCTTTTCCAACCATAGTTTTTATTTTTTCGGTCTGGCGTTCGATAAAAGATTTGGTGGTCCATGTGGCCTGGCTGTTGCAGATGATAAAGACAAAATTCTTTATTATATCGTCCCCGTATTCGGTATGGACCACTTCGGGATGGAACTGGACGGCATATAGTTTCTTTTCTATATTTCCTATCGCCGCGGCAGGCGTGTTCTGTGAATGCGCCATTATCTTGAACCCGGGAGGAGCTTTTTCAACGCTGTCGCCGTGGCTCATCCAGCAGTTTATCTGTAGAGGGATCCCCGCGAAAAGGTTCGTGTGGTCGTCGATGTTGAGCGGTGTTTTGCCGTATTCCCTCACCGCGGACTCTTTTACGCTCCCTCCGAGTTCTTTTGCCATAAGCTGCATGCCGTAGCATATCCCGAGTATCGGGATCCCGCTTGTCAGTATCCCGGGATCAAGTTTCGGGGCGTCTTTTTCATAAACGCTGCTGGGCCCGCCGGAAAGTATTATCCCTTTGACTTCTTTTTTCTTTAATTCCCCGAGAGTCGTGGAGTAGGGGAGGACCTCGGAATAGACATTGCATTCCCTGACGCGCCGTGCGATGAGCATGCTGTACTGGGCGCCGAAATCAAGGACGACGATGAGGTCATGCTTTTTCATATATTGATTTTACATTACAGAATGAAAACTATCAACCGACTCAAAATGAATGTTATGCTCCGCGCATATAAAAATACTATAAAATTGTGTGAAATTTCGCAAAAAAAATGACGATAGATAATTAAGAAGATTTAAGGCTAAATCTCTTGAGCTTGTAAAGCAAGAGAATTATTTGAATACAAGGAGGCTGAAATGGCGAAATTAATTTCACCGGCAGAATTATCAACGAGATTTCGTCCGCAGATGGTGCAGGCTTTTGGTGTGAGACTGCCTATCCCAAGAGCGATATCTAGCAGAGCTCCGCAATGGATACAAAGTGAAATATCCGCCACTGGATGTTTACGTCCGCAACATGACCGTCTTGCAGGGGATGTATCTCCGGAAAAAATAAGTAAATTTTATGCAATCCCTCAAGCTTTAACAGGACTACGCTTTGATTTAAAGATTTCAACTGACACACAGGGCCGTATTCTCCCGTCATTGTTTCGGCCGAATAATTTTGCCGTGCTTCCGGGAAGTGCAGTTGAGTTTTCAGACATTCTTTACGGAAGAACTGCGGCTGCCTTTTTTGACCATCCGCAAGATGGTCTCCAGGTTCGTAGAGAGCCATTATATGAACATCTCTATCGTCTTGATACACTTGATCCTCCGGACGGCCACGGGATCCTAGTTGCAGTATTTCAGTTTGGAGTAATTAGTAACACAAAGGACGGATCAGATTCATCAAATTATGATGCGGGCGAGGGCTGGTGGCCCCTAGTACTTTCATTAAAAACTCCTGTTGATGAATAGAGGCTAAAACCGAGGACGGCTCTACTTATACATCCCGAGCTGCTGTGCTTTCTGGAAGACTTTTCCTTCTGTTAAATTTGACGGTGCGATGACGATATCTACGGACTGCATCTCTTTGATGTTCGAGGCGCCGAGAGTGCCCATCGAAGTCTTTAAGGCTCCCACAAAGTTCTCTGAGCCGTCATCGAATTTCGCGGGGCCGAGAAGTATTTCTTTTAATGAACCGATAGTCCCGACTTTTATCCTTGTCCCGCGCGGAAGCACCGAATTCGGAGTGGCCATGCCCCAGTGAAAACCTTTTCCGGGAGCTTCTTTGGATTTTGCAAGGGGCGATCCGATCATCACAGCGTCAGCTCCGCACGCGATAGATTTGCAGATGTCCCCGCCGACCACCATTCCGCCGTCAGCGATAATAGAAACGTATTTTTTTGTCTTCTTGTAAAAATCATCCCTTGCGCAGGCGCAGTCAACGATTGCGGTAGCCATAGGTATTCCGATCCCCAGGACTCCGCGTGAAGTGCAGGCAGCACCGGGGCCTATTCCGACCAGTACGGCAGAAACTCCGGTCTCCATAAGTTTAAGCGCGACTTCGTATGTCACGCAGTTCCCGACTATAACAGGGATCCTGACCGACTTGCAAAGTTCCGACAGGTCAAGCGGCTTAAAGAGCTTTGTTTTATGAAGAGTGGAAACGACAGTCGCCTGAACCACTAAAATATCGGCTCCCGCTTTTTCCGCAATATGCCCGTATTCCATGGCTTTCTGCGGCGTGACAGAGACGGCCGCGACCGCTTTTCTATCTTTTATCTGTTTTATTCTTTTTGTTATCAGTTCCGGTTTTACTTCTTCAAGGTAGATCTTCTGCATCAAAGGGACATATTCTTCGCGCGGGGCAAGGGCAATGCGGTCAAGGACATTGTCCGCGTCTTCATATCTTGTCTGTATGCCCTGGATGTTAAGGACTCCCATGCCGCCGCAACTGCTCATCAAGGCGGCCGTGTTCGGGTCGATGACGGAATCCATGGCGGATGCGATTATAGGCAGCTCAAGTTTCACTCCGGCGATCGTCACGGAAATATCCACTTCATCGGTCTCAACGGTAGAAAGCGACGGTACCAGCGCTATCTCGTCAAACCCGTAAACCCTCCTTGTTTTTCTTCCTTTTCCCAGCTCTAGTTCCATTGTTTGTCCTTTCTATCAGATCACTCCGCATTGGTCCGGATCGTTCAGCCGTTCATCATATCTTTCGGCGGTTTTCCGGACAGCTCTTTTTCCACATACATGGCTATCATCTTTTCGAGCTCATCGACGACGGGTTTTGGTATCCATACTTCACCGCACTCCTCGCAGATGAAAGCCGGCACGTCCTCGATCACGTAAAGTTTTTCATTCTCGTAATGGTCAAGGCTGACCTTGTCAAAGTAAAGCTTCCCCCCGCAGGCGCTGCATTGACCGGGATTTAGATCGCTAAAGGAATCGTCAGTGTTGTCGAGTTTCATTTATCTTTGAAAATTATTATACATTAACAAAAGGCTCTTGACAAGAACACCGCATTAAAGATAAAATTGTCTTCAGTCTGAAATAGAAAATCTAATCTGGAAGGGGGTGACTATTAATGAAAAAGAATTTTCTTTTCTTATTGACAGGTATTGTTTTGTTGTCAGCGACAGTGATCACAGGTTGTAATAACACGATCAATATTAATCTTGCGCCGGGCATGGTCACGTCACCTGAAGCTGTAGTATCAGGAGCGGCTACTGTTTCCGGAGGCACGGTAACCCTTAACCTGGGCTCCATCATCGTGAGCGGTGAAGCGCTTTCCGGGTTAACGGCGGCGAACTTCAAGATCTATGTCGGGACAGGGACCGATGTAACTAAATATACAGAGGTCACCCCGACAGTGACTTCGACAACCACCAGCAAGATTGACATGGTATTTATCCTGGACAGGACAGGCAGCATGGGCAGGACAATTACCGGATGCAAAAACAGCATTGTGGCTTTTGCGTCGACTCTTGATGCCGCGGGTGCAGATGTGAAGTTCGGTGTTGTAGCTTTTGGTGATACTCCGTCTGAACAGATGAATATAGCTTTGCCGGCGTCATCAACCCAGGTCCAGACTTTCCTGGCGACTGTCACAGCGAGCGGCGGAGGCGACGGACCGGAAAACCCGCTTGATTCCATCATGTATGCGTATAACAACTATACATGGAGGGCAGGCGCGCAAAAAGTGTTCATCGTATTGACGGACGCGTGCGCGCATCAAAAGGGTGATGGTCCGGACTATACAACAAGGACGCTTGCGGGCGTGCAGACATCGCTTTCGGGAAATGCCGTTGTATACACGGTCAGTCCGACAGAGGACAGCAATGCTTATCCTTCGCCTGGATATGATACCGGAACTGCGGATATAAGATGGTTGGCTGACGGATGCGGCTGGACCCCGACTATAACGACCGCGACATATGGAACTGTAAAAGGCAGAGATGCCGCAGGGACTACTTATGTTGGGACCGGCGGAAAGTGGATGGGACTGCCATCAAGCGGCAATGTAGACCTTACAGCGCTTGGCATATCAACGTCTGTCACAAAAGGATACACGGTCACATTCAGCTATACTGTAGGCACGACCTTGTACATACATGTCTTGATCGATAAAAATAAAGACGGGATATGGGATATTGACGGATTGCTTACCTTGACGGTTAGCACGTCCGGCAAGCCTGAAGGCGCAGTAGTTGATCCTTCAAAGAGATGGAGACCCGGACATAACTAAATGTTCTCCCGTCTTATTAAAGAGGCCCTGAGAAATTGGGGCCTCTTTTTCTGAGCCCGAACCCAAGCGGTTCGGCTCTTTTTTTTCTTGACAACACCCGTTATCAATAATAAACTTAATGGTGATGAAAAAGATCCTGTCTCTTCTTTTTATAGGTTCATTATTATTGTCCGGTTGCGGTGAGACCGTCATATCCAACGCTACGGTCACGGGTTTTGTGACTGACACTTCTGCTGCAGCGATCCCGGGAGCGACGGTGACTATAGCAGGGGTCTCGGGGACCACCGGATCAAGCGGCAGCTATAATTTAACCGGAGTAAAGACCGGACTGCAGACAATATCTGCATCCGCGGCGGGATATATCTCCCAGACGAAGCAGATAAATGTCGGCGCTCTTGAGACGAACTACGCGCCGGCCATGGTCCTTTCCAAAAAAGACGGCAAATCCACGGATGTTGGAAGCGGCGGCGGTGATGTTACTAATGCGGACGGTACCGTTAAAATAACCATACCCGAGAACGCGCTGAAATCCACGCAGATTATAACGGTCACAAAATGCGACCTGTCGGCTGCGCCGGCGCCACCGAGCGGATATAAATTCATCTATCTTGTCTATATAACGCCCGTGGACATCTCTTTAGAAAAAAAAGTGACGCTCAGGATACCCCTGTTGACCGAAGTGGCGTCGGATGTGACGGTCCCGTTCTTCAGGTTCGACACTTCAACTTTGAGCTGGGTCGCGATCGACAGCGGGTCAATTGATGCTGTAAGCAGTACGATATCAGTAGGTTTGAGCAATTTTGGCTGGATCGCTGCGGCGAGGAGCCTTGGTACGGGTTATGGAACCGTGAACGGAAGAGTTGTTTCATCATCAGGCCCGGTGATCGTTGGAGCGAACGTCTGGTATTCTTCAAATATCACCGTCAGTGATCCGAGCGGAAATTACACTCTCTCAAATATGCCCGAAGGCACCCTGACGATAAATGCTTACGCTGCGGGTTACAACGCAAATACCGCATCAGTGACGGTAAAAGCCGGCAGCCTCGTTTACGCGCCGGACATAGTGCTTTCTCCGACCGCGCCGCTTTACGGTACGATAACAGGACAGGTGATCAGCTCTTCGACTTCAGCGGGGATATCAGGCGCAAGGATAACGGTCTCGGGAAAGACCGCGTACACGGATTCTTCAGGTCTTTTTACAGTGACTGACATATCTCCGGGTTCGGTCAGTGTGACGGTCTACGCAAATGGGTATCTAAAAAAGACGTCTTCCGCAACGGTCACTGCCGGTGCGGGCACCACGCTCAATTTTTCTATCGACGTGACGACAGTATCGACGTTCTTTGATGATTTTGAGACGGACAAAGAATGGGTTAAGTCTATCTCTTATGTATATTCGCCAAAATGTTTGTGGAACAGGACCGCTAATTCTGCCGCGGTCAAGGACATATATGCTCCTGTTTATGTCACTCTTCCCGATTATGAAAAGAACGGCGGGGCGATACCTCTTGCTTACAGCGGGAGTTATTCGTACTGGTTCGGCGAGGCTGACAAGGGCTCCTTTATGGGAGAACAGCTGACGGTCCCGCCCGATACGGCGTTGTCAGGAGGAACTTCCGCCGCAAGGTATCAGGGAGACCTTACATCACCAACTATAAGCCTTGCGGGATACGAGTCGGGTAAGCTTTCTTTCTGGACCTGGTGGGAAGTGGAATCGATGCACTGCGCTTCCGGATTTGACGTGATGAAGATAATGATATCGACGGACGGCGGCGCCAACTGGAGCGATCTCGCGACGCTAAATCCGGTGATCGATCAGGCCGGCAAACAGGAATATCTTCCGTATTCATCGGGCGGATTCAATAAGGAAGGTGTCTGGGTAAAGCATGAATTAGACCTGACCCCTTATGTCGGCAATGACGTTCAGATACGTTTTTCGTTCGACGCGAAAGACAATAAATATAACGGTTTCAGGGGCTGGTTCATCGATGACGTGTCGGTGACTGCGGAGAGGATGTCGACGGCAGTGAGGAAATAGGGGCCGTATTTCCCTTTATGTTATAATCTTTCTATCAGGAGGAAATTTTCCATGCATTTCGGCATTGATAATTTAAGGCTGACCGATCCCGAGGTGGCTTCGGCTTTGGACGCGGAACTCGACAGACAGAGGAACAAGCTCGAGATGATCGCGTCGGAGAATTTTACCAGCAGGGCGGTGATGGAGGCGACGGGCTCGTGCCTTACAAATAAATACGCGGAAGGCTATCCTGGCAAAAGATATTACGGCGGATGCGAGTGTGTCGATACTGCGGAAAACCTGGCGATAGACCGTGCGAAGAAGCTTTTTGGTTCCCAGCACGCGAACGTCCAGGCACATTCGGGTTCACAGGCGAACACCGCTGCCTATATGGCATTCTTAAAACCCGGGGATACAGTTTTAGGCCTTAACTTGTCTCACGGCGGCCACCTCACCCACGGCAGTCCGGTAAATATATCCGGAATACTTTTCAATTTCATTCCGTATGGCGTCAGGAAAGAAGATGAACTTATGGATTACGACCAGATATCGGAACTTGCGAAAGTACATAAGCCTAAGATGATCGTCGCGGGAGCGACCGCATATCCGAGGACAATAGATTTTAAAAGACTGGGAGAAATAGCACGGGAAGCGGGCGCTTATCTTATGGTAGATATTGCTCATATCGCAGGACTTGTTATCGCAGGCCTGCATCCGTCTCCGGTCCCGCACAGCCATGTGGTAACATCGACCACGCACAAGACGCTGAGAGGCCCCCGCGGCGGCCTGATACTTTGCAGGGAAGAATATGCGAAGCAGGTAGACAAAGCGGTGTTCCCGGGGATACAGGGCGGGCCTTTGATGCACGTGATAGCGGCCAAGGCCGTTGCTTTCAAAGAAGCGATGCTGCCGCAGTTCAAAACCTATCAGGAACAGATCATAAAGAACGCGAAAGCTCTGGAAAAAGCTATGATCAAGAACGGATTCAGGCTTGTTTCCGGCGGCACCGATACGCATCTGATACTTGTAGACCTTACAAACAAAGGGCTTACGGGAAAAGCCGCGGAAAAGATCCTGGACGATGTCGGGATAACGGTCAACAAGAACACGATCCCTTATGAAACACAATCCCCTTTCATAACGAGCGGGATCAGGGTGGGGGTCCCGGCGCTGACGACCAGGGGCCTCAAAGAACAGCAGATGGAAGAGATCGCTGTCCTGTTCTCAAGGATACTTTCTGACGCGGACAATGAAAATGTAAAAAAACAGGTAAAAGAAGAAGTGGCAGCCTTGTGCGAAAGGTTCCCCCTATATGAAAAAGGAGCTTTTGAAGCTTGATAGTCCTCAGCGGCGTCTCAAAGATATACCCTAACGGGGTCGAAGCGCTCTCCGGCGTGGACCTCAGCATAGGGAAAGAAGAATTTGTTTTTATAGTGGGCCCCACAGGTTCGGGCAAATCCACACTTTTAAAAATGCTCTACAGGGAGGAACTTCCCAACAGCGGCCAGGTGATCGTGGACAGGCTCAACATCGCTGATATCAAAAAGAACCAGATCCCGTTCCTGCGGCGTAACATCGGCGTAGTTTTTCAGGATTACAAACTTCTTCCTTTAAGGACGGTATATGAGAACGTGGCGTTCGCCCTTCAGGTGCTGGGAGCTTCGCGCACTTATATCAGAAGGCAGGTGACGCAGGCGCTTGATCTGGTCGGCCTGCTGAAAAAAGCAAGAAGTTTTCCGGGCGAGCTGTCGGGCGGAGAGCAGCAGAGGGTCTGCATCGCGCGGGCGATAGTCAACAATCCTCCGCTGCTGTTGGCAGATGAGCCGACAGGGAACCTTGACCCTGCCACGTCCTGGGAGATCATCCATCTCCTTGAAAAGATAAACAAGCGCAGCACCACGGTAATAGTCGCGACGCATAACAAATCCATCGTGGACGGCATGAGAAAAAGAGTGGTCGCGCTCGAGAGCGGCCGCATCATAAGGGACCAGCAGCTGGGGGGCTACAGCAATGTCCTTTGAGTTCTTTTTAAGGGAAGCGTGGAACGGTTTCCGCAGGAGCGGGATCATGAGCGTGATATCGCTGGCGACCATAACCGTGTCACTGGTCGTCCTTGGCGCGTTCCTTCTGGTGATGTTCAACCTTGGGCATATCATCGACTCTGTCGGGTCCAAGATGGAGATCGTGGCTTATGTCGACAAACCAATAGACGACTATACCGCCAGCACTTATATGCTCCAGCTGACAAAGATCGAAGGGGTCCAAAGCGTAAGATATATTTCAAAGGACGAAGCCTGGAGCGATTTTAAAAGAGATTTTGAGGGGCGGCTCGAACTTGAGGAGATCGTAAAAGACAACCCCCTGCCCAACGCTTTTGTCATCAAAGTGAAAAAGCCGCAGCTTGTGACGGCGGTGGCAAAAAAGATATCCAACGTGCCCGATATCGACGAGGTGAGATATTCCGGCAGATTAGCCGACCGCTTCCAGACGCTGCTTGACGCAGTAAGACTGGGAGGGCTGATACTTGTCGCCCTGCTGATACTGGCGACCCTTCTTATCGTGGTGAACACGATAAGGCTTACGGTGATAGCAAGGCAGACCGATATAGCGATAATGAAACTGGTAGGCGCGACCAACAATTTTATCAAGTGGCCTTTCATTATCGAGGGAATACTGATAGGCGTGATAGGCGCGGCGCTCTCGTTCATCATATTAAAGTTCTCGTATGACCTTGTCGCGATGCAGATCATGAAAGCCCTGCCGTTCATACCGCTGGTCACCTCAAAGACGGAACTTTTTCTGATATACGGCGCGGTATCGGTCACGGGAGTGCTGCTCGGGGCTCTGGGAGGATATATTTCCGTAAATTCATTACTAAAGGAGACAATGTAAATGCTGAAATTTTTCAGGGAAAAGATGAAGGCGATAATGATAACGATAGCGGTAATATTCGCGGCGACGATGTTCTACGGCTTGGGGTATAAAGGGTTGAAAGGAGGTCCTGTCCAGCGCGCGACAAATGAAGGGCTCGCCACTGTGAACGGCAGGCAGGTGGACATATTCCGTTTCAACCAGATGGTCGGCCGCCTGATGGCGGCGCAGACAAAAGGAAGCCGCGACCCTATGGCTATGCTTTATATGCAGAACGTAGCCCTCGCGCAGCTCATTGATTTCACCGTTATTTTGCAGGCCGGGGAAGGACAGTCCAGGATAGGAGGGGAAGAGATCGACAAGGCAGTGACGGATATAATGTATTCAAACAAGATCCCAGACCTTAAGACTTTCCAGAACATATTGAGGTCCCAGGGTTTTTCGCTGGACGATCTCCGCCGGATGATAAAGGACGAGATAATCGTCCAGCGTTTTGTGGCAAAGATGAACGGAGAGGTCTCGGTGTCGCCGGACGATATGAGAGAGGTAAGAGCGCAACATATCCTGATAAGGCCGGCCGACGGGTCAAAAAAATCGTGGGATGAAGCGCTGAAACAGGCTGAGTCGGTATTGGCGCAGGCAAAGTCAGGCAAGGATTTTAACGCCCTTGCTAAGGAATATTCGCAGGACCCCGGGAACGCGAAAAAAGGAGGGGACCTCGGATTTTTTAAAAAAGGCGCGATGGTCAAAGAGTTCGATACGGCGGTCTTTGCGCTGAAGCCGGGAGAAGTGTCGCAGCCGGTAAAGACGCAGTTCGGATATCATATCATCAAGATGGATGAATCAAGGCTTGTCAAGGGAGCGGACAAAGAAAAGATCCTGGCGGAAAAAAAAGACAGGCTTTTCAAGGAATGGCTTGAGGGACGCAAAGAAAAGTCCCGGATCGAAATAAAGAACTATCTTTTAAATGCTTTTAACATGATGCTTAAGAACGACCAGTCTGGCGCGGTGATGGAGTTCAAAAAAGCCGCGGAGGCTGAACCTCAGAGCCCGTACCCGCATCTATTTTTCGGCAACATGCTGGTCCAGATGGGGAATAGCTCATCGGCATCGGAGGAATTCGGAAAGGCCGCGAACCTGGCGGGGCCCGATCCGTACGCCCATCTCTATATCGGGAAGGCATGCCTTAATACTTCAAGAACGTCGTCCGGAAAAACCGCAGAAGCGATGGCGGCAGAAGCGCTGTCGGAGTTCCAGAAAGCTTCCGTTCTCGCGGGCGAAAACAGAAAGATCCGTGAAGACCTGGCGGCATCGTTCAAAGAATTGAAGATGAAAACCCTTCTTTCGGAAGAGAACGGGAAACTTGAAAAAATAAAAGAGAAAGAAAAATTCGAGGAAGAGATAAAGAAAAAGATGGGAACGGGGACTTCCGAGACCGAAATAAAATGATCCCGGCGCTATTTCGCCAGATCGCAGGCTTCTTTTAAGAGCCTTTCAACATCTTCTTTCCGGGTAGCCTCGCAATATATACGGAGCAGAGGTTCCGTGCCGGAAGCTCTTAGTAATACCCAGCTTCCGTCTTCAAATATCAATTTTATCCCGTCCATGTCCCGGATGTCCTTTACTTTGAGACTTGCCATCTCTTTAGGAGGGGCTTTTGATAATTTTTCCATCACGGCATTTTTCTTTTGATCGTCTATGCGGATGTCCACCCTGTCGTAATAATACCGGTGAAATTCTTTTGAGATATCGGCCAGTATTTCTTCAAGGTTCTTTTTTTCGGCGGCCATAAGCTCGATCAACAGGAGCGCGCATAGAATGCCGTCCCTT
The DNA here is from genome assembly GCA_026387835.1 of Candidatus Saganbacteria bacterium. NCBI lineage: Bacteria > Bacillati > Candidatus Saganbacteria bacterium. Next base: position 220,999 of record JAPLKZ010000005.1, read on the forward strand.
TCGGGGATGTGCCCTTTGATCCCGAAACCGCCGCTTTCTTCCCCGCCGATAAGGATGTCCTCCTTCAGCATGAGATCGCAAACGTGTTTAAAACCGATCGGCCTCACGTACAATCTTAGCCCGTATTTTTCGCACATCTCGTCGATAAGATGAGTGACGTTGAAAGTCTTGACGACCGACCCGGCCATCTTTTTGTTCTTTACAAGATGATGGAGCAGCAGGGCAAATACCTGGTGCGTATTGATGAAGACCCCGTCCGAACCCACAGCTCCTATACGGTCCGCGTCACCGTCAAGCGCGAGGCCGACGACTTTTTCCCTTCCGCATTTATCAATGAGGGCTTTCAGGTTAGGTGTGATGGGCTCGGGGTTCACGCCTCCGAAAAGAGGGTCGCGGCGGTCATTGATCTCTTCTATCTTGATGAGGTCTTTCAGGACGGTCTTAAGATATCCGGAGCCGCTGCCGAAAAGACAATCAACTACGACTCTTACGCCCGATCCCGATATAAGGTCGAGATCCACCATCTTAGATACGCTTTCAAGATAATCTTTTTTCGGATCAAAGGTCTTTATTTTCCCCGCGGGCGTGTTTTTTGGTGATGCTTTATCGAGAAGCGCTTCGATTCTTTTTGTCATCTCAGGTGTTGCTGATCCAGCAAAGCTGCCTTTGACCTTGAAACCGTTCCAGTCAAAAGGGTTATGGCTGGCCGTTATCATTATCCCCGCGGGGCTCGAATATTTTTTTACGAAAAAAGAAACAGCAGGGGTAGGGCAGGAGCTTTCGGCCAGGAGCACGTCTATCCCGTTAGAAACCACTGTTTCCGCGGACAATCCCGCGAAATGTTCCGAAAGGAACCTGTTGTCGTAGCCGATCACGACGGGAGCGGACGCTTTTCCGACAAAGAGTGAAAAGGCTTCAGCAACGGTCTTTACGTTCTGAAAGGTGAAGTCCTCGGCAATGCGCGCTCTCCACCCGTCAGTCCCGAATTTGATCATATATAAAACCCTCCTCTAAAATGTCTCCTCATAAAATTCTTTTGTTCCGGTATCCGAAGGTCCCGATCCTTCTTTAATGATCTCTTCCCCGTTTGCCGGGGTAGTCTTTTTGCCGTGGGAGCTTGCGCAGACGCTCGTCGGCTGCTTACCTGCCCAGAAAGTGGCCCATTTGACTTTCCCGGGAGGACAGTCCGGACCGGCAAGACGGCCGGAATAAAGGCAGATCCTGACATTTACGACATTTTCCGGTTTTGGAAAATCTTCGGGAGGCGTCGCTGAAAGTACGGTCTCCATGAACTGTTTCCATATCCTGGGGCACACCGAGACCTCCGCGACGCCCTTCATGGGAGTATTGTCGTCGTTGCCGACCCATACTCCGGTTATCAGCTGCGGCACGAATCCTATGAACCAGGCGTCGCGGAAATTATCGGATGTTCCGGTCTTTGCCGCTGCGGGCCTGCCTATCTTGGCGCGATATCCCGTGCCGATCGCGATGACCCCTTTCATCATGTCGACCATGATATAAGCGATCTTGGGCTCCAGCACCTGCGTCTTTTTATCTTCGTTCTCTTCGATGATCCGGCCGTTCTTGTCTGTTATCTTTGATATGCAGAGAGGATCCGCCCTCACACCTCCGGTCGCAAAAGAGCTGTAAGCGGAGGTCATCTCCAAAAGAGACATATCGGATGTGCCGAGCACGAGAGAGAGGCTGGGGCTTATATCGGACTTTATCCCCATTTTGTGAGCGACAGCTATCGCGTTGTCGATCCCGACTTTCTGCAGCAGTTTTATAGCCGGGAGATTAAGGGAGTTCTCAAGCGCGTAACGCAGCATGACAGGTCCCCTGAACTTTTTGTCAAAATCTTTCGGCTTCCATTTGCCGTCCGGATGTTCCTTGTCCGGGAACACGTCGAAAGTCGCAGGCGTGTCATACAGTATATCTCCGGGAGAGATACCCTGTTCCATGGCCGCGGTGTAGACAAACGGTTTGAACGATGACCCGGGTGATCTTTTTGCCTGGGTCACCCTGTTGAACTCGCTTTTGTTAAAATCGCTCCCTCCGACCATCGTCAGTATATGGCCCGTAACGGGGTCGATGGTCAAAAGCGCGGCTTGCGAGAAATGGTATTTAGGACCTTCTTTCATGATGAAACTTGAGACCGTGCTTTCGGCCACGTGCTGCATCGGCATATTAAGCGTCGTGTAGATCCTTAACCCGCCCTTGTAGACCATCTCCGGCCCGTATTTTTCAACAAGCTGGTTGATCACAAAAGTGGTGAAATAAGGCGCGTTGAACTTATATTTGTTCATCTGTCCCATCGAAAGGGTGACTTTTTCTTTTTTTGCCGTTTCCGCCTGTTCGTCCGTTATCATCCCGTCGCGGGCCATTTTTTCAAGGACATTGTCTCTCTTTTTAATTGCGAGATCAAAATTCCTGTATGGCGAATATATTTCAGGAGCCCCTAAAATACTGGCAAGAAGCGCTGCCTCTCCGAGGGTAAGGCTGTCCGCATGCTTGCCGAAATAGATCTGGGAAGCGGTGTCGGACCCGTAAGTGTTGTGCCCCCAGTAGACCTGGTTCAAATACATCTCAAGGATCTCTTCTTTCGTGTATTTGCGCTCAAGCTCCAATGCTATATACATTTCCGATAATTTCCTGCCGAAAGTTTTTTTTGTGTTCAAAAAGAGAGACCTGGCCAGCTGCTGAGTGATTGTGCTTCCTCCCTGCTCGATACGGCCGCTGAAAAGATTTACCAGTGTCGCTCTTGCGATCGCTTTCAGCGAGATCCCGCGGTGGTTGAAAAAATCATTGTCTTCCGAAGCCAGCACCGCTTTTATCAGGTAAGGGGATATCTGCGAGATGGGAACGGATATTCTTTTTTCCCCCGCGTGTATGGTCCCTAGCACGGTCCCGTCGGCCGAATATATGATCGTAGATTCGAACGGGACGGCGTCGCTCAGGTCAGAAAGGTCCGGCAGTTGAACAGACCCCTGGATGGCAAAACCGGCTGTAGCCGCGATGACAATAAGTAATATTACTATCATCCAGCTGCCGCCCTGCTTCTTTTTCTTTTTCGGCATTTTCTTTAATGATTATAACATGGTAATAACAGCAACCCTCACCCCAACCCTCTCCCGCTAACCGCGGGAGAGGGAGAAAAAAATGCTTGTTGAATATTTCAATCAACTTTTTTATGCACCCTCTCCCTCAGGGAGAGGGAAGCCTGCCCGCAATGCTTCGCATAGCGAAGCAGGCGGGGGTGAGGTATGGGATGGTATGATATAATTTAATTGGAGTAAATAAAATGAAAAACATCCTGTTTCCCTGCCCAAGATCAAAATCGAGTGAAATTTTCAATAAATACCATCGATACTCTTTCAGCCGGTGACGATCCGGATATTAAAGGGAGAAAATAAAAATGCAGACAACTAGGGCTTCTTTTGCAGCAGCGCTAAGGACGAGAGTAAATAAAATGAAAAACATCCTGGTCATCCACGGCGCGAATCTCAACCTTCTCGGCCAAAGGGAACCTTCCGTGTACGGGAGTTTCACGATGGAAGATATCAATAAAGAGCTGAAGAAACTCGGAAAAGAGCTCGGGGCGAAAGTGGATTTTTTTCAGAATAACATAGAAGGCGAGATAGTGAACGCCATCCAGGCAGCGAAAGACAGGTATGGCGCTATTGTTATCAATCCCGGAGGTTACACGCATACCAGCGTCGTCATAAGGGACGCGATAGCGGCAGTGAAGCTCCCGACCGTGGAAATCCACATGTCGAACATCTACGCCCGCGAGAAATTCAGGCAAAGATCCGTAATCGCTCCCGTGGCATCGGGTCAGATCGCGGGTTTCGGAAAAGACAGCTACCTCTTGGGTCTCCGCGCCGCTGTATCTTTGATAAAGTAAGATGGGATCTCTCCGGATACGCTGCTTAAGAAAAGCGGCAAGCATCGCTTCCTCCGTTATGGATGAGATCACCCTTTTAATACAACCCGGAATGACCGAAAAACAAGTAGCCCTCATGATCAGGAGGATGCTGAGAAAAAAAGGCGCTGAAGGCCATTCTTTTGACATAATAGTAGCTTCAGGCAGAAGATCGTCGTTCCCTCACGGTTATGCCACAAAGAAAAAGATCAGGAAGAACGAGATCGTGATGCTGGATTTCGGCGCTGTGTATAAGGGATGGAAGTCGGATATTACGCGGACGGTCCATCTCGGAAAGTTTACAGGTTTTCAGAAAAAGGTCTATAATCTTGTATTAAAGGCCCATTTAAAGGCGGCAAGGGCGGTGGCCGACGGTGTCCCGGTAAAAGTGATCGATAAAAAGGTCAGAAGCGAGTTCAAGAAACACGGCCTTGAAAAATACTTCTGTCACAGCACCGGGCACGGGATCGGCAGGCATGTCCACGAACCGCCGAGGATATCCTTTAAAAGCGACGAGGTTTTGAGGCAAGGTATGGTAGTGACGATAGAACCGGGACTTTATTTTAAAAAATGGGGCGGCATAAGGATAGAGGATATGATACTTGTGACAAAGGACGGCCATGAGATGCTGACGCACGCGCTCCGATGAAGACTACGGCAATAATCGCGGCGGGCGGGCTTGGCACCAGGATGCGCAGTCCCGACGGAAAGCTTTTTATCGAGATCTGCGGCAAACCTGTGCTCGGCCTCACGATAAAAGCTTTTGAGAATTCGGAGATCATCGACGATATCATCCTTGTCGTCGCGCTCGACGAGATAGAAAAAGCGAGAAAATTAAAAGAGAGGGAAGGCTACAAAAAAATAAGGCATATAATACAGGGCGGAGCGTCGAGACAGGCATCGGTCTATAACGGGCTGCAGGTCGTCTCGGATGACACGGATATCGTCGTGATCCATGACGGCGCGAGACCTTTTGTGACAAAAGAGATAATCCTTGAGGCGGTCAGCGAGACAAGGGCGCACAGAGCGGTGATAGTGGGGGTCCCGGTCAAGGACACAATAAAAACGGTGAAGGACGACAGGCTTGTCTCGAACACCCTTGACAGGGAGATCCTGTGGCAGGTCCAGACGCCGCAGGTGTTCGATTTTAAACTTATAAAAGAAGCCTACGAGAGAGCAAACAGGCTGGACATCCAGGCAACGGACGACGCGAGGCTGGTAGAGCGGCTCGGTGAAAAAGTGAAGATGATCAGCGGGTCCTACGATAATATCAAGATAACAACGCCGGAAGACCTGATGATCGCGGAGGCGATACTGAGATCAAAACAGTCATAATCGGTATAATGGCAGGCCTGATAAGCGGGCTTGTGGGGGTGGGAGGCGGGATCGTGATGGTCCCTGCGATGGTCATATTATTAAAAATGAACCAGCATGAAACGCAGGGGACATCGCTGTTCGCGATCATACCCACGGCTGCGGTCGGAGCAGCGACTTACGCGGTATCGGGATATCTGAACGTCGGCGTGGCGCTCTGGGTCGCGATAGGCAGTTTTGCCGGAGCGTATTTCGGAAGCTCGTTCGCTAACAAGATATCGGAAAAGAACTTAAAGATCATCTATGTCTTATTTTTGATGGTGGTCGGGATAAAATTCTTAATAAAATGACAATAACAATACTGACAATGATCGTTTTGACGGGGTTCGGTGCAGGGCTGTTGAGCGGGATGCTGGGCGTGGGTGGCGGCACGATAATAGTGCCTGCTCTTGTGATAATACTCGGCTTTTCGCAGCATCTTGCCCAGGGGGTATCTCTCGCGGTCATAATCCCCACAGCGATAATGGGAGCTTACGGTTATTCTATAAGGGATAAGATCAACAGGGATGTCGGAGTAAGGATGGCTTGCGGTTCGGTAGCAGGGGTTCTTCTCGGCTCATATCTTGCCTGCAGGATCGCTTCGGACGACCTTAAAAAAATATTCGGGGTCTTTGCGATCATTGTCGCGTTAAAGATATTAAAAGATGTATTTTCCAAATAAAAATGAGTTCCTGGAACTTTCTAAAAAAGGCAACCTGATCCCTGTCTACAGGGAAATAATCGCAGACACGGAGACCCCGGTTTCCGCGCTTTCAAAGATCGCCGGAAAGTATTCTTTTCTGCTGGAAAGCGTTGAAGGCGGAGAGAACCTGGCGAGATATTCTTTTCTCGGCTGCGATCCCGAAATATTGTTCAGGAGCAAAGGCGGCGATATCGAGATCATATCCGTATCGGGAAAAAGAAAGACGACAGAGAAAAAGAAAGGCGACCCCTTAAAGGCGCTTAAAGAGGTCCTGGGGAAATATAAACCCGTAGATATAGAGGGCCTGCCGCGGTTTCACGGGGGAGCGGTCGGATATATAGGATATGATACCGTAAGATTTTTTGAGAACATCCCCGATAAGAACAGGGATGAGCTCAAGGTCCCGGACTGCCAGTTCCTTCTAACGGACACGTTCCTCGCGTTCGACCACGTGAAGCACAAGATAATCGTGATCTCAAACGCTTTCATAGAAAATGACCCGCAGGGAGCATACGATAAAGCTGTCGCAAAGATCGAAGCGATAGCAAAAAAGCTCAAGAAGGCCTCATCTCTAAGACCGCTGGATATCTCCGGCAAAAAAAAGCAATTAAAAATCGAATCTAACACATCTAAAAATGAGTTCGAAAAATCGGTTGAAGCGGCAAAAGAATATATAAAAGCCGGCGATGTCATCCAGGTCGTCCTTTCACAAAGGCTCAGCACCGGCGCCGCGATAACTCCGCTTGACGTGTACCGGAGCCTGAGGACGATCAACCCTTCGCCGTATATGTATTATTTTTCTTTTGACGGCATGCATCTTATCGGCTCATCCCCCGAGGTCATGGTAAGGCTGGAGAACGGGACCGCGACGGTCCGCCCGATAGCGGGCACGATGCCCAGAGGGAAAGACGAGAACGAGGACAAAGCTCTTGAGAAGGAACTTCTTTCTGATGAAAAAGAAAAAGCCGAACACATAATGCTCGTGGACCTGGCCAGGAACGACCTCGGCCGGGTCTGCGAGACGGGCACGATAAAGATCTCAGATTTCATGTCGATCGAGCGTTATTCTCACGTGATGCATATAGTCACGAACGTCTCCGGGAAATTATCCTCCGGCAAGGACGCTTTTGATCTTTTTGCGGCTTCTTTCCCGGCAGGCACTGTTTCGGGCGCCCCGAAAGTCAGGGCCATGGAGATCATCGACGAGCTTGAGAACGTGAAAAGGGGGCCTTACGCGGGCGCGGTGGGTTATTTTGATTTCAGGGGCAACCTTGATACCTGCATAACGATAAGGACTATATTGATGATAGGCAAAAAAGCCTATATCCAGGCGGGCGCCGGCATTGTGGCGGATTCTGTCCCGGAGAAAGAATACTTTGAAAGCCTGAACAAGGCAAGAGCGCTGCTCAAGGCGATAGAGGACGTCTCTAAATGATAAATTTCCGCCTGCTCAGGAATTCCGACATGACACTGTGGATCTGCGCGGCATTCCTTGTCCTGACCGGTTTTTTGGCCATATATTCATCGACGTTCGCGATGATGTCAAGAAAAGCGGCGATCTTTACCGAAGCCAATATAGATTCCCTGATGTTCTTAAAAAGGCACCTTGCTACTTTTTTCGTGGCGCTGTTGTTCATGTCGTTTTTCATGTACATCGATTATGCCCATCTGAAAACGGCTTCGTCATGGCTTTACGCTTTCATGATAGTCCTTCTTTTGACCGTGCTGTTCGTCGGTTTTGAAAGCTACGGGGCGCAGCGATGGATAGGGGCCGGGCCGTTTTCATTCCAGCCTTCGGAGATATCCAAGCTGATAATCATCATAGCTCTCGCAAAATATCTGGAGTCTAAAAAAGGCCTTGAACGCCTGAGAGACCTTTTTTTGCCGGCGGTGATAGTCGGCGTGCCGTTTTTGATGATATTCAAACAGCCGGACCTGGGCACCGCGCTCGTGCTTGCCGCGATCACGGTCACGATGGTCGTCTGGACGCAGGACAACCCGATGATATTATTACTGATATTCACTCCGGTCATCAGCGTCTTTGCCAGTCTCGCATGGATATGGTGGCTGGTCTATCTTGTTATCCTTGCGGCCGCGCTCTATCTCATCAGGCCTAAAGTAATAGATTTTATTTCCATAATAGCGGTGAATATTTTGACCGGACTTGCCGTGCCTGTGGTCTGGCATCTTTTAAAGGATTACCAGAAACAGAGGCTCTTTATCTTTTTGAACCCGTCTTCCGACCCGTTCGGCGCGGGATACCACACTATCCAGTCGCAGATCGCCATAGGTTCCGGAGGATTTTTCGGGGCCGGATATCTTCACGGCACACAGACACAGCTGCAGTTCATCCCGCAGCAGTGGACCGATTTCATCTTTTCGATGATCGGAGAGGAGTTCGGCCTGATCGGATCATTGCTGGTGATAATCGTGTTCGCGGTGCTCATCTGGAGGGCGATAACCATTGCTATAGAAGCCGGGGATATGTTCGGAAGCCTTTTGGCCGCGGGGATCGCCGCGATGTTCGCTTTTCACGCGGCTGTCAATATCGGCATGACGCTCGGCATCGCGCCAGTCGTTGGAATACCTCTTCCTTTTATCAGCTATGGCGGAACATCATTAATAGTGTCTTTGAGCGCGATAGGGATACTCCAGAGCATTTCGATGAGAAGGGTGAAGCTGTTCTTTTAGAGCTTATCGCTTAGAGCTTCTTCTTGCCATTGCTCCCCGCATTTGTTATCATATTTTCAATAATAGATGAAAAAAACGAAGCAATTAAATTTTCAGGAGATCATCTTCAGGCTTGAGCAGTACTGGGCAGGGCAGGGATGCGTGATCCAGCAGCCGTACGATATGGAAAAGGGCGCGGGCACAATGTCTCCCCCGACTTTTTTCAGAGTGCTGGGACCGGAGCCTTGGAACGTGGCGTACGTCGATCCCGTGCGGCGTCCCGGGGACGGAAGGTACGGTGAAAATCCGAACAGGCTCGGAGCTTATTATCAATACCAGGTCATCCTGAAACCGTCACCCCTGGACGTACAGGACATCTATATAAAATCTTTGAGCGTCCTCGGCATCGACCCGAAAAAACACGACCTGAAATTCGTTGAAGACAACTGGGAGTCCCCCACGCTCGGAGCCTGGGGCGTCGGCTGGGAAGTCTGGCTTGACGGGCTTGAGATAACCCAGTTCACATATTTCCAGCAGTGCGGGGGGTTCGAGCTGAAGCCGATAAGCGCGGAGATAACTTACGGCCTTGAGAGGCTCGCGATGTACATCCAGAAAAAGACGAACGTCTACGATATAGAATGGAATGAGCGGGTCACTTACGGCGATGTGCACCTCCAGGCCGAGAAGGAATATTCAAAGTTCAGTTTTGAGGAGGCTGATATCGATCTCCTGATGCAGTGGTTTGAAGGATACGAGAAAGAATCCTCGAGGCTTTTGAGATCGAACCTGGTCCTGCCCGCGTACGATTATGTGCTGAAGTGCTCTCACGCGTTCAATCTTCTGGAAGCGCGCGGAGCGATAAGCGTTACGGAAAGAGCTAATTATATAGGCAAGATCAGGAAGCTCGCGCGTATCTGCGCCAAATTATACCTGGAACAGAGAGAACAGTTAAGTTATCCGCTGATAAAAAATAAGGAGAATAAATAGCAATGAATAAACTATTGAAGCTTTTTGACAAGAATAAATTGACACTGATAGTAAGCCTGCCGGACAATTCCCCGGACCTCGCAAAAGCGGCGGTCGCCGGAGGAGCGGACGCGCTTAAGGTCCACATCAACATAAAGCATCAGGCAAGCGGCGTCACTTTCGGCTCTCTTGACCAGGAAGGCCCAAATCTTGAAAAGATACTAAAGGCGGCAAAGATACCGGTCGGTATTGTTCCGGGCAACGAAAAGAAGCCCTCCGAGAAAGAGATGCAGGAGATAATCAAAATGGGGTTTGATTTCTTTGACATGAACATAAATCAGATGCCGCCTTTCATGCTGGGGCTCAAAGGCATCACAAAAGTCGCGGCGATAGACGGAAAGGACGCGTCCGAGCGCCTCGTCACGATAAAAGAAGAGAACTGCGAAGCTATCGAGGCGGCGATCATCCCGCATCTCGGATACGGCCAGAACCTGACTATCGGCGACCTTCAGTATTACATCAGCATCGCGATAACTTCGCAGCTGCCGGTGATCGTGCCTACTCAGAGAAAGATCGGATCTGATGAGGTCCCGATAATAGCCGAGACGGGCGTCAAATCGCTGATGATAGGAGCTATCGTGACAGGGAAGACAGCTAAGATGATCGAACAGGCCACCAGAGATTACAGAAAAGCGATAGACAAGCTGGAATGATCAAGCTGTCCAGGCCAGCGGTCGCGGCAGTCCTCGTACAATTATTCCTCATATTGTTTTCAATAAGGGCTTTTGCATTTTCTTTCGCCGTGATGGGCGACAACCAGGGCAATGACAAAATATTTCAAAAAATCCTTACTATGGTGGACAGTGATAAAAGCATAAATTTTGCTGTCAATACCGGCGATATCACCTCTACAAGTTCCGCGTGGGAATTCAAGAAATATAAAAGCATGATCAGCCATTCGAGAGTAAAGTTTTACAACTGCATAGGCAACCATGACGTCCAATATCTTGGCAGGCAGATATTTATGGCAACATTCGGCAGCACTTACTATTCCTGGGACCACGGGGGCTATCATTTTATTTGCCTTGATAATGTACGGCCGAACGGGCTGGGCAGTTTGCAATATTCCTGGCTGAAGAAGGACCTCTCTTTAAATAAAGACAAGCCCAAGTTCATTTTCATGCACAAGCCGTTATTTGACATTTCCGGTTCTTTTCCGGAAGAAGTCATGTTCCCCAGAGCCCAGGCAGCAAGCTTGACGGCTATTTTCAAAAAAAATAAAGTCAAGGCGGTCTTCTGCGGGCATGTCCACGGATACGCAAAAGAAGAAAAAGACGGCGTCTTGTATATTATCGCGGCAGGAGGCGGGGGCTCTCTGTACCTGCCTTATTTTTCCGGCGGGTTCTATAACTACGTTAATATTACGGTCGACGATGATAATATATATGATGAGGTCATCAAGATCGAAGATGAAAATTGAGAGGATCTTCATTTAACATGAAAAAGATCGCATTGGTCCCGCTTGACGACCGTCCGTGCAATCTAAAGTTCCCTGCTAAGCTGGCTTCAGCGGAGAATATAGAAATAATATGTCCTCCCAAAGAAATATTGGGCCATTTTCTTGATCCCGGTTCTCCTGATGATATCGCATCATGGATAGAAAGTAAGATAGACGAGGCCGATGCTTTCATCATCTCGATAGACATGTTGTGTTACGGCGGGCTTATCGCGTCGCGCCGGCCTAAGGTAGCTCTTGAGGAAGCCGTTAAAAGGCTCGGTATAATATCAAAGATCAAAAAGACAAGGCCGGATGTCCCCGTCTATCTGTTCAATGTTTTAATGAGGATGTCGATAACGGTGGAAAATGAAGATTCTAAAATTATCTGGGAGAATATTTTCAGATTCTTCGAGCTTTCGGCAGTCGCAGAGATCACAAAAAACCACGGGGACGTCAAGGCTGCCGAGGATATAAAAAAAAGAATACCAAAAAATATTTTTGATGATTACTTCTTAGCCAGAAAAAGGAATCATGAGATAAATAAAAAAACGATCGAACTGGCAGGCAGCAGCTTCGCGGACTTTATAGTGATCGCAAAGGAAGACTGCGCTGTTAACGGGCCTCAAAAAGAAGAGGAAACCGACCTGAGTAAGATGATAGACGACGGCGGGCTTGGGCAAAAGGCTGTGATAATGAACGGTGCTGATGAAGCGGCTTGTGTTTTAGTCTCAAGGATGATACTTAAAACAACAAACAAGACGCCTTTAATTGCGGCAAGATATTCAAAGAACAAAGGCAAAGACATCGCCCTGTATGAGGACGAAGAACTCTGCGGGGTTGTTTCCGATCATATAAATGCTCTCGGGGCAAAAGAGACCGCGTCCCTGAAAGATGCAGAGGTCGTCCTTTTTGTCCATTCGTTCGACAAAAAGCAGAAAGACCTTTTATTCGAGGAAGTTATGATGCGGGGGGAAGAAGAACGGCACCTGCTGAAGAATTTCTGTTCTGAGATCGTGCTTGCTGCGGAGATCGGAAAGAAGACCGCGGTAGCCGACTGCTGTTATGCCAACGGAGGCGACCCTGAGTTCATGCTCTATCTGAAAAATGCCATAGACCTGTCATCGCTGTCCTCTTTTGCCGGCTGGAACACGGCGGGCAATTCTATCGGCTGCAGCCTTGCGCAGGCAGTCCTTCCGCAGAACAAGAGTTTTCTGCTGGAGCGTTTCATTGATGATCTGGGGTATCAGGCGACTGTCCGGCCTAAAATAAACGCCTTAATAAAACAAAAAGGGATATCGCCGTTTAATTTGGGCGATAATAACAAGGAAGTCGAGCAGATGGTGATCTCAGAAATGGATACATGGACAAAAGAATTCTTGTCAAGCTTACAGCTCACAACTTACACCTTACAGCTATCCCTTCCCTGGCCCCGGACCTTCGAAATCGACTGTGATATAATCTTGCCATGAACGATATCCAGACAGATGTACTCGTGTGCGGAGCCGGTCCCGCGGGTTTTGCGGCCGCGATAGCGGCTTCAAGGCTGGAAGTAAAAGTCCTTTTGCTGGAGCGTTACGGGTTCCTGGGAGGGATGGCGGCCGCAGGGATCGTGAACCCTTTCATGGTACCGAAACTGAACGGCGAGCCGCTTGTAAAAGGCATATTTGAAGAGATAACAGAAAGGCTGAAGAAAGAAAATGGTTGCGCCGAAGGCTCCCTTTTTGACCAGCCGCACATCATATTTGATCAGGAGGTCCTGAAAAATATTCTTTTTGAGATGATAGACGAAGCGCAGATAAAACTTTTGCTCCACAGTTTTGCGGTCGCATCCATAATGAAAGGCAATGAGATAAAAGGCGTTGTCGCTGCGGGAAAATCAGGCGACATCAAAATATTCGCGAAACGGGTGGTAGACGCGACAGGGGATGGTGATATAGCCGCTTTATCAGGCGCGGAATTCGAAAAAGGCAGGCCGCAGGACCATTTAAGCCAGCCGATGACACTTATGTTCAGGGTCTCGGGCATCGACGAAGAAAACATGCCTTCCAGGGAAAAGATCGATGAGTTATTTTTGGAAAGCAAAAGACAGGGCAGAATACGCACGCCGAGGGAGAACTTTCTCTGGTTCGAAACGACAAGGAAAGGCGAGATACAGGTCAATTCCACAAGAGTTCCCAAAGTAGACGGCACTGACGTGCTTGACCTTACAAAGGCTGAGGTCGAGGCAAGAAAACAGGTATCGAATTTATTCAAATTCCTGAAAACCGTCCCGGGCTTTGAGAATTCTTATATAAGCCTTGTCGCACCTCAGGTCGGTGTAAGGGAATCAAGAAGGGTCGCAGGAGAATACAGGCTGACGGAAAACGATGTGATGGACGGCACTAAGTTCGATGATCCGGTCGCCAGGTGTAATTATCCGATAGATATCCATAGCCCCGACGGGAGGAGCACTACGTTCAGAAAGCCCGGACCGGGGACTTACTACGAGATACCCTACAGGTGCCTTGTTCCAAAGAAGATAGAGAATTTGCTTGTGGCGGGAAGATGTATTTCCGTGACGCACGAAGCGCTGTCCTCGATGAGGATAATGCCGGTCTGCATGGCTCTCGGCCAGGCAGCGGGCGCGGCAGCCGCCATCTCTTTGAAAAAACATGTCACTCCCCGCAAAATAGATTACTGCGACCTGAGAAAGGTGATCAATGAACAGGGAGCCGAAATGCGGTGACAGTCTGTCCGGTGCACTTCTTGCGGATCAGATCAAATCTGTCTATCCGGAAAAGACGCCGGCAGAGATCGCTGAAAAGCTGGGCCTCAAAGTAATATTTGAAAGACCTGTCAATATGGGCGGAGTAAAAAGGATCAGCGAATACAGGCCGAAAACAAAAGAAATAGCGGTATTTTACAGTGAAAAAAAAGACGAAGCGGTCGCGCATGAGCTGTTCCATTATTTTGAAATGGCGAACGCGTTGAGGCCCGGCCGTAATAAGATATCCGAGTCCGAAGCCTCAATATTCGCAAAAAATCTGATACAATAATAATATCCGTTGAATAAAAAAAAGGAGGGGAACGAAAATGGCAAATAAAGAACAACAGGGCAATAAGAATGACAAAAAAGCGCCGAAGCTGTCGCTGAAAGAGAAGAGGGCGGCAAAGAAAGAAAAACAGGCGACAAAGCATTATTAGAAAAGTTCGACTAACACGGGCAGCGCACCACATACCGCACAATTGTGTTAGAATTCTTTTTGAATGATATACTTCATAGTCTTTTTCATATCAAGCGTATTAACTATTCTTTTTGTGCCTTTTGCTAAAAAATCAGCGTTCCTGTTAAATGCGATCGACAAGCCTTCCGACAGGAAAGTCCATAAAAGTTCGATGCCCAGGCTTGGGGGACTGGCTATCTATTTAGGGTTCATGGCAGCGGTCCTGACAGGTCTTCTGATCGCCGTCATAAGGCATATGCACCTGAACTATCTGGCGATAACAGGCATACTGCTCGGTTCTTCCCTGATGCTGATAGTCGGTATGTTCGATGACATGAAAAACATCCCGGCAACAAAAAAATTGCTCCTTCAAATATTGATCTCACTGGTCCCGATAATGTTCGGGGTCCAGATAACTTTCATTTCAAACCCGGTAACGGGGATCCTGTTGCTCGGTTTCATCTCGGTCCCGGTCACGATATTGTGGGTGGTCGGCATCACGAACGCGCTGAATTTTGTCGACGGGCTTGACGGTCTGGCTTCCGGTATAACCGCGATAGCCGCTACTACTCTATTTATTGTCGCGGTAAGGATACACCAGCCGGGGGCGGCGATACTTATGATAGCTCTTGCCGGCGCCACGGCAGGTTTTTTGCGCTATAATTTCAATCCGGCGTCGATATTTTTAGGCGATTCCGGAAGCCTTTTTCTGGGTTTTATGCTTGCGACCTGTTCGGTGATAGGCGTATTGAAAAGCTCGATGATACTGGCCCTGCTTATTCCGGCGTTCATAATGGGTATCCCTATCTTTGATGCCGCCTCTGTAATAATGAGGAGGGTGCGCGACGGGCGGCACATCTTCGACGCCGACAGGAGACACCTCCACCACAGGCTTCTTGACAGAGGGTTCAGCCACAGGCAGGTCGTCCTTTCGATATACAGCGCCTGCATCCTGCTGAGCATCGGGACTTTGGCAGTAACATTTTTGAGGGTCTCCCACGCGCTGGTCGTGCTGGGCATAGTGGCAATAATTGTCTTTACCGTCTTTTATCAGATCAAAAAATACGTAAGAAAATACGTGGTACTGGAGAAATAAAATGCAGCAGTTAAAAAGAGTGATGTTCGCTTTCGGGACAAGGCCGGAGGCCATAAAAATAGCGCCGGTGATAAACGAGATCTACAAGCACAGTGATATCTTCGCGCCGATAGTGGTCGTGACCGCGCAGCACAGGGAAATGCTCGACCAGACGCTCAAGATATTCGACATCAAGCCCGATTACGATCTGGATATCATGGAGCAGGACCAGACTATTTCAAATATCGTAACTAAGACGCTGCAGGGTTTTGAGGATATCATTCTGCAGGAACGGCCGGACATGGTCATAGTCCAGGGAGACACGTCCACCGCTTTCGCGTCGGCGCTGGCCGCCTTCTACAGAAAAGTCCCGGTCGGACATATAGAAGCGGGGCTGCGGACAAAGAACAAGTTCAATCCCTTTCCAGAAGAGATGAACAGAAAACTTATTTCCGCGATCGCGGACATGCATTTTGCTCCGACGGAGATGTCGGTAAATAACCTGTTGAGCGAAAGTGTCTCCCGAAGTAATATTTTTCTTACCGGTAACACCGTGATCGATGCACTATTGTCTGTAGTTTCGAGACCGTATGATCTGAAGAGGTCTGGTGTCAGCATAAAACCCGGTAAAAAACTGATCCTGGTCACGACGCACCGCAGGGAAAGCTTCGGCATACCGATGCGGAACGCACTCGAAGCAATAGCAAAGATCGCAAAAAAATTCGGAGACGAAGTCCAGATCGTCCTTCCGGTCCATAAGAACCCGAACGTCAGGGACGTCGTTTTTGATGTGCTGGATAACCTGCCTAACGTCGATCTTGTCGAGCCGATGGATTATCTTCCTTTCGTGCATCTGATGAAGGAATCTTATATTATCCTTACGGATTCGGGCGGCATACAGGAAGAAGCTCCTTCGCTTGGGAAACCGGTCCTGGTGCTCAGGGAGATAACCGAAAGGCCGGAAGCGGTCCTCGCCGGCACGGTAAAAATTGTCGGAACGGATCCCGGCACAATATTCAATGAGACCCAAAAGCTGTTAACGGACAAGGACGCTTACGATAAAATGTCGCATGCTGTGAACCCGTACGGTGACGGGAACGCTTCTTCAAGGATAATCACCAGCCTGCTGAAACACTTCGGTTTCACAGACAGAAAAGTCGAGGAATTCGACTTCCGCAATATCGCGCCGAAGAACTGAATTCAATGGGCTTTTTCAAATACACCGATCTCGCCTTCAGGATCGCAGGGAACATAATAGCTCCTCCTCTTGTCGGGATATTTCTGGGCGGATTTCTCGATAAAAAATTCCATACAACACCGGTGTTCATCCTGGTCCTTACAGTACTCGGTATAGCGGCGGGATTGAGGAGCCTGTTCAGGTTGTTTGATGAAGTGAAGGAAGAGAAGTAAAAGGCAAACAGCAGTTAGCAGTACGCAGTACGGTAGGCATTGACAAAAATATCCGATGTACGTTATTATGTACGAACAAAGGAGGGCCATATATGAGAGCAAAAACGACACTGTCCATTTCAGAGGCCAGAAAGAATATATTTGATATAGCGGAGCAAGTGCAAAAACCCAGCACTTATTATACTTTGACTGAAAACGGACGTCCGAAGGCAGTGGTGATGTCGGCGGAGGAGTTTGAGTCATGGACTGAAACGCTGGACGTTATCGCGGAATTCCCCGGACTGAAGAACAGCATAAAGGAAGCTGAAAAAGAATATAAAAGCGGCGATTATATAACTTTGGAAGACCTGCTGGAGAAGGAAGGCTATATTGTGAGAGGAAAAAAGCATGAAGTATTGCCTCGTAATACCAAAAAAAGTCCAAAAAGAAATAGGTAGGATCGACAAAAAATACAAGGGCAAGATCCTTCTGGCATTAAAGATACTGGAAGAAGAACCTTATACAGGCAAAAAGCTTGAAGGCGAATATAAAGGCAAATGGTCATATCGCGTATGGCCTTACAGGATAATATATGAAATCCATAAAAATGAGCTTATCATTCTTATTATTCATATCGGCCACAGACAGAGCGCTTATTAGAAAACGCAGTCGGCAGTCCGCAGTACGAACTGCGAGCTGCGTACGACGGACTGCGGTCCTCGATATATAAATATCTTTGAAACAGAATATTTTTAATGATACAATAATATATCGTGATACTTCAGATTGGCCAACATCCGACTTTCGAGATCAATAACATCTATTTCAACCTTGATACTATTGTTTCGCTTTTGATCGTCTCGTCGTTTATAGTCCTGGCAGCGCTGGTCCTGCGCTTCACGGTATTGAGGAAGAGCGGAAGACCGGTCTCGCTTCTACAAATGGCGGTCGAAGCGATATATAACTTCACAGAAAACATCTCTACGGGAATAATGGGGAATGCCGGACTCGTATATGTGAGCATTGTTTCCACCCTGTTCATTTTGATATTTTTCTCGAATATTTTCGGACTGATCCCTGTCAACGCGGTCTACTCGCTGTTCTTTGAGAAACTGCTTGGACGGATCCCGGAGCTTTCGGCGCCAACATGTGATATCAACACCACCGCGGGACTGGCGGTCACCGTATTTCTGCTGATCCATTTTTTGGGCCTGAAAAACAAGGGATTAAGATATATGAAAAAGTTCTTCCAGCCGAATTTCTTCTTTTTCCCTATAAATGTCCTCGAAGAACTTGCCAAGCCGTTCTCGCTGGCGATAAGGCTTTTCGGCAACACATTCGGGAAGGAGACGATAATACTGGTCCTTGTGTCCATCACCGTTTTTCCGCTGTTATATCCTTTACCTGTGATGTTCCTGGACCTTTTCATCGGTACGATACAGGCGTTCATATTTTCGCTGCTCACTGCTTTTTATATTGCGGAAGCGGTATCTGAAGAACATTAGAAAGAAAGGGGGATAAAAAATGGAAGGTCAAGCTCTGGTCCAGGCGGTCTCGGTCTTTTGCGCGGCGTTCAGCGTGGCCCTTGCGGCGATAGGTTCGGCTCTCGGACAGGGGAAGGCGACAGCTTCGGCGCTCGAATCGATAGCAAGGCAGCCGGAGGCAAAGGGTTCGATCACCCAGCTGCTGATAGTGGCGCTGGCGTTCATCGAATCACTCACTCTGTACGCGCTGCTGATAGCGATAGTCCTGATATTTGCAAATCCGTTCGTGAAGTAAATATTGCGGTCCTTGGTCCGCAGGGTGAAAAATGCTGGAAATTAACGGCACGATAGTCGCGGTAATAATAAATTTTGCCGTGCTTGTCTGGATACTCAACAGTTTTCTGTACAAGCCGGTCAGGAATATCCTGCTGGAGAGAAAGAACAGGATAGAATCGGATACTGACGAAGCCCGGAAAAAGCTGAAAGATGCGGAAGATATAAAAGCCTCTTATGAGATAAAATTAAAGCAGTCGGGCGATGAAGCAAAGAAGATAATCGATGCGGCAAATAATACGGCAGAAAGCCTGAAGACAGCCGCCCAGAAAGACGCTTCAGAAAATGCGGAAAAGTCAAGAAAAGACGCGGAGGCGGAGGCCGAGAAAATAAAGACCGAAGCCTTTGACAGCGTGAGATCGCAGATATCTTCGATGGTGGTCATGGCCGCAGGGAAAGTGATCGAAAAGAATATCGATGCGGCTTCACAAAGCGCTTTGATAGACGAATTCATCGGAAAAATAGAAAAGGCAGGGCTTAACTGATGGGCAGTACCGGTCAAAGATATGCCAAAGCTCTTATCGAAAGTGTCCCTGCTGCCGGGGATCTGCAGCGGGCGAAAGAGGATTTTAAATCTTTCCTGGAGACGTTAGACGCGTCAAAAGAACTTAAGTTTGTTTTTATGAACCCGTCCGTCTCCAGGAAGACCGCGAAAGCGGTGCTGGAAGAAGTCCTTGAAAAAGGATCGGGGGAAATATTCAGGAAGTTCATCGGGGTCGTGATCGACAACGGCAGGCAGAAGATCATATACGAGATAAAAAATGATTTTGACCGCCTGTGCGACGAAGCGGCCGATATAATGAAGGTCACCGTAAAAAGCGCGGTGCCGTTAAGCCCGGACCAGGAAAAAAGGCTGAAAGAAAAATTGTCCCTGGCGACCGGCAAGGATGTCATAGTGGAAAATATCATCGAAGCGTCGGTCATAGGAGGATGCACAGTGACCGTCAGGGACACGGTGGTGGACGGTTCCGTCAAAAATTATCTAAATAAGATGCAGGAGGCCTTGGCAAATGCTTAAACCGGATGAGATAACAGCGATAATACGCGGGCGGATAAAAGGTTTCTCAAAGGACCTGGATGTCTTTGAAAGCGGGGTCGTTACGGCTGCGGGTGACGGGGTCGCCACGGTATACGGCCTTTCAAACGTGATGTACAACGAGCTCATCGAATTCTCTTCGGGTGTGACTGGGATCGCTTTTTCTCTTCTCAGCGACTGCGTGGGATGCATCATCCTGGGGGACGCCGAAAAGATCAAGGAAGGCGATACGGTCAGGAGAACAAAAAAAGTCATGAGCATACCGGTGGGCGATGCTCTCATCGGAAGGGTGATAGATCCGCTCGGAAAACCTCTTGATGAAAAAGGACCGGTCCGGACGGCCGAATACAGGCCCATAGAAAGCCCTGCTCCGTCGGTCGTGGACAGGGAGCCCGTACAGGAACCGCTCCAGACAGGGATCAAAGCCATAGATTCGATGATCCCCATCGGAAGAGGGCAGAGAGAACTGATAATCGGCGACAGGAGCATAGGCAAGACAGCTATAGCCATAGATACGATACTCAACCAGAAGGACAAAAGCGTTATCTGTATATATGTCGCGATAGGGCAGAAAGCCTCGAACGTAGCCCGCATAGTTGACATCCTTAATGAACACGGCGCCATGCAATATACAACGGTCATGTTCGCCGGAGCCAGCGACTCGCCGGCGCTTCAATACATCGCTCCTTACGCCGGATGCGCGATAGGCGAGCATTATCTTTACAGCGGCCGTCACGCGCTTTTGATATATGACGATCTTTCAAAGCACGCGGTCGCATACAGGCAGATCTCACTTCTGCTGCGCAGACCCCCGGGGCGTGAAGCTTATCCCGGCGATATCTTCTACCTGCATTCAAGGCTGCTTGAGAGAGCGAGCAAACTGAACAAAGAGCTCGGGTCAGGCTCCCTTACAGCGCTGCCGATAATCGAAACGCAGGAGGGCGATATTTCCGCTTATATCCCGACGAACGTTATTTCAATAACCGACGGACAAATATATCTTGAAACGGACCTTTTTAATTCGGACGTTAAACCGGCCATCAATGTCGGGCTTTCAGTCTCAAGGGTGGGCGGCTCGGCCCAGATAAGCGCCATGAAAAAAGTAGCCGGAAGGCTGCGGCTTGACCTGGCCCAGTACAGGGAACTCGCGGCGTTCTCCCAGTTCTCGGCGGATATCGACAAGAGCACCGGCCAGCAGCTTCTCCGCGGGGAAAAACTTACCGAACTTCTGAAACAGCCGCAATACCGGCCCATGGACGCGGTGGACCAGGTTATATCTATTTTTGCCGGGACAAAAGGATATCTGGATGATATCGAGAACTCGGAGATAGCCGCGTTCGAATCCGAATTATTAAGTTTTATGAAAAGCAATCATCCCGAGGTAATGAACGAAATAAGGAATACCTTGAAAATATCGGACCAGGCGGAAAAGCAGCTTATTTCGGCGGTCGAAACTTTTAAGAACGCCTTTAAGGCGGGAGTCAAACGCTGATGCAGAACCAGAAGACGATCAAGGAAAAAAGAAGGACGATAGAAAGCATAAAAAAGGTGACAAAAGCCATGGAGATGATATCCAATATCAAGCTCCAGCGCTCCATGAAGCCGCTCGCCCAGTCGCGGACGTGTTTGCAGGAGATCCTGCGTTTCGCCTGCAAGATCGCCGGAGAGAACCCGGAAGGTGTCTTTGACGGTATCGGCCTTTTAAAAAAACGGCACGTTGTTTCGACGCTGTTCGTCGCGGTCGCGTCCGACAAAGGGCTCTGCGGATATTTTAACAACAATATACTGAACAAAATTGTGGCGGCAGCCTTAGAAGAGGTCTCCTCTGGTAAAAAAGTGTCTTTCATAACTGTCGGGAAAAAGGCCCGCGACTTCATATCGAAAAAGGGGTTTGAGGTCAGGACCGATATCTCTGCTTCACTTCCGAAGGAAGAGATCGCGGCAAAGATACAAAGTATCATTGTCGGGCTTTTTGAGAAAGGCAGCGTGGACAGCGTGCGGGTCTTTTACAGCCGGTTCACTTCCGTAAAAAGACAGGATGTATCTTCAGCGGAGGTCCTTCCGGTCTCTTTTGATGATCTTATCTGCCATGAGCCGGTGAAAGTCCATTCCGACGCCCCGTTCACTCAGTCGGGATACGAATATACAATTCCGGATTTCATCTACATCCCGGATAAGGAAGGTCTGTTCAAAGAACTCCTCCGGTATTTCATAGAAAATAAGCTGTTGAATATTTTAGCGGAATCAAATTCAGGAGAACATGCCAGCCGGATGGTGGCTATGCAGCAGGCTACCCTGAGCGCGGATGACATGATAGCGGCCCTGCTGCTCCAATATAATAAAGTCAGGCAGGAGCAGATAACGACGGAAATAATCGAAGTGGTCAGCGGCGTGAACGCGCTGAACTGAAGACGAAA
>JAPLKZ010000005.1:243070-281595 GCA_026387835.1 Candidatus Saganbacteria bacterium
TGGGAAAAGGAAAGATAAAACAGATCGTCGGCCCTGTGATCGATATCGAGTTCGACACCAAAGAACTGCCCGCCATCTTTAACGCTCTGACAATAAAGAACGGGGACAGTAAAATAACCCTTGAAGCTGAGCAGTATCTGGGCGACGGGATGGTCAGGGCGGTAGCTATGGGCTCTACGGACGGACTTTCAAGGGGAATGGATGTCGAGGACCTGGGCCGGCCGATATCCGTCCCTGTGGGAGACGAGACTCTCGGCAGGATATTCAATGTATTCGGGGACGCCATAGACAACCTGGGAGAAGTGAACGCGCAGAAAAGATATCCGATACACAGGCCGAGCCCCCCGCTGGACAAAGTAAAGCCCGCGACGGAGATACTCGAGACGGGAATAAAGGTCATCGATCTTTTGACCCCGTATCCGAAGGGCGGCAAGATAGGTCTTTTCGGAGGGGCGGGAGTAGGCAAAACGGTCCTCGTCATGGAGCTGATAAGGAATATCGCCACGGAACACGGAGGCGTCTCGATATTCGCGGGGGTCGGGGAGCGCACAAGGGAAGGCAATGATCTCTGGCTGTCGATGAAACAGTCAGGAGTATTAAAAAAGACCGGCCTGGTGTTCGGCCAGATGAACGAATCACCCGGGGCGCGTTTCCGCGTGGCCCTGGCCGCCCTTTCGCAGGCCGAGTATTTCAGGGACGAAAAAAAACAGGATGTCCTTCTCTTCATAGATAATATCTTCAGGTTCGTTCAGGCAGGGTCCGAGGTGTCCACGCTCCTGGGAAGGATGCCTTCGGCCGTAGGTTATCAGCCCACGCTTTCCAACGATCTCGGTAATCTGGAAGAGAGGATAGTCTCGACAAGCGACGGCTCGATCACGTCGGTGCAGGCGGTCTATGTGCCTGCCGATGACCTGACGGATCCAGCTCCCGCGACGACTTTCTCCCATCTCGACGCGATAATAGTCCTTTCAAGGTCCCTGATGGAGCTTGGCATATATCCCGCGGTGAACCCTCTGGAATCAAGTTCGAGGATCATGGACGCGCGGACTTTGGGCCAGGAACATTTTGACACGGCAAGGGAAGTCGTCAGGGTCCTTCAAAGATATAAGGAGCTCAAGGACATCATCGCGATACTCGGCGTCGAGGAATTGTCGGACGATGACAAGATCATAGTCACAAGAGCGCGCAGGCTGCAGAAATTCCTGTCGCAGCCGTTCTTTGTAGCCCAGGAGTTCACGGGCCAACAAGGCAAATACGTGCCCTTAAAAGATACGATAAGGAGTTTCAGGGAAATAACCGAAGGAAAACACGACAATGTCGCGGAGAACGCGTTCTATATGAAAGGAACGATAGACGAGGTGATAGAAAGTGCAAATAATACTTAGGGTCCTGACACCTTTAAAGAAGATCTTCGAAGGCAGCGTTGACAGCGTAAGTCTTGAAGCGGCCGACGGATCGCTCGGCGTGCTGCCGGGGCATGCTCCTCTTGCCGCGCAGCTCAGGAGATCAAAGATCGTCTATCATATAAACGGCAGCGCCAGCTCGATCGATATAGACGGAGGGCTCGCAAAGATAATGCCGGACATCGTCACTGTCTTTGCAAAGAATAATGCGTAAACTACTCATAAAAGGCGGCCCGCCGCTGCACGGCAGCGTTAAGATCAGCGGGGCAAAGAACTCCGCTCTGCCCATAATGGCCGCCTCACTTCTTTTAAACGGCGAATCCCATCTTACGAATATCCCTCTTTTAAATGATGTCGTTACGATGATAAGAGTGCTGCGCGTGCTCGGCCTCAGAGTGGAGTACAGCGAGCCCAACACCGTGCATGTATGGGTGAACGGCAAGATAAAACATGTCGCGCCTTACGAACTGGTCACAAAAATGAGAGCTTCTTTTTTTATCATAGGTCCGATACTTGCGCGAATGGGACTGGCAAAAGTCCCTCTTCCCGGAGGATGCGCGATAGGTTTCAGGCCGGTCAATTATTATATAAAAGGCCTCGAGGCTCTGGGCGCAAGCATAGAAATGGAACACGGTTTTGTAATAGCGAAGGCAAAAAAACTTAAGGGCGCGAAAATATACCTGGATTTTCCTTCTGTCGGAGCTACGGAGAGCCTGATGATGGCGGCGACTTTAGCGGAAGGCAAAACGGTCATAGAGAACGCCGCGCAGGAGCCGGAGATAGGCGATCTTGCCATCTATCTTAAAAGATGCGGAGCTCTTATAGAAGGAGAGGGGACAGAGACGATAACGATAACGGGAGTGGAAAAACTGAAAGGCTGCGAGCATAAAATAATACCTGACAGGATAGAAGCCGGCACTTTTCTCCTGCTGGGTTCGACGCCGAACAGCAGAGTAACAGTGGAAAATGTCATCCCGGACCACCTGATAGCGGTAACGACTAAGCTGTCGGACTGCGGGGCCAGTATCAAGACCGAAGGCGGAAAGATGATCGTGAGCGGGCCTAAAAAGATAAAAGCCGTTAATTTTAAGACCCTTCCTTATCCGGGCTTCCCGACGGATATGCAGTCCCAGTTCACATCGCTTTTGTCCGTGGCGGACGGCACAAGCGTCATAAACGAGACGATATTCGAGAACAGGTTCATGCATGTTCAGGAGCTTAAAAGGATGGGCGCGGACATACAGATCGAAGGACACAGCGTGATAATAAACGGGGTGGACAAATTATCGGGAGCGCCGGTAAGGGCTTCCGATCTCCGTGCCGGAGCGGCCCTGACCATAGCCGGCCTGATCGCCGACGGCGAGACATTGATAGATGATATTGACAGGCACATAGACAGGGGATATGAGAAATTCGCACAGAAATTAAAAGGACTGGGTGCTGATGTCCAGGAAATTGCGTAGAATAGCTGAATTGGTGGTAAAAGGGGAAGCGTTGCGAGCGGGCCTGCCCGCATTGCTACGCAAAGCGTTGCAGGCGGGCAGGGGGAAAGTCGAAATAACCTTTGTCGATGACGCTGTTATAAGAAGCCTGAACAGAAAGTTCAGGAAGATCGACAAAGCAACAGATGTCCTATCTTTTAATATGGACGATGAGGATATCCTGGGTGAGGTCGTAATATCAAAAGACACGGCTAAAAGGAACGCGGCAAGGTACGCGGTAAGTTATGAAAAAGAAACGGAGCGGCTTGTGATACACGGCACTCTCCATCTTTTAGGCTTCGGCCATGACAGGAAATCTGATAGAATAGTGATGAGAAAGAAAGAAACATATTATGCCGAGAAAATTAGCTAGAAGCATAACGTATGCACTCCGGGGCATAAGGCTCTCGTTCCGCTCGCAGAGGAACCTCAGTATCCATCTTTTTACCGGAAGTATCGCTTTCTTACTTGCCATAATCCTTCATATAAGTGTGATAGAGATGGTAGTAATACTGGTGGTCATCGGTTTGGTGATCGTGGCCGAGATGTTAAATACCGCCATGGAAGAGATCGTCAACTTGTTCACTTTGAGCCGCAAGATAAGGGCCATGGTGGCGAAGGATGTCGCCGCCGGAGCGGTGCTTGTGGCATGCAGCACTGCGGTAGTGGTCGGATGCATGATATTCCTTCACAGGATAGTGAATATCCTGCTGAGAGGCCGTTTATGAGCGATTTTGTATTGCTGGCGGTCTTCATAGCGTTGTCCGCGTTCTTTTCGCTGTCTGAGACCGCGATAACATCCGTGGGCAGGATCAAAGTAAAAAAATTCCTCAGCCAGAACCTGTACGGGTCCAAAGCACTTTACGAGCTTCGGGAACATCCTAACAAGATGCTCTCGACGATCCTGCTGGGGAACAGCCTTGTCACCGTAGCCGCGGCTTCAGTCGCCACCACCATGTCAATAAAGATATTCTCTGATTACGGCGTAAAAAGCGAAAGCATCGCCGTCAGCGTGGCGACTTTTATTATGACCGCGCTTCTCCTGATATTCGGAGAGATATCCCCCAAGACCATAGCGATCAAGTTCGCGGACAGGATCTCTCTCGTGGTCGCCCCCATGATAACCGTCATTTCGATACTATTTAAGCCTTTCAACTTATTTTTTAACGCTTTATGCAAGCCGATAATAAAATTCTTCGGCGCGGACACTAATATCAGCGTACCTTTTGTAACGGAAGAAGAGCTCAAGATGCTTCTTTCCGTGAGCGAGGAGGAAGGCGTGCTCGAACAGGAAGAAAAAGAGATGATACACAGCATATTCGAGTTCAGCGATTCCATCGCGAAACAGGTGATGGTCCCCAGGCCGGACATGTTCTGCCTGGACGTGAACACGCCTTTGAGCGAGGCACTGGTAAAGATATCCGAAGAAGGACATTCAAGGATACCGGTATATGAAGGTACTGTCGATAACATCATCGGCCTGGCGTTCGCCAAAGACCTCCTGCGGCTCTGCGTCGAGAACAGGAACTCCAACCTGAGGGATATCATCAGGCCGCCTCTTTTTGTCCCGGAGACAAAAAAACTTGACGAGATAATGAGGCAGATGCAGTCCATCAGGACGCATATCGCTATAGTCGTGGATGAATACGGAGGGGTCTCGGGGCTTGTCGCCCTGGAAGATCTTCTGGAAGAGATCGTCGGAGAGATCAAGGACGAGTTCGATACCGAGGAAAAGAATATCGAGGTCTTCCCGGACGGGGCTGTGCTTGTCGATGCAAGGATGACAGTAAGCGAGGTGAACGATAAACTGGCTACTTCTGTACCAGAGGGAGATTATGATACGATCGGAGGATTTGTGTTATCATTAATTGGTAAGATCCCCGTCATAGGGGACACAGCAAGGTTTGAAGACCTCAGGATAACCGTGGAGAAAGTGTTCAAGAGGAGGATAACGAGGATAAAGATCTTAAGGATAAAAGGAGCAGAAGCGGAGGGCTCGTCCATTGTCGGAGGATAAAAAGACAAAGTATATTTTCATAACGGGAGGGGTAGTCTCCTCTCTGGGTAAAGGGATCACTGCCTCTTCCATCGGAAGGATCCTCAAATCCCGCGGCCTCAAAGTCACCATCCAGAAACTTGACCCTTACATCAATGTAGACCCGGGCACCATGAACCCGTACCAGCACGGCGAAGTATATGTCACGGAAGACGGTGCCGAGACCGATCTCGACCTCGGACACTATGAAAGGTTCATCGACGTATTTTTGGGAAGGGTCAACAACGTCACCACGGGAATGGTCTACTGGACGGTCCTGCAGAAAGAAAGGCGCGGCGATTTTCTCGGCGGTACGGTTCAGGTCGTTCCCCATATCACGAACGAGATAAAGGACAGGATAAGAAGGGTAACAAAAGAAGAGAAATTCGATGTCGTGATCTGCGAGATCGGCGGCACCGTAGGCGATATCGAGAGCCTGCCGTTCCTGGAAGCGATAAGACAGTTCAGCAAAGAGGCGGGGCGCCAGAACGTCATTCACATTCATGTCACCCTTGTCCCATACCTTCAGGTGACCAAGGAGTTCAAGACAAAACCCACGCAGCACAGCGTGAAAGAACTTCGCGGCATCGGGATCCACCCGGAAATAATAATATGCAGGTCTACCGAGCCTCTTTCAAGCGAGTTGAAAGAAAAAATAGCGCTTTTCTGCGATACCGATAAAGAAGCGGTCATAGGCCTGGCGGACGTCAAGTCGATATATGAAGTGCCCCTGGTGCTCCAGGCCGAAAAGCTGGACAGCATAATAATAAAATATCTTGACATCAAATGCGGCAAGGAAGACCTGGCGGAATGGAAAAAAGATGTCGAGATGCTTCTCAACCCTCCGAAAAAAGTCAAGATAGCCCTGGTCGGTAAATATGTCGAGTTAAGCGACGCGTATATCAGCGTTGTCGAATCCATGAAGCACGGGGGGATCGCTAATAAAATAGGCATAGAGATAGTATGGGTCAATTCAGAAAAGATCGAAAAAGAAGATGACATCTCCCATTATTTCAAGGATGTCCACGGGATAATCGTTCCGGGAGGTTTCGGGACGCGCGGGGTGGAAGGCAAGATAAAATCGATAAAGTATGCGAGAGAGAACAAGATCCCTTTTCTGGGGCTGTGTCTGGGGATGCAGTGCGCCGTGATAGAGTTCGCCAGGAACGTGTGCGGGATGGAGGACGCGAACAGCTCGGAATTCGACCCGAAAACAAGGTTCCCGGTGATCGATTATATCCCGGACCAAAGGTATATCAAGGAAATGGGAGGCACGATGAGGCTTGGCGCCTATCCGTGCAAAATTAAGAAAGGCACAAAACT
This sequence comes from Candidatus Saganbacteria bacterium, assembly GCA_026387835.1. NCBI lineage: Bacteria > Bacillati > Candidatus Saganbacteria bacterium. Next base: position 249,313 of record JAPLKZ010000005.1, read on the forward strand.
TTACGAAGCATACAAGGAAACCCTGGTCCAGGAACGCCACCGTCACAGGTATGAGGTGAACAACGAGCTCCGCGGCAGGCTGGAAGAGAACGGGCTTGTTTTCTCCGGTATTTTCGAGGAAGCAGACCTTGTAGAGGTTATCGAGTTGAAAGACCATCCTTGGTTCCTCGCAACCCAGTACCATCCGGAGTTCAAATCGAGGCCGAACAGAGTTCATCCCCTGTTCCGTGATTTCATCAGGGCGGCGGCTGTCAGAAGCGGTGAGCAGGAATCTCTGTTCTAGGGTACACACAGAGTGATCCTCCGACGCGTTCATTTTTAAAAATATAATGTACAAGAATCTCTTTTATATCTACGATATTAATATGATTGATATAATGTGATAATTAAGATAAAGGAACGGTATCGGCTTATTCATTCAAAATCGCCCATAAAAGGCTTAAAAAATGGTTGATATCAAAAAGATCATTGTTGGTGCAGAAGGACCCTGCAGCTCATGGATGCAGGGCTTTGACCCCAGTGACCGTAAAACCGGAAATACTATGTCTAAACTAATTAAAAAATATAATGACAAACACACGGACAGTAAGCTAGGGTTATCATTCACCAGAGACAATGCGACTGCCAGGTTCACGATCAGTAATTCGCGTTCAGTCACAAAAGGAACAATGAACGACTTGTTTTCTTGCGAGGATTATTTTTTTTCATATCCAAAGATAGACGAAGAACGCGATCATAACGGAAACCTGCAAGGGTCCCTTGTTTTCAGCAACCCGAATAAAGATCAGAGAACCGGCAAGAGAATAATAAACGGGCAGGTCACTACAAAACTTATAGAGAGCTCTCCTGATTCGAAGACAGCCAAGGAAATTCCTGTAGGCGCATGTTTTCTGGCTGAGTATAATAAAGAAACTACCGCTCTCCAGACAAGGTTCCTAGAAACATGCATAGCAGTGACTTTTTACGAACCGGGTACAAAAACCGGGGTCCTCGCGCATTTCGACAGCCAGGAAAAAGCCAAAGAACTAAAAAATGTGATTAATACCCTTAAAAATAAAGGGATCGATCTTTCAAAAGTACAGGTCAGCATCATCGGAGGGGACGGGTCCGATCCATCTAACAGGACATTTATCGAGATCAGCAAGATCCTGGACGATGAAATGGTCCCGATCACCGAGACTAATATCGGGTTCCACGCCAGCCGGCCGTTCAATATAAATCTTGATCTGTCAAACGGGAAAATAACCAGCTATAAAGAAACGATCCAATATAAAAACGATCCATCTTACAATGAGAATTTCTTTAAAAAATTCGGGGATTTCACCGAAAGGAACAATTTGGTGATAATCGATGAACTGCCTGACATTTAGGCGCCTGGTCGTACTATTAAATATATTTTGACAACCTGAACCCCTTCAATGCCTAAGTAAAACCCTCCAGAACAATATTCACAACAGCTTCTTTGCAGTATATAATGGTAAGCGGAGGAGTGGCCCCCGATAGGGAATCGGGGCAGGCGAGTGGTTTAATGGAGGGATGGCCGAGTGGTTGATGGCGGCGGTCTCGAAAACCGTTTCCCGATCTAATCGGGACGCAGGTTCGAATCCTGCTCCCTCCGATTTTTTATGGGAGGTCATTTATGAAAGTATTGGTAGCCTATTATTCGAGGGATGGTGCGACAAGGAAAGCGGCGGAAAGCATCGCGGGCATATTGAAATGCGATATCGAGGAGATAATCGACACCAGGAACAGGAAGGGCCTGTGGGGTTTCATGACCGGCGGTTTTGACGCGCAGTTCAAAAAACTGACAGTCATACAAGAGATGAAAAAAGATGCTTCGGCTTATGACCTGGTCGTGATCGGGACACCTATATGGTCTTCGAAAATGGTCCCGGCAATAAGGACGTATATCATCCAGAACGTAAAAAAAATGAAAAACATAGCAATATTCTGCTGCTTCGGAGGATACGGAGATAAAAAAACTTTCAATGATATAGAAACACTGTGCGAGAAACGCGCGGCGTCAAAAGCATCGTTCAAGAGAAATGAAGTGAAGACCGGCGAGTTCATCCAGAAGGCAAAAGAATTTGCGGGCGAGATACAGAACAGGGAGGCGATCTAAATGAACAAGTTCACGATGATGAAGGCCGGCGGTCTTTTAACACTGGTATTGCTCGCATGCACGGCAATTATAGGATATCTCCATCTTGGAATTAAGCTGCATGTGATCTTTGCTATGCTGACACTGGTAGCTGCTTTATCGCACGTGTTTATTGTTATAAAGAAGGCTTGAGTTTGAGTGTGAGTTTTGAGTGTTGAGTTTTTTACTCAAGACTAATTACTCAAACTTAGTACTTAAATGGAGGGGTGGCCGAGTGGTTGAAGGCGCTCGCCTGGAAAGCGTGTTTACGTGAAAGCGTAACGTGGGTTCGAATCCCACCTCCTCCGATGATTGAGATATTGAGCGTTTTTAAAAAGCGGCCGCCAGCCGATCCTAGAATCAAATTGTAATTTTTTGCCTTTCAAAATAAAGTTCGAGCCGATATTTTTTAGGAATGTAAGGATTTCTTCATAATTATTTGTGGCGATAAGATTTTTGGCTTGGCATCCGGATAAAATAATCTCTTTCATCGGTTCGAGCCAATTATTTCCCTTTTGTTCAAAATCCTTTATCTTTTGTTGTATGTCCAGCTTTTCGTTTAATAGGGCATTCTTTTTTACCTGATATGTTTCCGGGTCTATGCCTTCCCCCTCTATGAACAGATCAAGCAGTTTATCCATTTTTACTGCAATATCAGATTTCTTTTGTTGCAGATTTTGAACAAAAGATTTTGTTTCTGCTTGAGCAAGCTCTTTTTCGTTATTGAGGTCTATCAGCATTTTCTTCACCCAGTCATCAGGGATTATCGTTTTGCTGATAGCATCTTTCATCTGATCGATTATGGATTCCTGGCGCGTATATTTCTCATCACACTTTTGCTTTTTCTTAGTGCAGCGATAATAGATATGGCCTTTTTGCTTTTCGGCGGTTATCATACAACCACAATTGCCGCATCGCATCAGTCCAGAAAAAGCAAATTCATGTTTTCGTTTGCGCTTTTTCTTGCCTCTATTGGCCATTACTTGTTGAGCTTGCTCATATAGAGATTTGGAAATAATTGGCTCGTGAGTTCCTTCGTGCATTTCTCCGTTATATCGGAATACTCCATAATAAAAAGGACTTTTTAACATGTGCTGGACACGGGCAGGAACGAGGATATATCCACGATAGCTTTTCATCCCGGCTCTTTCAAGGAATTGCTTTATTGAAAGCAATGTATAGTCACCGGTTGCATACAGCTCAAATGCCTTTCGTATTAGCGGAGCTTTTTCAGTATCAACTTCAATTCCTTTTGTCTTGTAATTGTTTAGATACCCCAATGGAGCAAATGCAGGCCAAATACCGTTACGCACTTTCTGCCGATGTCCTCGTTTTACATTCTCGCTTAGATTATCTATGTAATACTTGCTTTGGCCAAAGGCGATATTTAACATGAATTTTCCTTGAGGTGTAGAATCAAACCAGAAGGTCGGGAACTTGAGATCTTTCAGCCTGCCCGTGTCCAGCAAGTAAATAATTTTGCCTCCATCTATTGAATTGCGTGCTAATCTGTCCGGATGCCAAGCCAAAACGCCACAAGCTTCACCTTTTTCAATCCGATCAAGCATTTCATTGAATATTTCTCTGCCGGGTTCTTTGGCAGTTTTTGCCTCGCAGAGCGAGGCGACGATTTCAAGTTTTTCTTTGGCGGCAAATTCTTTTAGCTCAACCAATTGTGCCTCAATGGATAATATCTGTCTTTCTTCCGAATCAGTTGATTTCCGGGCATAAAGGAAATACTTCATAATCCCTCCTCCTTTCAATATAGATATCGGTCAAAAAGCCCGCTTTTGGCCAGCTTCATTTGGAGTATTTATTGCTCCAAATGGAGCTGTAAGGCAAAAAATTCCAATTTGGATCGGCTGGCGGCCGCTTTTTAAAAACGGCGGAAATCTCAATCATCGGGAACTATATAAAAATATCAGAACCGAGATGACCGCCGATCCTTAGGGCGGCGGTTGCCGCCGTCCAACCGCCGCCCCGTTCCCGCTGCTGGGCGACCTTTTCGGATTGAAAAACTGCCAAAGAACCCAAAAATATCGGCTCAAACTTTATTTTGGCCAAAAGCGGGCTTTTTGAATTCCGGATTGTCCCCGACCACCCACCCCTGAATAAATTGATAAATAACGCAATTATTGTTAGTATTATATTGAAAGGTAGCATATCAATAATATGCTATCAATTAAATGATATAATGTCAATAAATAATAATATAGGAAAGAATATCAAACGTTTACGCACAAAATTAGGCTTCTCGCAAGAGACCTTGGCTGTAAAATCAGATGTAAAATACACGACTCTTACTAAGATTGAGAGTAATGTTATAAAGAAACCCTCAGTATTGCTAATGGCAAAAATCGCAAATATATTAAATGTTCAAATTGAGGAGCTAATAAAATAACCATATGAAATATGAATTGGAAATTTATAATAGAAATGTGCCTGATGAGCATCTTCTTGATGATTTAAAAGCAGTTGCTAAGAAATTAGGCAGGTCTTCTGTGACTCATGAGGAATATAATAAAAATGGGAAGTATAATAGTACAACTTATATGCGAAGATTTGGTGGTTGGTTTAAATCGTTAGAAATGGCAGGGCTCCAAAAAACAAGAACGCCAGCTAATGTTTCCGAAGATGACTTGTTTAACAATATTGAAGAGATTTGGATAAAACTCGGCAGACAACCACGATATCAAGAAGTTAGAACCCCATTATCAAAATATTGTGCAGGAACATACGAAAACAGATTTGGAACATGGCGGAAGGCACTAGAAGCTTTCATAGATTATATTAATAAGGATCAAGATAAATGTTCAAATGAAATATCTCAAAAAGAGATAAAATCCGGAGAGACTTCTAAATCTAATAAACACATAAAGATGACAAAAAGAGAAATATCGGATAGATTGCGTTTCCGGATATTATTAAGAGATGGTTTTACGTGCAGAAAATGTGGCCGCAGTCCGCTGAAGAATCCAGGAATCGAATTGCATGTTGATCATATCCTTCCTTGGTCCAAAGGTGGCGAGACAACGATTGAGAATCTCGAGACGAAATGCGAAAAATGCAATCTGGGTAAAGGGAATGCATTTGATGTTTGATTCTTATATAGAAATGGGTAATGTCTTAGAGCAGTTAATAAGGATTGTAATAACATGGCAAATATAACATGCAAAGCGAATAATCTAAGCGGGAAAAGATGCAAAAGGAATCCTCTGAAATCTGGGTTTTGTCCAACTCATGACCCGGAAATATTAAATAAAAAAGAAGAACAGAAGAAGGCTGATGAAAAAAAGCGACAAAAAATAGATGAATTATTATCTATTGTCACAAAAACATGTAAGGCAAATGGTTGGGGCTGGGAAGTTGATGCATTTGATGATAATGATTTTTCTTCAGCCATTGTTAATGTTCATAAATATGTTTCAGGTCAAGACATTTCAGCATTGTTTCACATTAATATATCAAAAGACAATATTCAGTATAGGATTGAGAAAACATCATTTTACGGATACGGCGTTGAGGCATTAATGAGTTCAATATCAAGTGCATTTGAAAGAAAAGGATTTGTTAGTCCAAAATCACTAGGAGGTGAACCAAATAAAAAGAATTCCTTATTAGATGTTTTGCCGATAATATTTGAACGATTTCATGTTGTGGCAACGCAGCTGTCAAATCGTTATAATAAGAGACCTACATTGACAATTTCTGATGAATATGACGTACAGGATCTTTTACATGCTCTCCTTCGAGTTCATTTTACCGATGTTAGGCCAGAGGAGTATACTCCCAGTTATGCGGGATCATCTTCAAGAATAGATTTCCTTCTCAAAGATGAGAAGACGCTTCTTGAGGTTAAATATGCAACAACTTCCTTAAAGGACAAAGCGATTGGAGAACAGTTAATAATAGATGTTGAGAAGTATAAAAGACACACCGATTGTGAAAACTTGTTTTGTTTCATATATAATCCAGGTTTTTCTATTAAGAATCCAAGCGGGCTAGAAAAAGATTTGTCAGGAAAAAATGGTAATATTAATGTTAAAGTATTCGTTTACCCAAAATAAAATAGAAACTAAAAGAATTTGCCGCCAAAGCTCTTGGCGTTTCAATAGAGGAGTTAATGAAATAGCATGAAAAATAAAACACTCGCAATTTTCGGTATAGGAACGTATATCTTATCTGTCTTGTTGTCTGCTACAGATTCGGGAGGCAATTCTGTTGCGCCAATTACATTAATCTCAATATCGGGAATAGCAACCGCGGTATTTATCATTATGGCGATAGTCCGCCTCTGGAAGGAAGAAAAAGGCGCATCAATAACACTTGCATCTTCGGCTATTATTCTTTTTATATTGTCAGTAGTTCAGGGTTTTGCCTCACCTTCGTACGGAAGTCCACTCATCATTATGTTAAACATAACCAAAGTATTTTATTTCATCGCATTTATTTGGACGATAATAGTACTTTATAGAAGTAAAGTAATTAATTCGCACATGATTACCAAAATAGATAATTATCACTTAAACCAACCCGTAAATGAAGCGCCGGATTTGAAGGAATACACAGCCGAAGAATATCAAATGTTTGAGATGGCTGGATATAAAAGGATATCTGAAAATGAAAAAATCTTTAGAGGCGGAATTGTTAAATTCGCTTATATTCCGTGGGGCGAAACAACTATCGGAACTATAGATAATAAAATCTACAAAATATCGTTACAATTAATCACCCAAAACGAGATCTTAGCAAAAGAAGTGTTTAAAACCACCCTCAATTACTTAATAGAACAAATGGACAAATATAGTGAACATCCATTTCTATCTAATAAATATATTTGGGATGCACCTGAGGGGAATATCATTTATGAGCAAATAAATAGATTTAATCAGCATTGCATAAACATTTTTATTACTTCAAGCTCTATAAGAGATCAAGTGAAGAATTATATTTCAAAACACTAGGGGGAAAATATATGATTATTAAAGTTATTGTTGAAATCATTTTAGGATTTATTTTGTTGGGAGTTAGTTCTGCTTTTTGGAATTGTGTTAAATCTCCGAAATTCTTAGCGAATGTGCTGGGTGATTATGACGAATTAAAAAGGTTTTTCCATCATCTAGGGAAAGAAAATATTAAACACGAAAGTGAAGTTGTTGATCCGAAAATTGGATTTTCGGCAAATATCGTTTTATGGATTAAAGCGAGCCTATCGGCGCTGGACAAAACACGCAACATGTTGCTGGTTGTAATAATAGGAATCTTTATCGGAAGTTATTTTCTAGGAAATATTTTCCTCTTAATCAATGCTGTTTTATTCTTTATAATGGCTTTCCCAAGCATTTCTGCTGCTGCTAAAAATAATATAATTACTGATATTCATACGATAATGCTTAATGTCTACAAATGGAACAAAGTAAATCATGCTGAATGTGAGAGGTTTTGTAACTTAGAGCAGCCAAGGATTATGAAAAATATTTATAGAGTAGTAACTGAAGAATAAAAGGATTTGCCGCCAAAGCGTAGGGCGTTTCAATTGGAGATTTAATAAAATAAATTTATGTCATTATTTAAGAAAAAATTAACCGAGCAAGAAGCCGCCTCTCATTTTGTCCTTTATATTACAAAAGAGGCACAAAGTGCATGGCCTGCCATTTATAAAAGTCTTCAAGATTCTTTTAAAGATAAATTTGTTGTAGAAGACGAAACAATGGCAGCATTTGATTTGGCTCTTGCCGCAATCGCCCAAGATTTACAGGCGGTAAATAATTTATTTCCAAAAGACCAAGCAGAAAGAATTGAAAAATGGGTTTTAAAATGCATTAATACTGAAGATTGGGGCGAATATGCGGTTGGCGAAGTGAAAAAATATGGGGAAAGATTTCAAAAGGATATTCAAAATATCAATGCCGGTGGCGATCCTTTGAGCGCCATCCCAACTCGCTTACTCCAGCAATGGCTAGGAAAAAATATTCAAGGCTTTGATGTAGAAATGAACGGAAAGAAAACCGGAATTATAAGCCCCTTTCTTCTTATGATGGTTTCCAGTATGCTTGCCGCCTTTCTTGGAACTTGGAAAAAACTAAAGGATGATTTTAATCTTGTTGAGGGCGACATACCTTTTGATGAAAAACCAAGTGGCTTGAAAGATTATGTACCCGAGCCGGATGAAAAAAAGCCTAACGGAACTATTCAATATTATGATGAAAACGGGAACCTAAAAGAGAAATGGTTGCCACCGGAACAAATAAATGAACTTTTAAAGAAAGACGGCGCAAAGCGACTTTATAAAGTACTCGTTAAGGGACATTGGGACGGTGTTAAGGAAGCCCTTTGGGAACTTTCTGATGATACTGCTCAAAAATATGTTGATGAAAATGGTTATGCTTATGCAATTTGCACTTACGACACAGGAGAATTAAAATATTACTTTATTTCAAGAAGATTATGGGAGAAACAAGAGCAAATGGGAAAAATCTTGATGGATCAAAATTTATCACCGGAACAACAGCAAGAAGCAGTTAGAAAATTAATGGATGACTAAAATTTCCGCCAAAGAAAAACTTGAAATCGTCCAATCCGAAAAGGTCGCCCAGCAGCGGGAACGGGGCGGCGGTTGGATGGCGGCAACCGCCGCCCTAAGGATCGGCGGTCAGCTCGGTTCTGATATTTTTATATAGTTCCCGAATTATTTCTTCCGCAGCACCCACATCATCTCTTTCACTCTTATATTCCTGTTCCTAAGGTTCCTTGACCCTCGGTAAGTATTATATTCGCTTGACATAAGCTTCCATTTTCCGTGTTTGGACAGGATGGACTTGAAAGTCTTAACGGGGATTATCCCTTCATCATTGTAAGAGATAACGATGAATTTAGCTCTGGTGTTTTTCAGAAGTTGGTCCATTGCCTCTTCGGCAAGATGCCTTTTGTTATAAACGGACTTGTTCCAATCCCGCGTGATCCCGCTGACGCCGTCCTGGATATAAAAGTTTTTATAGTCATTTATAAGGTTCAGCATGAAATAGTTTGACCCGTAAGGATGCTGGTTATAGGGCGGGTCAAGATAGACAAGATCGAACTCCGGAAGATTTGTGTCTTTAACAAGCCGATTAATATCTTTTTTTAGTACAACGACCTTACACTCGATATCAGAGAATACCGGCACTTCAAGGGTTATTTCCTTTTTTATCCTTGAGAGGGCATTCTCGCCTTTGCCTCCGAAATGGCCGATGCCGTTCTTCTTGTGGAACCCTTTGAAGACGCCGGAAGTGTTCGTGTGTATAGATGCTTCCACCAGAAGCGATGCAAGACAGAAGACGCGGTATTTTTCGGGAACGTCTTTGTCGATGAGTTTCCTAATATTATCGATGACCTGAGCGTTCTTGCTCGTATAAAAAACCCGCTCTCCGGATTTAATATCCATATCATCCTTTGGCGAATAATTGAGGCTGATGAAACCTGGCTTATTTATGGATAATTTACGATCATTTAGAATGTCTATGTAATATTCAAGCTTTTTAACATTTATCTCTGATCTGTTTGCAAGATAACATCTGTTTAGCGTAAAACTGTAATTCTCAAGGTCATTGGCATACAGGACCTTTGCGTAATATTTCAAAAGCCTCGAAACTGAGCCGCTTCCCGCGAAACCGTCAAGGATAACAAGTTTTTCTTTGTTAAGTATTTTCTTAACTTTAGCAAACCCCTTATTAAGAAAGGAAAGGAGCGACCTTTTATTGCCGAGATAAGTTATCAGCTGAGAAGAAAAATATGGGGCATCTAAGTCAAGGTATTCCGGGGCATTGCCGGAAAATAAAGATCGTTGTATGTGTGCCATTAACTATGGGGTAATTTTAACATATAAATCTTTAACTGAAAAATACTTGCCATTTTTCCGATATATGTTATTATAATGCCAAATAATCAATGAGAAAGATCTCCAAAACAAAAGCAATTGCATTTGTAATTTTGTGTTATCTGCTGGCTTTGCCGGCATTATCTGTCCCTGTATTTTTAGACGCCGGATTGAACGCGGGGAACTCCTCAGACGGCTCTATATCCGGCAAGAAGAATGCATGGTCCAGCAAATCGGGAAAAGATATGGTGTTCTGGATAAAGGTCCAGCCCGGATCCGATCTTGAAGAAGGTGAAATCAGATATCAGTTCATGCTTGACATGACGGCTCCCGATAAAGAAATGGTTCTTTCAGAAGGCCCTTATAATTTCGATAACGGCGGGGAAGGCAGGATATTCAAGAATACCTGGTATTTTGCGAACGCCAGGACGATCAATTTTCCGACGCCCGAAGTGTACGGTACCTGGGAGGTCGGCTTCAGTCTGCGGAACAAAAACACCGGAGAAGTGATAAAGGCAAAGACATTCAACTTCGAGTTCATCGACTCGACAAAGTAAAAGAAAAGGAGAAAAAGGAATGAAGAAGACAGTGCTTGCGGCGGCGGTACTTATTATGACGGCGGCATGTGTTTTTGCCGCGCCGGAGTTGAAGGACCTGGGGGTGAGCGCGGGGAGTTTTACGGAGAACAAAGTACTGGAAACGAAGACAGTGTGGATGTCCCAGCCTGAACAGTGGATGGTGTTCTGGGGCAAGATCGAGCCGAAATCGGATTATGACGGTGATTCCCCGAGATATTACGGCAAGATAGAGTTCATTTCTCCGGACAACACGCTCAAGATGACGGAAGGGCCGATCGCTTTTGACCCTGACGGGACCGCAAAAATATTTAAGACAACATCATATTTTATAAATGCAAAAACGCCTGAGGTGCCGAAGCCTTTTGTATTCGGAAGGTGGACAGCGAATTTCTACATGTTTGACGAGAGGAATTCAGAGACGGTCCTTGCAAAGACCGCAAATTTCGAACTGATGGAGATGAGGCCAGTAGCCCCGGCAGTCACTACGCCGGAAGCCGTTTCACCGAAGCCCAGCACTACGGTCGTACCAGTTACACCTGGCATAATGGCGACAGTAGAACCGTCGGCTGTAGGGACCTTTCCGACGCCTGAGGTGAAGTCTGGAGCGGACAAGGCAAATGAAGAAGAAGTAAAAAAGTTAAAAGCCGAGCTTGACGAAATAAAAAAGCTGCTCGAAAAAAAGAACGAAAGACCGGCAAGAAAAGCAAGGCCAAAGCCGGCGCAAAAAAAAGCCCCTGTAATACAAAAGACAAAAAGCACGATCTGAATAAAACCGCCGTCTTTAATTGCACGCCAAACGATTTTTTGTTAGCATAAGATTGATATGCAGATAAACCTCGCCGGATACAATATCGATGCTGAAGTTCTGGAAGAGCTGAAAAAAGGGCCCGTCCAAAGGCAGGATGTCACGCCCGAGACGATCTCGGCCGCTTACGCGAGGATCAGCCGCGATCCGAGGCCGATCGACGAACTGCGCAAAGCCGCAAGGCAGGAGGTTGAAAAGGCCAGGAAGTCGAACAGCAGCATCATATTCAAAATGGGACATCACTCTGTGGCCGAGCACGCCGTATTCAATTTTGATCTGATCGCCATATCGCGCCTCGCCGTGGAACACCTGGAGCATTTCAGGCTCTGTTCCTTCACGGAAAAATCCCAGAGATATATAACCCTTGAAGATGATTTTGTGGTCCCGGAAGAAATAAAAGGTTCAAAAGCTGAAGGGATCTTTGTTTCAACGATAAAGGAACAGAACAGGCTGTACCACCGGCTGAACGAAAAATTGCAGGCCTATGTCCTGAAGAAACACGCTGTCCTGGCAAAGGACCCGAAGAACGGAGTCCTTCTTGAAGGCTGGGCCAAAGAGGACGCGAGGTACGTGACAGCTCTTGCGACACAGGCGCAGCTGGGCCTCACGGTGAACGCCAGGAACCTTGAGCTCATGTTCAGGCGTTTCGCGTCGCAGCCCCTCTCAGAGATAAAAGAAATATCGAAAAAGATGTACGGGCTTGCGGCAAAGATAGCGCCTTCCATTATCTTATTTACGGAAGCGAATGAATTTGACGCAAAAACTTACCAGGAAATTAAATCCAAAATAAATTCAAAAATCAAAATTCATCATTCAAAACAACCTGAAGTCAGGTTGATCGATCATACGAAAGATGCCGATGATGTTTTGGTGGCGAGCCTGATGTTCGCAGTGAGCGGAGAGGATTTTGAAAGCTGCGAAAAGAAGGTCAAAAAAATGTCCTTGGCAGAAAAAGAGCTTATTGTTAAAACCTCCGGCAAATACATGCAGTTCTATGATACGGTACTCCGCGAGTTCGAGAACATCGATGTGACATTTGAAGTAATGCTGTCATCATCCTGTTTTGCGCAGCTTAAACGGCACAGGATGGCGACGATAATAACACAGCCGTATGATATCTCTCTCGGTGTGACAGTGCCGCCGTCGATAGACGAAATCGGCATGAAAAAAGCCTTTATGGAGATCATTGCAAGAACGGAAAAAGCTTATGAGATCGTCATGAAGACAAACTCTGCCGCAGCTCCTTACGTATTGACGAATGCTCACAGGAGAAGGGTCCTGTTCAAATGCAATGCCAGGGAACTGTATCATCTGTCCAGGCTTCGGGAGGACAGCCACGCGCAGTGGGACATCTGCAATATCTCAAGGATAATGAGCGAAGAAACTAAAAAGGTCATGCCTTTTGCGATGATGTTCATCGGGGGGAAGGACGGATATCCCGGGATCTATAAAAAGATATTTGGTGAATATCCGAAGGTGATGGGGTGAGGGCAGGGAAAAACATGCTTAAAAGAATTTTGCTGTTAATTTTAGCGGGAGCTCTTATTTTTCAACCATCATTTGCCGCCGGCAGGTTCTCCGGCCTTGAAGGCAAGTTGAGGTCTATCGCATATAAGAACTACGGCAGGCAGGTGTTCCGCGGATACTTGATCGGTGTATCGTTCATCGATGTCAATACAAAAAGGGCCGTCTCGGTGAACGGGAGCAGGCCTTTTCCCGCGGCATCCATAATAAAACTGCCGGTGATGGCATGCTTGTTCTCCATGTCCGACCGTAAGCAGATAAATTTGGGGGAGCACATCTATTTTTCGGATGAAGACAAGCTTCCCGGTGCCGGGATACTGCGGTGGCTGCAGCCGAACAGGTATACGCTATGGAATTACTGCAGGATGATGATATCTCTTTCCGATAATACGGCGACAAGGATCATCATAGGAAGGATAGGCAGAAAAGCCGTGAACAGGTACTGCAGGAAGACAGGACTTTATAAGACCTATTTGTTGAATGCGAATCCTCTCACTGAACCTCCGGACAGGACGGTTAACATCACGACCCCTAATGATATCGCAAAATTGCTGCTGAGGATACAGAAAGGGGCGGGCTTTACTTCTTCGTCGAGAAAGGACATGCTTTCGTTCATGTTCAGCCAGAAGTACAGGTTCGGCATTCCGTTCGTTTTGCCAAAGGGCTTTAAATGCGCCAACAAGACCGGCAATATTTCTAACGTCCTCCATGACTGCGCTGTCGTGTACGCCCCGCGCGGCAAATATGTCCTCTGCGTTTTTACGAAAGGTTTCAGGCATGACCGGAGCGCGAGGGTGGTGATAAACAAGGTCTCGGCAGCCGTGGCGGGTTATTATAAATAAAATAAGTTATAATTATTATATGAGATTAAAGATCATCCCGATATCTTTGGTGATAGCGGTCACGCTTTTTGCTGGGTTATTACAACTTTAAAAAAGCGTCAAAAAAGATTTTCCCGTCACATTGGAAGGCAGTGTCCTTCAGTTCGCGTCGAAATACCTCACCCAGGATTGTATGGTTATATCAAAATCAAAACATCTTATTTATTACTGCAATAATGGTTTTATCGTGCGTAATGTGTCATGGAAAGGTTTCGACCTGAAATTCCCGGCGCCAATTGCTATCGGCATGGGCGGCAGGTATGAGACACCGGCAGGGGAGTATTATATCTGCCAGAAAAATGCGGACAGCCGCTTCACGCTTTTTCTGGGACTGAGCTGGCCGAACATCGCGGATGCCAATAAGGCGGTAGAGTTGGGGTCCAGGTTGAGCGCTTCCGATTACAGGAGGATCGTGGCAGCTAATATTTTGAGGGCCCAGCCGCCCTGGGACACCCCGCTGGGCGGGACATACGGGATCCACGGTGCGCCTACATATATGAAATATGCCATCGACAGGATGGAGAAGAAAGATCCGGACCTTATTTATGTAACAAAAAGAGACAATACAAGAGGATGCGTGGCAGTGGAGCACCGCTACCTGAAATTTCTATTTGCCAATGTCGATGAAGGCACCCCGGTGCTGATAGTAAATTAAACCTGTGCAAGGAATGCGATTTCTTCTATTCCTGCTGGGGAGAGTCCGAATACCCGGCTACTTCTTCAGCTTGAAAAGCGTCTCCACATCACCAAAGGCCTCAAAGGTCTCCTTGTTCACGTAAACGATGACCTTTTTGGTCTTTATCCATTCCCCTTCCTTTTCTATATGGACGTTGCCTGTCATCGTGATCGTCTCTTTATTGTCGTCATAAAAAGCGTGGTCCGCCTTTGCGTTCTTTCCTTTTTGGATAACAAATACTTTACCGTCCGCTGTCGCATTGCCGTTCCTTGTCGAGACTTTCAGGCTGTCGCAGTTCAAAAGAACCCCTTCGCTCATTATTTTTTTTGCTTCCGTATTCCTGATCTTGAGGACGGTCCGTTCTTTAAGAATGTGGCCGCCTTTTTTGATGAAAGCCCTGACATTTTTTATAAGTGTCGCCGTCTGTTCTACGTCGTCAAATGAAAGCGCGTCCGACGAGGCGATCTTGCTTTTCTGCGTCAGTTCTACATGGCCGTTCATCAGGCCGCTGTAATCTTTTGTCGAGAAAGAGAGATCATCGGACTTGATATCGGTCATCACCGCCTTCTTTTTTACGCGGACCCTCACTTTATTGTAAGCCTTAAGCGTATCCTGTCTGAAATAGCTTTCCATCGTTGTCGCACCTATTGTATAGTCGCCGGCCTTTATGTGCGGGCCGGATGTCATAGTGCCGATGTTCTTTTTATGGTTTATGTCGATGTGTCCGGTCGTAGCGGTGTATTTCCTGTCAAAGACCCGCACATCATCGGCATTCGACCTTTTCTGGGGTGAGGAATACCAGAGATAAGACGCCAGGACCTTCGTGAATCCTTTTGAAGGTTCTTTCAGGACCTCGGTGGTGCTGGCATGCGCCACATCGATGCTTGCTTCCAGAGGCTGCGGCTCCGCGGTTGATGAGAAGGCCTCTATCCTGCTGTTGTAATTCGTGACGATGACCCTTTTTGCCCGCAAGTCTTTTATTATCAGCCTTCCTTTTTTGAATACATTTCCTTTGTCGACGTCCTCGAATTCGATGATGTCCTGGCCTCTGTTGGCGGAAAGCCTTTTTGAAGATATTTCCCAGTTTTTTTTGCCGTCCTCAAAACCGGTGACGCTTATATTGTCAGCGTGCAAAACTTTTTCTTTCCTCACGTCGGAAAGAAGCCTTATGTCGGGCACGATGATATAAAGCAGTGCCAGGCCGGCCGTGAAAGCGACGGCAGTAAATATAACTGATCTTTTACTGTCCAGACCTTCAAAAAAACGGCGCATTTTTATCATAGAAAAAAGGATACCATAATTGACACTTTTTTAGAAGTGATGATAGAATAAAGCTGTAAGCAATAAGCTCCAAGATGTAAGCACGAAGATCGCAAAGATCTATTTTTTTGCTTACAGTAAAAATAGAAAGGGGAAAGAAATGGCAGGCAAGGTCAAAGTCGGTATCAACGGGTTCGGGAGGATTGGGCGTCTTGTATTTATGGCGCTGGTTGAAAAAGGGGTCCTCGGCAGGGAGGCGGACATAGTCGGGGTGGTGGACATCAGCACCGACGCGAAATATTTCGCGTACCAGCTGAAATATGATTCTGTCCACGGCAGGTTCAAGGCAAAGATATCCACGGAAAAAAGCAGCCCTTCTGCTGCCGAGGATGATGTCCTGGTCGTGAACGGTGACAAGGTAAAATGCATAATGGCGACAAAGGACCCCTCGCAGCTCCCGTGGAAGGAACTGGGAGTGGACATAGTACTCGAATGCACGGGGCTCTTTACCGATTCAGAAAAAGCGAAAGGCCACCTGGCCGCAGGCGCGAAAAAGGTCATAATCTCGGCCCCCGGGAAAGGCGATGTAAAGACAATAGTGATCGGCGTCAATGACAATGAATATGATCCCGCAAAGCACAACATCGTCTCCAACGCTTCCTGTACGACGAACTGCCTAGCCCCGCTGGTCCACGTGCTTTTAAAAGAAGGTATCGGAGTTGAAACAGGTTTAATGACAACCATCCATTCTTATACAGCGACACAGAAGACCGTTGACGGGCCTTCCAAAAAGGACTGGCGCGGGGGAAGAGCGGCTGCCATCAATATAATTCCCTCGACAACGGGCGCAGCGAAAGCCGTCGGTGAAGTCCTTCCCGCGACAAAAGGCAAATTGACGGGGATGTCGTTCAGAATACCGACTGCCGATGTTTCCGTTGTTGACCTGACCTTCCGTTCGGTAAAAGATACGTCAATCGAAGAGATAGATTCGTTACTGAAAAAAGCGTCGGCTTCCTATCTGAAAGGGATACTCGGCGTGGCAGATGAAGAAGTAGTCTCCACCGATTTCATCCATGACGAGCGCTCTTCGATCTATGATTCGCTCGCGACGCTGCAGAACAACCTTAAAGGCGAGAAAAGGTTCTTTAAATTAGTATCCTGGTATGATAACGAATGGGGCTATTCCAACAGGGTAGTGGACCTGCTCGTTAAGATGATCGGTAAGGGTTTATAATGTAGGGGCGGGGTGATCTCCGCCCGGGCCCGGGAAAAAGAACTAAAAATGCCCCGCACTTTGGCACAAAGTGCGGGGTTCATTTTCAGAAGGAGGATAAAAGATGAAGAAATGCATTTCTGACCTGAAAGATAGTGAACTGAACGGCAAGAGAGTGCTTGTAAGGGTCGATTTCAATGTGCCGCAGGATAAAGCGGGCAATATTACGGACGACAGGAGGATAAGAGAATCGCTCCCGACGATAAAATATCTTATAGATAAAGGATCAAAAGTGATCCTCGTCTCCCATCTCGGCAGGCCCAGCGGTGTGACACAGGAGCTGAGGATGAACCCCATAGCAAAAAGGCTCGAGGAACTGCTGGGGAAGAAAGTCCTGAAACTAGATGACTGCATCGGAGAAGAGGTCGAGGATGCCGTTTCAAAGATGAATAACGGCGACGTGACGCTGCTCGAAAACGTGAGGTTCTATAAAGAAGAAGAGGCGAACGATGAGAACTTCTCCAAAAAACTTGCCGCTTTGGCCGATGTCTATGTCAACGACGCGTTCGGTACGGCTCACAGGGCCCACGCTTCAACTGAAGGTGTCGCTCATATCCTTCCGGGAGTCTGCGGGTTTCTGATCAGAAAAGAGCTTGAGTTCCTCGGCGGCGCGCTTACAAACCCGAAGAAACCGTTCGTCGCTATAATCGGCGGAGCTAAAGTCTCATCAAAAATAACCGTCATAAAGAACCTGGCTCAGAAGGTGGATACTCTGGTGATCGGAGGCGGGATGATATTTACTTTCATGAAGACCCAGGGTTTTGAGATAGGAAAATCTCTGGTCGAAACAAAATTCCTTGACCAGGCAAAGGTAATATGGTCGCAGCTGAAAGGGATGCCGAATTTGAAGCTGATAGTCCCTGTAGACCATGTGGTGGTCGCCGAGTTGAAAGCAGACGCGCCGTCAAAAGTCGTGCCAAATGATGGTATCCCCGCCGACATGCTTGGCGTCGATATAGGACCCGAGACGATAAAACTGATAAAAGATGAGATCAAAAATGCCGGGACCGTGGTCTGGAACGGACCTATGGGCGTTTTTGAGATAGATAAGTTCGCAAAGGGTACCAACGAGGTCGCAAGAGCGCTTGCCGATTCAAAAGCCGTGACCATAGTTGGGGGAGGAGATTCCGCGGCGGCGGTAGAAAAAGCGGGCGTCGCCGATAAGATAACACATATATCCACCGGCGGCGGAGCTTCGCTGGAATTTCTGGAGGGCAAAATACTTCCGGGCATCGCGATACTGCAGGACAAGTAAAATGGCGAACACAAAAACGCTGGTAGTGATCAAACCGGACGGTATAAAAAAGTCCCTGACAGGGAACATTCTTTCCCGTCTTTCCGAGACAAAACTGCGTATCATAGGAGCAAAGGTCCTTCATGTGACGAGGGAGCTTGCCGAAAAGCATTACGCGCACCTGAAGGACAAGCCGTTCTTTAAGAGCGTTGTCGACTATATATGCGGCGATGTTTATGACGAGCCTTACAGGAGGGTCCTTGCCCTGGTTTATACCGGGCCGGACGCGGTAAAAAAAGTAAGGCAGCTTGCGGGCGTCACAAATCCTGAAGAAGCCGATGCCTCTTCGATAAGAGGCCAGTACGGCAGGATCACTTCAAAAGGCATATTTGAAAATGTTCTCCACTGCTCGGCAACTCCCGAAGAGGCGGAAGTCGAGATTAAACTTTGGTTTGATCCGGATGAAATTGTAGAAGCCATATATCCTACAGAGACGATCGAAACCAAAGTTAAAAAAAGATCCTGGAAGTAGTAAAGCAAGGGCCTATGGTTCAGTGGTAGAACACGGCGTTCGCAACGCCGAGACCTGAGTTCGACTCTCAGTAGGTCCATTAATATTTTTCTGCGAACTAACATTATCAGACAATGACAAAACCTGGAAGTGCTACAACTTCGCGGTTTACGGGGGATTTAAGAAGGCAGGTTACCGGCTAGATCAAACCTTTGAACGGGTTGCCGATGAACGCGACGATGATGACCTGGACGCCGTAAAGGATGAGGCTCCACGCCACCGATGAGATGATCCATGACTTTGTCCCTGACTCGCCGAGCCATCTCAGTATCCACACTCCGAGCGCAATGAGAGCGATGCCTGATACAATGCCGGTGAAGATAGCCATGGATATATTGTACATCAGAAAAGACAAAATATATCGTGAAAAATAATGTGAAATTTATTAAAAAGGCACACGATATAATTATAAGGTCAAAAACCGGCAGATCAAAGCTGTTGTCGGTTGTGATCCCAATAAAGACAGAAGGAGAAAAGTAATGAGCGGAATTAATGGCGGAAGTTTAGCGGTCCCGGTTACAGCCGATGAATACAAAAGACTGTCAGCCCTCAAAAAAGAAGGATCTGCAAGAAACACGGAAGTCGGGTCTGCAGGTTTTGGAGAAAGGCCAGTAATCTTGCTGGCTGCAGCGCAGCCGGTCGCATCAGCCCCGTCGCCGCAGTCGGCACCGGACACTTCGGAACAGAAAAAAATAAAAGGGTTGATCGATGTATTTAAAAGCCGTAACTACGTTTGGATCCAAGAAGCAGTCGAAGCTTTGCAAAAAATCGGAAGTCCTGCAATCCCGGCCATTGTCGAAGCGCTGAAAGACAATGAATGGATCGTTCGATATCACGCCGCCTATACACTAGGTGAATTTGGCGATAAACAGGCAGTCCCGGATCTCGTGAAAGCATTGAACGATAGTGAAAGCCTTGTTCGCCTGTCTGCACAACAAGCAATCGAAAAGATAAAAAAAGCACAAACTCAACCTGTTGCAAAACCCGGCACCATACCGCTCGAAAAGCCTGCGGGGGTCAAGAAATAGGCAGATAAGTCACTTTATAGCTCCTTGAACGAGACATAGTTGACTACAGGGACATCCCAGTCGGTGATCTGCCCGATAGATCAGAAAAGACAAAATCCGAAATTCGAATATCGGATGTTTCGCGCATACCCTCCAATGTGTTAAATAATCCGGAACATTTTTACTTATTGGTGGAGACGGCTAGATCCTTCAGCATTCCTCGGGAGGTGTCGTTATCTCCGAAGCTTCAAGGATCCCCTTTTCTACATAGATGGGCCTTATTACTTTCCTGATATGCGGCAGGCGTACGTAAAACAGCGCTGATGCAATGAGGCACATGATCCCGTTTATCATGACCGCGGTCGGTGCTCCAAGATTGTGGGCGAGCGTCCCGGCGATTATGCTTCCGAACGGCGCCATTCCTAGAAAAGCCATCGAATAGAGGCTCATGATCCTTCCTCTCTTGTTGTCAGAGACGATAGTCTGCAGCACAGTGTTGCTTCCTGCGATCTGCGTCAGCATCCCGAACCCCACGACAGGCATCAGTATGAGCGACAAGATATAAATCTTAGATAGTGAGAACAGGATCAACCCCGCGCCAAAGAGGGCTGTGCCGAAGTTCATCAACTTATTGAGTCCGACGACGCTTTTGCGCGAGGCAAGGAACAGACCTCCTGCAAGGGCTCCCATTCCCGCTCCGGACATCAGGAAACCGAGTGTCTGAGGCCCTCCGTGAAGGATGTTCTTCGCGAAAATAGGCATCAGTATCGCATACGACATCCCTGCAAGGCTCACCATGCTGATGAGCAGGATTATGTCCCTTATCGCCTCATTATGATAGGCGTAAGACAGGCCATCTTTGAATTCCCTGAAGAAAGGCTTTGCCACTCTCTTTTCCTCAGTGGCCGTGATCTTCATCATCATCAGTGATATTATAACGGCGACATAGCTTACTGCATTGATAAGAAAACAGTAACCTTCACCGAACATCGCGATCAGCACTCCCGCGACAGCAGGTCCGATGAGTCTCGCGCTGTTAACCATTGATGAGTTAAGCGCTATCGCATTTCCCAGGTCCTCTCTTTTGACCATCTTGACCACGAAGGA
The DNA here is from genome assembly GCA_026387835.1 of Candidatus Saganbacteria bacterium. Classification (NCBI taxonomy): domain Bacteria; kingdom Bacillati; species Candidatus Saganbacteria bacterium. Next base: position 270,224 of record JAPLKZ010000005.1, read on the forward strand.
CTGTCTTGCCGGCATGTCGATCGAGTTAACGAGCCCAAGGACCGCTCCCAGTAAATAAAGGTGCCAGACCTCGATCCTGCCTGAAAGTACAAGAGATGCAAGCGCAAGCGCCTGAAAAAGGGAGATGGTCTGAGTGATGATGAGGACCTTCTGCTTATCCCACCTGTCGACCATCACTCCCGCGAAAGGCGCAATGATGAACGCCGGTATCTGGCTTGAGAACGCCACGGCTCCGAGGACAAAAGCTGAGTTCGTCATCCTATACGCCAGCCAGCCCACCGCGACGGCCTGCATCCATGTCCCGATCAGCGATATGCTCTGGCCCGCAAAAAACAAACGGTAGTTGCGGTTCTTCAGTGCGCGGAATATGTTCGCAAAAGATCCATTCATGACTAATTTTATTATATCATCAGCGGTGCGTCATCAAAGAACTTCCGGTCGGCGTCCGAATAAACGACGAAGACGATCTTAACTACCTGCAGTAAAGGTCGTTCTCTATCCTGTTCAACAGATCTGTGCGGTCATCGCTGACGGACATGTTGGTGATGCCTCCGATCGCCTGCATCACGGTGGTCACATCCTTCATCGATGATTCCGCGTCCTTGAACTGATGGTCGCGCGGTATGTAGTACACAAAGACGATGGTCGGCAGTCCGGCGGCACTGATCGCGTTACGCGTCGTTGTGACCTCTCCGGAAGAAGTCACGATCTCAAAATCCGGAAAAGGCCGGCCGTAGACCGCGGAGATCATGGTCAGGTCCATTTTCTTGCCGGTCCTGTCACCTGAAGTCCTCCCGTTCTCGACAACAGCCTTAAGCGCCTCACCCATATTTTCGATATCTCCGAGTATCCGGTTATCCTCGAATTTGGTATCCCTCATCAGAAAGCATTCGAAAGCGCCGAAGCCGTTCCTGTCAAGAAGGACCGCTTCATCCTGGCGCAGACCTTTCTTATTGATCCAGTCCGCAAGAAATGCCGGTTTTCCCCCGGCTTTATTTGTGTCCCAATTGAGTTCCGGGGTGTAATAGAACTTGATGTCCTGGAACTTCGATTCATTAAAAGTCGGGTTTTTAGGGCCCAGATTGATGGCGACGACATTCTTCGGGGCGTAGGGCATTGCAGCGAAAGAGACCGCGGACAGCACGGCGGCAAATATGACGGCTGACACGAACAGGTGTTTTTTCATTTTCTTTTCTCCTTTAATACCACATAATACACTTTATTTTAGTATAATTTCAAGGGCGGGGGGAAATATTAAACTTTATCTTGCATTTTTCCATTGACAACGAGTGCCGGAATGATAAAATATCTATAAATGAAAAAACTGATCGCATTAATACTGGCGGCATCTTTAATAGCAAACTTTACTGTAGCTTCTGTTTCAGCAGCGAAGAAAAAAGCCCCGAGAAAGCCGGGGAAGAGGATCGTCAGGACCGTGAAGAATAAAAAGGCCGTGAAGAATAAAAAACCCGCGAAGAAGACAAAAGCTGCAAAGAAGACGAAAGCCGCAAAGAAGACAAAAGCCGCAAAGAAGACAAAGGTCACGAAGAAAGCAAAAGCCGCGAAGAAAAAGATAACAGCAAAAGCTGCGAAGATAAAGAAAGCCGCAAAGAAGCCGGCTTTAAAGCCGACACTAAAAAAAGCTCCGGCAACACCGTGGGTGCCGCCGTTACCTGAAAAAGTAACTCCTGCCCGGGTATCAACTGCAGCGGCAATTCCGGTTGTCCCGTCACCATGGGGCTTGACCATAGGGGCTAACTTTGGCGTGTCCGCGGGTCTTACGGCTGCATCGGCAGTGTTAGATTATCCGCTCACAAGATTTATCCGGGGTGCGAAGGTGAGGTTAGGCGGAGATTATCTCACGGGAGCCAGCGGAAAGGATACCGACCTGAAGATAGCCACGCTGAAATTAGGCGGCATTTACGCGCTCGATATGCTCAAAATGCAGGACGTGCCGGTCGACTGGTACATCGGGGGCGGGATAATCGTGCCTCTGAAGGTCAGCGGCGGAAGGACCGGTTCATACGGCCTTGAAGCTTATATCGGCGCTAACATCGCGGTATTTGATATTGGCGCCTTTAATGCGCAGTTTGGATACTCTGCAATAAAATATGGCGGTGCTAGTGCAGCAAAAGGCGGCATAGCGACGATCGGATACGCGTACACGTTCTGACCGGTTAAAATAAACCCCCCTGTCACTTCGTGACATCCCTGCCTGCCGGCAGGCAGGTCTCCTTGTCAGGGGAGAACTAAAATTTGGATTTCTATTTTCCCTGCCCAAGATCAAAATCGAGTGAAATTTATAAAAAATACCATCGATACTCTTTCAGCCGATGACGATCCGGATATTAAAGGGAGAAAATAAAAATGCAGACAACTAGGACTTCTTTTGCAGCAGCGTTAAGGACGAGCAGCAGGATCGATGTCGCCGCCAGGATAACTTCGGCAAGACTTTATTCACCTAATGGTGATTATTGGAGATCCCGTGCCAGTATTCCGGGAGCTGTCCGTGCATTAAATGAAAAAATAATAGATAAGAAAATGGTCGCGGCTATATTTGCTGATGACAAAATGCCCGTTGCCAGGGCTGCGGATATATTAGCTAGAGTAGAAATGGCTGCGGGAATTTTGGCTGATGTCAAAATGTCTATTAGCAGGGCTGCGGGTATATTAACTGATGACAAAATGCCTTTAGAGAAAGCTGCGGGTATATTAACTGATGACAAAATGCCTTTAGAGAAAGCTGCGGGTATATTAGCTGATGACGGTATATTAACTGATGACAAAATGCCTTTAGAGAAAGCTGCGGGTATATTAGCTGATGACAAAATAGATTTAATGAAAGTTGCGGCTATATTTGCTGATGACAAAATGCCCGTTGCCAGGGCTGCAGGAATATTTGCTGATGGCAAAATGCCTGTTGCCAGGGTTGCGGGAATATTAGCTTATCTCAAAATACCTGCAAGCAGGGCTGCGGGTATATTAGCTGATGACAAAATGCCTGCTAGCAGGGCTGCGGGAATATTAGCGCATGATCTTATTAATCCTTGGAGGGCTGCGGGTATATTAACTGATGACAAAATGCCTGTTGCCAGGGTTGCAGGAATATTAGCTGATTACAAAATGCCTGTTGCCAGGGCTGCGGATATATTAGCTGATGACAAAATATCTTTAGAGAAGGCTGCGGGTATATTAGCTGATGATAAAATGAGTCTTTGCAGGGCTGCGGATATATTAGCTGATTACAAAATGCCTGTTGCCAGGGCTGCGGATATATTAGCTGATGACAAAATATCTTTAGAGAAGGCTGCGGGTATATTAGCGCATGATCTTATTAATCTTTGGAAGGCTGCGGGGATATTGGCTGACGGGAAAATGCCTTTAGATAGGGCCGTGAGAATATTAGCATGTGATCTTATTAATGTTCAGAAAGCTGCGGGTATATTAGGTGGCGGCATAATGCCTATTACCAGGGCCGCGGATATATTAGCCGATGAAAAAATCTCTTTAGATAAGGTTGCAGGCATAATCGGGGAAATGCCGGACGTAAACGCAATTTACATCTTAGCTGAAATGGGAGACGAACTCGTAAGACGAATTATTGAGAAGATAGGAAAATAAAATGCAGACAGCAAGACCTTTTTTTGCGGCGGCGGTAAAAACAAGCAGGGCCGATATTACAACAAGGATAGCTTCAGCAAGACTAACATCCCCAGGTAATTACTGGAGGTCCCGTGCCAGTATCCCTGAAGCGGTCCTCGTGCTCGGCAATGAAAAGACGGATTTAGGAACGGTCGTGCGCATATTCGCCGATTACAAAATGCCTGTCGGCAGGGCTGCGGGAATGCTGGCCGGAATGCACAGGGCTGCTGAAATATTAGCTGACACAGGAATGCCTGCGCTCAGGTCTGCGGAAATATTAAAATGTTTTACTTTTGATGCCGGCACGGCTTCGTGGATATTTGCCGATAAAAAAATGTCTATAAGCAGAGCTGCGGCTATATTGGCTGAAAGGACGATAACTTCAGATAAGGCCGCAGAAATACTTGCTGATGGAAGAATGCCTTTAGATAAAGTTGCGGGAATATTTGCCGATATCAATATGACCGGAAGCCGGGCCGCAATTATTCTGGCAGATGAAAAAATGCCCCCAGTCCGGGTTGCGAGGATATTAGCGCACGATCTTATTGAGCCCAGGAAGGCCGCTGATATATTATCTGAAAATACAATAGGAATAGTAAAAATTGAGGCAATATTTGCCGATGAAAGCCTGCCTTTAGAGAAAGCTGCAGTCATTTTAAATGATGACAGGTTGACTGTAGAGAAAGTCGCTGCGACTTTAAATAACGGCAAAATGCCTCTCAGCAGGGCCGCGGGTATTTTAAATGACGGCAAAATGACCGTTGCCAGAGCGGTTTCAATAGTAGTACATAACAATATGGATGAGAGAAGAATCGAGACAATATTTGCTGATGACAGAATGCTGCCGGACAGGGCCGCTGCAATATTGGCTGATGAAAAAACAACCGCTCATAAGGTCATGAGAATATTAGCCTTTGAAAAAATGCCTGCAAGCAGGGCCGCGGCAATATTAACTGATGACATAATGTTCCCGTGCAGGGCTGCAGCAGTATTTGCCGATGAAAAAATGCCGGCCCGCAGGGTTTTGAATATACTGGCTGATGACAAGGTCTCAGTAAGTAGGGCTGCGGCAATATTGGCTGATGAAAAGATGCTTGCAAGCAGAATCGCGGATATATTTGCGCAAGTAATCAATATCGACTATCAAACTGCCAGCCCGCTCAGGGTCACTTATGACAAAACAATGCCTTTAGAAAAGGCCGCGGCGATAATCGGGGCAATGCAGGACGAAAGAGCCGTCAAAATATTAGCTGAACTGGCAAACGACGTCGTAAAAATGTTCATTGACGAGATGGAAAAAAAGGAAGAGCAAAAATAAAGCAGGTCATAACTCAGCATTAGATGATATCGTAGTATGTTCGCAAGTCATTCCAACTGTTTGAATATTCATAAATCTTCTGTCAAAGAATGTTCCTTTTCCATTGACTAATCAAACCATATCGTTTTATAATGAAACAACAGAAATAAATCATGAACAATAAAGAACAATTTAAGGCCATCAAAAATTTCATCGACCACAACTACCGGCACTTCAACGCAGCGGTCGTGAAAGATGCTTCCGCCGCTTATGTGGAGCACCTGGGCAAAGGCGGAAAAATGTTCCTTGCGATGGCGGGCGCCATGAGCACCGGAGAGATCGGGCTCACGCTTGCGGAGATGATAAGGCAGGACAAAATCCACGCGATATCGACAACAGGCGCGAACCTTGAAGAGGACATATTCAACCTTGTCGCCCATGACTTTTACGAAAGGGTTCCCGGCTACAGGTATTTTACAAAAGACGACGAGGAAGCACTTCTTGCAAGACATATGAACAGGGTGACAGATACATGCATTCCCGAAGAAGAAGCGATGAGAAGGATAGAGAGGATAGTCCAGAAATACTGGTACAAGGCTGAAAAAGAAGGGAAAAGATATTTTCCTTACGAGTACATGTACAGGATCATCAGGGACGGAGTGCTGAAAGAAAGTTACCAGATAGACCCGAAAGATTCCTGGCTGATAGCAGCATGCGAAAAAGATCTCCCGATATTCGTCGGGGGCTGGGAAGATTCAACGATAGGCAACGTCCTTGTCGCAGACCATAAAAGAGGAAATATCAAAGACATGTCTATCGTGAAGACCGGGCTCGAGACCATGAGCTTTTTGATCGACTGGTACAAAAAGACATCTAAAGACCACCCGATAGGCTTTTTCCAGATAGGGGGCGGCATAGCAGGGGATTTCCCGATATGTGTCGTGCCTTTGATCGAGCAGGACCTTTTTGAGAAAGATGTCAGGAAGTGGGGATATTTCTGCCAGATATCCGACAGCACCACGTCTTACGGTTCTTATAGCGGCGCGGTCCCTAATGAAAAGATCACGTGGGGCAAACTGGGAAAAGAAACTCCAAGTTTTGTAATTGAAAGCGACGCGACGATAGTAGCCCCTCTGATGTTCTCGTATATCCTCGGCCAGGAATAGCTTACTTCAGCTTTATACCGTTCCAGTCACCGCCGTCTTTACCGTCCCCGTACCACCAGTGGCCGTTGATGCTGTTCCCGTCGGAAGACAGGGTAAATGTGCATTTTCCGCTGCATTGCGGGGCGGAATAAGTGGGAGCTTCAGACCAGGTGCCTTCCATGGTCTTTCCGTCCGCAGCGAGGTTGGCTTCTATCTTACCGCTATTATATGTATAATCCCCTATAACTTTCATTCCGTACACGGCAAATGTCAGGACTCCCCATTTTGAGTTCCATTTACCTTCAAATCCTTTTACATAACCCGCGGGATCAGAGGATGTTCCGGCTGCCGTTACTGCAGGGACCGTGGCAGATCCGGTGATCTCGCCCGTGCCAAGCTCTATCTTTGAGATGTTAACGGCCGGCTGGGTGAGAGTAAAGATCTGTTTTGCCCCGTCCTTGAATGTGACGGACATCTCCTGGGCAGCGGCGCTGACCGAAAGAATTATAGAAAACAACAGTAAAAGAATAGCGGTCCTTTTTAAGATCATATTAAGCTCCTTTCTGAAAATACTAATTTTAGTGTACAAAAACAGGAAGGAAGTGTCAAGCGGCAAAAAGAGCAGTTGATTAAGGTCTTGACGGATGTTATGTTTATAATATCGGGAGGACGAGGTAATGCATATACCGGACGGTTTCTTAGACCCAAAAATGTCGGCGGGGATGATGGGTGCGGCGGCTGTGGCGCTTGCTTATTGTATGGCTAAGGTCAGGCAGGCGGTGACAGCAGTTGTTCCGGGAAAGGTCATGGCAGCTGCCGGAGCGGGAGCAAATAAAGTTCTCGGCGGAAGCCGGAGAGTTCTCACAAAGATCGGAGAACAAAAGATCTATAAGATGGGGATGGTAGCTTCTCTTGTGTTTGCGGCGCAGATGTTCAACTTTCCGGTAAGCAACGGAACTTCAGGTCATCTGATAGGTGGTGTGCTTGCGGCTGTACTTCTGGGGCCTTTCGCGGGAACAATAGTGATAGCAACGGTTTTAATAATGCAATCTATATTTTTTGCGGACGGCGGACTTTTTACGCTCGGAGCTAATATTATCAATATGGCGGTCGTAGCTTCGTTCGGGTGCTATTACATATATTATTTCGCCAAGAAAATTATGCCGGAGTGGAGCGCGGTGGCGATCGCTTCATGGGTGTCGGTGATGCTTGCGGCGGCGATGTGCTCGTTGCAGATCGGATTTTCAGGCGCCATCGCGTTAAGAACGGTTTTTTTGGCGATGATAAAAGTCCATGCGGTCATAGGAATAGCTGAAGCGCTCATTACAATAGCGTTCATAGGTGTTTTCAGGCGTCTTGCTGGTAATGAGGACGCAAAATGAAAAAGATATTCTGGTTTTCTATCGCCATAGCCATGCTTGCCGCTTTTTTTGCCTCAACATTTCCCGACGGGCTCGATTTTACCGCAGAGAAACTTGGATTTGGTAAACTGGCAGTCGAAAGATCTTCTATCATGACGAGATACTGCTTTCCGTTCATCGGCAGTGGGATTATCTCTACATTTATTGCCGGAGCCTGCGGGGTGGTCCTGACGGCCGGGATATTTTATTTTGCGGGAATGTATTTTCGAAGGATCAACCAACGATAGAAAGAACAACCTTTAAATGCTTAAAAAGTATTTACCGCTGCTGATATTTTTCTTTTTTGTAATGCCTTCTTATGCAGCCAGGCCTCTTGTGACGGACGATTACTCCACATTAGAGCACGGAAAATATGAGACAGAAACCGGCTTTAATATTATCAGGCAAAAGAACGACAATACGGTCTCAAGCGGTTTTGTCTTCCTGTTGAGAAGAGGGGTAAGCCCGGACATGGAACTTATGCTGGAGCTTCCGTACAATACATCGGATATTCAAAGAACAGCGGATGCTGTTATCCATGCAAAATTGAAGCTGATCAAATTGGGGGCGGATGAAGGCCTCGCTTTAAGAGGCGATCTGAAGCTTACTAATGGAAGCCCAGTGCCAAGCCTTGGTTCCGGCTTTACCGATTACGGGGCTGTACTTCTGCTAACAAAAAGATATTTAGGTGCGAAGTTCGACTTGAACGCGGGTTATATCGTAGTCGGAGACGCCGCCAACAGTCCGTGTGATGATATGTTTGTTTATTCTGCTGCCGTCGAAAAAGTATTGACGGAGAGTTTCAATATTGTCGCTGAGTACTTTGGTTCATCATGTCAGATAAAGACCACAGGCAAACTGCAGATCGGTGGGCAATGGCAGGTGACTAAGGGCGCAAGATTTGATGCGGGTTATTCAATTGCCATGACAGAGGCATCGAGTAATGTCGCGACGATCGGGCTTACATCAAAATTTTGATATAATAAAAATATGCCAACATACGAATATAAATGCGCCTCATGCGGCAAGACCTTCGAGGAGTTCCAAAGCATAAAGGACAAGCCTTTAAAGGAGTGCAATTTCTGCAAGGGCCCCGTGAGGCGGATGATCCACGCGGCGGGGATAGTGTTCAAGGGATCGGGATTTTACGTGACGGATAATACCAGGGATAAGAAAACCGCTGAAACTTACATCTCTCCTCCCAAGAAAAAAACCGAACCAAAACAGGCGGATAAAAAATAAACTTTTGGCAAAACCCCCGATTGACACACATATAATAATATAGTATAGTTACATACGTATGACGACAACTAAGACCTGAAAGGGAAATCTCATCAGACCCTTTAAGCAAAGCGCTGATGAGCGCTTTTTTTTCGTCTATACAGGGCAGTTCCGGGGGCAATAATGATTGCCGGGGACGTTAAGCTCAAGAACCTTGATAACTAAATAAGGTAATCCGCGTGTAAAGAAGAGGCGGGGATCTGACACAAGGATCCCTGCGACGCGAATCTTTCCGCCTGTTTTGCGACAGGGCGGAACAGATGCGTTAACTAGTGATTGTGGGACAAGATACTAAGGGCATATGGAGGATACCTTGGCTACTTCAGGCGATGAAGGACGCGTGTGGCGGCGATATTCTTCGGGGAGCTGTCAAACAAGCATTGATCCGAAGGTTTCCGAATGGGAGAACCCGCGCAGAGTCATGTCTGCGCATGAAAAAGCAAACCAGGCGAACTGAAACATCTTATTAACCTGAGGAAAAGAAATCAACTGAGATTTCCAGAGTAGCGGCGAGCGAAATGGAAACAGCCTAAACCTTATAAGAGTAATAACCTGCAAGTGTTTCTTATAAGGTGTCGCGGGGCGTTCAAGTCACGATTGCAGTCGTGACGGGAAGTTACAAAACATTATTTTAGCAGAAGTCTCCTGGAAAGGAGCGCCAAAGAATGTGATAGCCATGTAAGCGAAAAGATAATGTCTTTCTCGAGCGTCCCCAAGTACCACGAGACACGAGAAATCCTGTGGGAATCCGGGTGGACCATCATCCAAGGCTAAATACTAGAAGTAGACCGATAGTGAACAAGTACCGTGAGGGAAAGGTGAAAAGCACCCCGGGAGGGGAGTGAAATAGTACATGAAACCGTATGCCTACAAGCAGTCAGAGCCCTGAGCAATCGGGGTGATGGCGTGCCTATTGAAGAATGAGCCGGCGACTTATTGTTAGCAGCAAGGTTAAGTCCCTTTTACGGGACCAGCCGCAGCGAAAGCGAGTCCTAAATGTTTGGGCGCCCGCCATGAACCATGCGCAAGCTTAGGTTCATGGCATTAGTTGCTAGTAATAGACTCGAAACTGGAGCGATCTATCCTTGAGCAGGGTGAACCCCGATGAAAATCGGGGGGAGGCCCGAACGAGTAGATGTTGAAAAATCTTTCGATGACTTGAGGATAGCAGTGAAAAGCTAAACGAGCCCAGAGATAGCTAGTTCTCCCCGAAATGGTTTTAGGGCCAGCCTTGTGTGAATGGCTGCGGAGGTAGAGTACAGTTTGGACTAGGAGACCGGAAGGTTTGCCAAATCCTGGCTAACTCCGAATGCCGCAGTGCTATGCACAGGAGTGAGTCTGCGAGGGATAAGCTTCGTGGGCAAAAGGGGAACATCCCAGATCGTCAGCTAAGGTCCCTAAGTATATACTAAGTGGTTAAGGAAGTGAGGTCGCTAAAACAGCCAGGAGGTTGGCTTAGAAGCAGCCATCCTTTAAAGAGTGCGTAACAGCTCACTGGTCGAGTGATCTTGCGCCGAAAATAAACGGGGCTAAAGTATATCACCGAAGCTACGGATTTCCACCGCCTCGGCGGTGGATCTGGTAGGGGAGCGTTCTATTGTAGGTTGAAGTCGCGGCGTGAGCCGCGATGGACGAAATAGAAGCGAGAATGTCGGCATAAGTAGCGAAAAGACAAGCGAGAATCTTGTCCGCCGAAAACCTGAGGTTTCCTGGGGAAGGTTCGTCCACCCAGGGTAAGTCGATTTCTAAGCCCAGCCCCGATCTTTATCGGGGGTAAGCGATGGTAAACAGGTTAATATTCCTGTACCACTATCCGCAGTTAACCTGCGTGGGGACGCGGGAAGATAGGCCAGCCGGTTATTGGATTCCGGTTCAAGTCCTGTCAGCAATGGCAGGATGAGTACGGTGGTTTCAGCAATGATTCCAGAAGTGGTCAAGTCATCCTGACGAGAAAAGCCATGCTTGTTTGCGGGTGGTGATCGTACTACAAACCGACACAGGTGGGTCGGCTTAAAAAGCCAAGGCGCGCGAGAGAACCCTCTTTAAGGAACTAGGCAAAATGGTCTCGTAACTTCGGGAGAAGAGACGCCCCCGGTTAAATTCGGGGGTCACAGACATTAGGCTTCTGCAACTGTTTAACAAAAACACAGGTCTCTGCAAACCAGCAATGGGATGTATAGGGGCTGACGCCTGCCCAGTGCCGGAAGGTTAAGAGGAAATGTGAGATTATATCAAGCATTGAATCGAAGCCCCGGTGAACGGCGGCCGTAACTATAACGGTCCTAAGGTAGCGAAATTCCTTGTCGGGTAAGTTCCGACCCGCACGAAAGGCGTAATGATAGAAGCGCTGTCTCGAAGAGGGACTCGGCGAAATTGGGATATCCGTGAAGACACGGATTACCTGCACCAGGACAGAAAGACCCCGTGGAGCTTTACTGTATCCTAGCTTTGAGTTTCGATGTGATCCGTGCAGCATAAGTGGGAGACTTTGATCCCGGGCCGTTAGGTTCGGGGGAGTCGTCAGTGAGATACCACTCTGGTCTCGTTGGAATTCTAACCCGGAATGTTGAATTCTGGGAACAGAGTTAGGTGGGCAGTTTGACTGGG
>JAPLKZ010000006.1 GCA_026387835.1 Candidatus Saganbacteria bacterium
AGAACCCTTTAAGAGTGCTCGACTGCAAGGAAGAAGGCTGCAAAAAAGAACTGGCAGGCATTCCGGCCCTGAAAGAAATGCTTTGTAAGGAATGTTCCTCTCATTTTGATAATATCGTTAAAGCGCTGGAAAAACAGAAGATAAAAGTCAAGATAAACGACAGGCTGGTGCGCGGTCTCGATTATTACACAAGGACGACCTTTGAAATAATATCCGGAGAGCTAGGCTCCCAGAACGCGGTTGCAGGCGGCGGGCGGTATGATGACCTTGTTAAAGAACTCGGAGGGCCGTCTGTCCCGGCCGTGGGTTTTGCTATCGGTCTTGAGAGACTGATCTCTGTTATGACAGCACAGAACATACTCCCTAAAGATTCTAAGCCTGATAGTATTTATATTGCATGGATAGGGGAGGAAGCAAAGGATAAGGCGTTCGAAACAGCGGTGAAGATAAGAGGACGCGGTATCACAGTAAATATTACTTATGACGCTAAAAGCCTTTCCTCCCAGTTAAAAGCGGCTGACAGCCTGGGGGCAAAATATGTTTTAATGTTAGGGGAGGATGAGCTGAAAAGAGGGGTATTTACAGTCCGAAACATGATGACCAACCAGCAGGAAGAGATGAAAGAAGAAAGAGCACTTGAACTGTTATGATAAAACGTACAAGGAACTGCGGCGATCTGAAAAAAGGCGATATCGATAAAGAGATAACCATCAACGGCTGGGTGCACAGAAGGAGAGACCACGGGAACCTGATATTTTTAGATATCCGGGACCGCTCCGGCATAGTCCAGGTCGTGGTGGATTCCGACAAAAAAAATATCCATGCTGTAGCGGAAAAAATAAGGCCCGAGTTTGTTATCGCGGTCAAAGGCGTCATCAAAGCCCGTTCTTCCCAGTCAGTCAATAAAAATATCCCGACAGGCGAGATCGAAGTTATACCTTCGGACATAGAGATTTTGAACACAGCCAAGACCCCTGCTTTTGAAATAGCCGATGCAATCCAGCCGGTGGATGAGAATACCAGATTGAAATACCGCTACCTCGACCTGCGGAAAGACTTCATGAAAGATAATCTGGTCTTAAGGCACAGGATATTAAAAGCGGCTTCTGATTTTCTTGACACCGAAGGTTTCCTTGCTATAGAGACCCCTTTTCTCGGGAAGAGCACCCCCGAGGGGGCCAGGGATTATCTCGTCCCGTCCCGGGTAAATCCCGGCAAGTTCTATGCGCTCCCGCAGTCACCCCAGTTATATAAGCAGATCCTCATGATCTCCGGGCTCGAAAAATATTACCAGATAGCCAGGTGTTTTAGGGATGAGGACCTGAGGGCGGACAGGCAGCCGGAGTTCACTCAGATAGACCTTGAGATGTCGTTCGTCGATGCGGAAGACGTCCTTTCTCTCACCGAACGGATGGTCTTTCATATCATTGATACTCTTAAAAAGACCGGTTATAGAAATAAAGACTTTCCTGACGTGAAACTTCCGCTCCCGAGGATGTCGTATAAAGAAGCTATGGACAGATTTGGCAATGATAAGCCGGATACGAGATTCGGTCTTGAGCTGGTCGATGTTTCAGATATCGCAAAGGATTCCGAGTTTAAAGTCTTTTCCGGTGCGGTAAGATCCGGAGGGGTCGTCAAATGCATCAATATCGAAGGCGGAGGAAAATTCTCGAGGAGCGAGATAACCGCTCTTGAAGAGGAAGCAAAGACATGCGGCGCAAAAGGGCTGGCATGGATCGTAATAGGAGAAGAGGACTCGAAAGGACCTATCGCAAAGTTCCTTAAGCCGGAAGAGGTAGAGGCTATTAAAAACAAGGCAAAAGCAAAGGTGGGAGATCTATTGATATTTGTTGCGGATACTTACCATATGGCTTGCAGTGTCCTGAGCTCGATAAGGCTCAGCCTCGGCAAAAAACTTGCGCTCATAGACCCGAAAAAGTTCAGCTTCCTCTGGGTAGTCGATTTTCCGCTGTTCGAGTACAGCGAGACAGAAAAAAGATGGTCATCGCGGCATCACCCGTTCACTTCTCCTGACGGAGACCTTGACGCTCTCGAAGAGAGATATAAAAAAGACCCGGGAGGGGTCGGGGCAAAAGCTTACGATATTGTTTTGAACGGCGTCGAACTAGGCGGCGGCAGCATCAGGATCCACAGGAGCGATATCCAGCATAAGATATTCAATATTCTTGGCCTGCCAGAGCAACTGACACGCCTGCAGTTCGGTTTTTTCCTTGACGCACTAGAATACGGCGCGCCCCCGCACGGAGGAATAGCTCTCGGTGTCGACAGGTTCGTGATGATGCTAGTGGGTGCTGAATCAATAAGGGACGTCATTGCATTTCCGAAGACACAATCGGCTTATTGCCCGCTTTCGGAAGCTCCGTCAGAGGTTGACACGAAGCAGCTGAAAGAGTTGCACATAAAACCGGCATTATGAAAAGATTAATATTTATTTTACCTGTTTTTATTTTTCTTGTGCTCTCCTCTGGCTGCGGGAAGAGCCCTGTAGGGGTTGTCCCGGAATCCGCGACGCCGGCTTTGTCTTCTTCGCTGTCCGCGGTCGTTCCGGCTAAAAGCTCAAAAGTATCTGGCAGGATTATTCTTTCAGACAGCGAAATGGCAAAGATGAAGCCTGTGTCGGGAGAGGCCGTGCTTTGTTCTCTGGAAGCAAAGGGCGGTTTTGCCGTCACGACTGTTGCGACATCCCTGGCGGCGGACGCTTCTTATATCCTTTATATAAGTCCGGAAGCTGTAGACAGGCTTTATTTCGTGAGGGTCACTATGGCGGCAAGTAAAGAATCTCTCATAATATTCGCCCCAGTATATATAAAAAAAGAAGTGACTTCAGAAGTGGTCGCTGATGTTTCTTCCGCGACCACATATTTTTCGCTCATGCTGTCGGATATTGTGAAAAACAATGAAAAATTAATGATAAACCCTAAGATCATAGAAAATAAAAAACCGGCGATGCTCAAAGAACTGAAAAAGCATGTCCCGTTGACCGGCGGGACTGAACAGGACCCTTTATATGTACGTTTAAAGGCCTCTCTTATTGATTTGCTGACCGCTTCGGCTGAATCCGCGGCGACGATACCTTCTAAGGAAGCAACCGGACCTTAATAATGCCGGATCGCTGTTTCGGGTCATGAACAAATAGTTTAGTTATATATGATAGAATAATAAGGGGTCAAAAATGGCCCTTTTTATGCGTATAGAGGAGATATCATGCCGGTAACGATAATAGTTGGGTCCCAGTGGGGAGATGAAGGCAAGGGAAAGATCACGGACCTGCTTTCAAAGGATATGGACATGGTGGTGCGCTATCAGGGAGGCAACAACGCGGGCCATACGGTCGTCATCGATGACAAGGTCTTCAAGCTCCATCTTATACCGTCGGGGATTTTCTATCCCAGAGTGACCTGCGTCATCGGCAACGGCGTCGTGGTGGACCCAGCGGTGCTCCTTGACGAGATGGAGACCCTGCGCGCGCAGGGGATAGAACCCAGCAATCTGAAGATCAGCGCCAAAGCGCACGTGATATTTCCTTATCACAGGTTTATCGACCAGGCGCAGGAAAAAAAACGCGAAGCCGGACGCATCGGGACCACTTCAAGAGGGATAGGTCCCTGTTATGTCGACAAATTCAACCGGAGGGGCATCAGGATAGGAGACCTCTTCAACGAAGAGATCCTTAAGGAAAAGCTCAGGTGGAACATCGACGAAAAGGGATTTCTACTGAAGAACTTTTATAATATGGATTTCCCTCTGGATTTCGACGAGATCCTGAACGATTACCTGGGACACGCCAGGATGATAAAAAAATATGTCGTCGAGGATATTTCAGTGCTCGTGTCGGAAGCATGCCGGAACGGCAAAAATATCCTTCTCGAGGGCGCGCAGGGAACAATGCTTGATGTCGATCACGGGACATATCCTTATGTGACTTCTTCAAATCCGGTTTCCGGAGGGGCCTGCACCGGTGCAGGCATTGGTCCGAAACTGATCGACAACGTGATCGGAGTGGTAAAAGCTTACGTTACGAGGGTAGGGTCCGGTCCTTTTGTGACCGAGATCGTCTCGGATATCGGCGACTTTTTGAGGGAAAAGGGCGGCGAGTACGGGGCGACTACGGGAAGGCCGAGGCGCTGCGGATGGTTTGACTCGGTGGTCCTGAGATATGCCGCCAGGATAAACGGCCTTACGCACCTGGCTGTCACAAAGCTCGATGTCCTGGACGGCCTGCCTTCGATAAAACTTTGCACGGCCTACAGATATGATAAAAAGGAAATGAGCGAATTTCCGTCGGACCTCAGGATACTTGAAAAATGCGAGCCTGTTTACGAAGAGATGCCCGGATGGAAGACAGACACCACTTCGGCAAGATCGTTCTCCGATCTCCCGGACAATGCCAAAAAGTATCTTGAAAGGATCTCCGGTCTCGCCGGAGTGCCTATATCGCTGGTTTCAATAGGAGCGGAGCGCGGCAAAATAATAAGGTTATGAAAAGCATAGTCCTTTTATCAGGCGGCATCGATTCCCTCGTCTCAATTGCGCAGGCAAAGAACGAAACAGAAGTAGTCCTTGCGCTGTTCTTTGATTACGGGCAGAAAGCGCTTGCCAGGGAGCGCCAGGCAGCGGAAGCTATCGCCGGACATTATGCCGTGCCGTTCAAACCGATAAAACTGGACTGGCTCCAATCCATAACAAAGACCGCCCTTGTCAATAAAAATGTCCAGCTTCCCGTGATAACCGAAGTGACGCTCGGCAGGCAGCTCGAGATAAAACAGGAGAGCGCAAAAGCGGTATGGGTCCCCAACAGGAACGCGGTATTTATCAGCATCGCCGCGTCTTTCGCGGAAGCGGCGGCCGCGGACCTGATCATCACCGGGTTTAACAGCGAAGAAGCCGCCACCTTTCCAGATAATTCCCTCCAGTTCGTGAACATCGAAAACCAGCTCCTCAGGCTGTCGACTTTGAACAAACCGAAAGTGACGAGCTACGTGCAGAGCTATAACAAAGGCGGCATCATCAACATGGGGGTAAAGCTCGGGGTCCCGTTCGATCTGGTATGGTCATGCTACGGTAGCGGGAGAGCGGGAAAGATGTGTTCCGAGTGCGAAAGCTGCGCAAGAAGTATCAGGGCGCTCAAACAGACCGGTAACTGGGAACTGATGAAAGATAAATTTTTTATCGAAGAAAAAATATGAAATGTAAATTCATCAACAAGCAGATCGATTACACAGGCGAACAGTTGAGGCCGCATTATATCTATGAGAATTTCGATCTGGAAGGTGATGCTATAATCTCGTTCACGGGAAAATGCGAAGTCAAACAGCATATGGTAGACCTTGCTGACAGCAAAAAGAAAGAATTCATCCGCAGCTCCCTGATGCTCCATTTTCTTGCCGAGCATTTCGATAATGACCTGGAAAAGACGATCCTAAGGAAAAGGCTGCTGATATCCATTATCATGGAAGAAACCCACAGGATGGCCGGAAAGCTGATATTTCTCAGGAAAGATAACGGCTTATACCAAAAGGACAGAAAATTGACCGTGGCAGTTGCGACAGCTTCAAATGTCTCGACACTGATCCACGCCGGGGTAAATATTTCTTCAAAGGACACCCCGGTAAAGACAGCAAGTCTTAGCGAGTACGGGATCGACCCGAAAAAACTCGGGGAGCGAGTGATAAAAAAGTACATTGATGAAATGCGCTCGATCATGGCGTCAAGAGCGAAAGTGAAAGGTGTCAGATGAACGCCCTTGTATTTGTCTGCATATTTACCGGTCTGATACATTTTTTTGAGACGCTGTCATCATCCATGAGGCTGGCCGGGGTAAGGACAAAGCAGATAGCGACTTCGCTGGCTTTTGTCAACACGGCTTTTTTGATAGCAAGGATGTCTAACATGCTCCAGGCCCCGCTTCTCGGCGGCATGGTGGACATGGCGATACTCAACAACAATCCGGGAGACCTTGCCAATAAATTCAGGATAGTCATCTTCTGCGCTTTTATAGGGAACGTGGCAGGCGCTTTATTGATCCCGTTTTTCGTCAATATCTTCGAGGAAGCCATCTATATCTTCGAAAGAAAAGGTTCCATCCCAAAACTGATGGCCGAATCTCTAAAACCAAGAAATATAAAAAAGGTCATCAGATCTTTCAGGCTGCCGGACGCGGGTTCTTTCAGTAATATATCTTTAAAGAACATATCTCCCACATTCCTGATCCTTAATTTCTTTATGGTATCGATATATGCCATAGGCGTCCTTTCGTCACTGTTCGCGGGAGCGCAGGTGCCGGAGTTCAGGACCACGGCATCCCAGCTGTCCGGTATAGTCAACGGCATGGCCACGATATTGCTTGCTCTGATGGTCGACCCGACCTGCGCGTTCATAACCGACCAGGCGGTAAGGGGCAAAAGGAGCGAGAACGACGTGCGTTCAATGGTGTTCTATATTGTCTTGGGCAGGATACTGGGGACGCTTATCTTATCACAACTGTTATTCTGGCCGGCCTCCGAATACATTAAAAATACAACAATGTTCGTTAAATCAATGTTTGTGCGATGAAGACGACAAAAGACCTGAAAAATTTCAAAGAAAGCTCCTCAGTTGTCGCTATCGGCACTTTTGACGGTTTTCATCTCGGCCATAAAAAAGTCATAGCCTCGGCGGTCGCTTTCGCAAAGGCGAAAAAACTTCCCTCGGTTGTGCTCACCTTTGATCCGCACCCGCAAAAAGCGCTTCACCCCGGCAGGCAGATAAAGATGCTTTCCACGGCAGATGAAAGAGCCTGCCTGGTCGAAGCCCTGTCTCCGGATCATTTTGTGGTGGCAAAGTTCGACAGGAACTTCAGCAGCATGAATTATAAAAAATTCGTAAATGATATCCTTCTCAAAAAATTGAAGGTAAAGCATATCTTTGTGGGAAAAGATTATGTTTTCGGCAGGGGAAAAGAAGGGAACCTGTCTAAATTAAAAAAACTCGGAAAAGAATTCGGGTTCAGCGTCACGGGCGTCACGGACAAAAAAGAAGCGGGAAGGGTCGTAAAAAGCACCTTGATAAGGCATCTTATAGAAAAAGGCGAATTCTCTCATGCTTTGAACCTTCTGGGGCATCCTTATCTTATCTGCGGGAAAGTCATTTCCGGAAGAGGGAGAGGAGCTCTTTTGGGATATCCTACGGCTAATGTGGCGGTCGGGCCTGAGAAGCTTGTCCCGTGTGACGGTGTCTACGCCTGTCATGTCATGATAAATGGCAAAAAATACAAAGGGGCCGTTAATATCGGCAGGCGCCCGACCTTCATTGAGAAAGACAGGACGATAGAGGTCTTTATCCTGAACTTCAGGTCAGATATCAGGGGAAAGAAACTCCGCCTTTTTCTTGAGAAGAGGCTCCGGTCCGAAAAAAAGTTCAATAATGTAAAGACTTTGATCAGGGCTATAGGGCATGATGCCAAGATTGCGGAAAGAATCCTTGTGTGATAAAATAATTATAAAGGAAGAAAATATGAGGACAGAAGAGAAAAAAGCGGTAATTGACAGCAGCAAGATCAACGAAAAAGACTGCGGTTCGGCCGATGTGCAGATAGCCCTGCTGACCAAAAGAATAGCCGAGCTTTCCGGCCATCTTTCCACTCACCTAAAAGACCATCACACGCGGCACGGGCTGCTGCTCATGGTCGGAAAAAGGAAAAGGCTTATCAGCTATCTCAAAAGGACCGAACCCAAAAGGTACGCTAAACTTGCCGGAAATCTGGGAATTAAATGATCCACGAATCAAGTATCGAGCTTTCGGGCCGCAACCTCAAGTTTGAAACAGGCAAATTAGCCCAGCAGGCTTCAGGTTCCGTCGTAGTGCGTTTCGGAGATACCGTCCTCATAGCCACAGCCACTGTCTCGGAAAAGATCCGCAAAGACATTGATTATTTTCCTCTGGTAGTTGATTACGAAGAAAAGATGTACGCTGTCGGGAAGATCCCCGGAGGCTTTTTCAAGCGCGAGGGCAGGCCTACCGAAAAGGCGATCCTAACCTCAAGGCTGATAGACCGGCCGATAAGGCCGCTGTTCCCCGACGGTTTCAAGAACGATGTTCAGATCGTCGTCACTCCGCTTTCTGTGGATGAGAGCAATCCGCCCGATGTCATAGCAATAATCGCGGCGTCCGCGGCTATTTCTATCTCAGAGATACCATTTCAGGGGCCGATCGGAGCGGTGAGAGTGGCGCGTATTGACGGGAAATTCATCGCGTATCCGACGAACGAAGAAATGGAAAAAAGCGACCTTGACCTGGTATTCGCGGGTGACAGGGAAGAGATCTCCATGATAGAGGCAAAGGGAGACGAGATCCCCGAAGCGGTCGTAATAGACGCGATAAAATTCGGCCATAAATATATCAACCAGGTGATCGACTTCCAGGAAGAATTCAAGAAAAAGGCCGGGGTCCCGGTGATGCAGTTCAAAGTCACAATGCCTGACGAAAAACTCGAGGCTTATGTCGTTAAGGAAGCGACCGGAAAAATAAAAGAAGCGCTTTATATCACCAATAATGAAAAACAAAAGGACAGGCTTGCGGTGATTGAGAACGAGCTGGTGGAAAAAATAAAAGACGGCCCGGACGAGCATCTTAAAACGGTCATAAAAGAAAAGGTGTCCGACCTGTACGCGATAATGAAATCAATAGAGAAAAAACTTGTCCGCCATATGATAATCAACGAGGATAAAAGGCCGGACGGCAGAAAGATGGATGAGGTAAGGCCGGTCACCTGCGAGATAGGCATCCTTCCGAGGGCGCACGGGTCCGCGGTCTTTACGAGGGGCATGACGCAGGCCCTGACGGTAGTTACTCTTGGAGCAAAAGGCGACGCGCAGATAATCGACGGCCTTGACGCGGAAAAAAGCGAAAAGTGCTTCATGCACCATTACAATATGCCTGCTTACAGCGTAGGAGAGGTAAGGCCTCTCAGAGGCCCCGGAAGGCGCGAGATCGGGCACGGGGCTTTAGCCGAAAAAGCACTTCTGCCGGTAATACCGCCTGAAGAAGAGTTCCCTTATACTATAAGGCTCGTCTCGGAAATTCTAGGTTCCAACGGTTCATCTTCGATGGCCTCTACATGCGGAAGCTCTCTTGCTTTGATGGACGCCGGAGCGCCGATCAAAGCGGCTGTATCCGGAATAGCCATGGGACTTGTGACAGAGGGCAAAAAGTTCAAGATACTGACAGATCTCCAGGGGCTCGAGGATTTTCTCGGCGATATGGACTTTAAGATAGCCGGGTCCGCGAGAGGGATAACTGCCATCCAGCTTGACACAAAGATAAAAGGGCTTTCTATGGAGATAGTCGAAAAGACTTTCGCCCAGGCAAAAACGGGCCGCGACTTTATATTAAATAAAATGCTCGAAGCGATCTCATCACCGAGAAAAGATCTTTCCGAGTTCGCGCCGAGGGTCATCTCCTTCTCGATCAATACCGAGAAGATCGGCATGGTGATCGGACCGGGCGGAAAGAACATCAAAAAGATAATCGAAGACACTAAATGCCAGATAGACATCGAGGACGACGGCAGGGTGTTCATCACCTCGGTAGATGCCGCGATGGCCAGAGAAGCCAAAGCGCGCATCGACGAGATAGCGATGGACGCGGAAATCGGCAAGGTCTATCACGGCGAGGTCGTAAAGATCATGAATTTCGGGGCTTTTGTCGAGATACTTCCCGGAAAAGACGGGATGGTCCATATCTCAAAACTCGCGAACCGCAGGGTGAATAAAGTGGAAGATGTGGTGAGCGTCGGCGATAAAGTCGATGTCAGGGTGACCGAGATAGATGCCCAGGGCCGGATCAACCTCACGATGGTGATTTAGCTCACAAAGTTTTATGCCAGACAGTCTTATCCTTAATCTGTTATTACAGGATATATTTTTTTGGTGACCATTACAGCACTGATCGAACCAATAGGTATTTCATGTTTTGCTTGTCCGTTCCGTCCGGTAGTTACAAAAGCTTTATCTGCAATAAACCCTAAATCAGTAGTTGGCCAAAATCCGAGGCTGTCAACCCAGCGGCCTTCGTTTATGGTGTCAGTAAATCTGTGTGAATCTACCATAGAGAACCTTCTGGCTTCATAAGTGCTTCTCCTCGTTGCTATGTTCAAGCCCATGACCATATATTTGTCTGATAAAGCAAGAAGCTTTCTTGCTATCGCGGGTGTCACAAGTGCACGTCCCCTGGACGCCTGTTGAACGGCGGTAGGTTTATGAGCGACAGGAACCTGTAATGAATGATCCAAGACGTGAGGCATACGATAAGCCATGTCGTTCAGCCACCAGAAGATCCTGTTCAGCATGTGGCTGTTAAGATCGTTCAGGTCTTCCATTGTCCTTCCGCAAGTGGGCCAGCCAATCCCTCCTGTAGCATATTCCCCCATCTCATGGGCAGAGAACATCGCTATCATGTCCTGCACGGATAATATTGTTCTGTTACCGAATGAGACGAGCAGATTTTCCTTTCCTCTTTCCACTCTCGCGGCCCCGGCCAGAAAAGCAAGCTGGGCATTCCTAAAACCATCACATCCGTTGGGCAGGTGTTCAGGGCCGAGCACCGTTGTTTCCGGCGTCACAGGCCTTTCGTTAAGCCCAAGGTATACGCGTCCTCTTACGTCTGTCAGCCTGTGCAAAGTCTCCGCGGCCCTTGTGATATGCGGCAGGTGCTTTATCGATCCTGCGACAGCAAGAGTTGGTCTGGTAGACATATTATGTATTCTCCTTTAAATATAGTAAAATCGTCTCTGATTAGTTATCGGCAATTCATCAGAGAAATTTCAGCCAATTTTATAAATCTTTAACAGCATCATTTTTGCACAATACTTTCTTAAAAAAGCCGAAAAAAGCTGCAAACTTAAAGAACATTGGCGATAAAGTCGATGTCAGAGTGACCGAGATAGACGCCCAGGGCCGGATCAAGATCACGATGGTGATATAAGAAGTTAAACGCTAATCCGCCAGCTGGCGGACTAAAACTCAAAAGTTAATAATCTAATCGCCGAACTGCAGTTTGCCCGTGATAAGGTTGAACAGTCCGAAAACACCGCCCAGATTGTAAAATCTATCAATATCTGAGGTTGACAGGTATAAAAGTGCTGTAGGCACGTCGAACCTCTCCATCAGGCCTGTCCATCTTTCTTCTCCATGGACTTCCTGAAAAAGCGAGACCCCACGGATAAAGACCTGAAGCGGCAACTGTTTTCCGTCAGTCACTCCTACATGGAGAGAATGGCTTTTGTGTTCTTCATGTTCAATTTTAGAATATTCTGTATCCAGCGCCAATGACAGGCCGATCGCGTTTGCTATAAGGTCCTGATGTCTGGTTATCATCCCTTGACCCGTATCAAAATGGAACCAGTTAGCTGTGTTTTGGTCTACGTCCCTTCCTTTAATAATATTTAATGTTGGTCGCAAAAGCGATTGTCTCGCAGATTGTTCCATAGTACCCAGCAGGGCCATACCAAATGCTACGGGCATTAGCTCGTGCGCCAGAACTCCTGAGATCTTTTCCGGATGCACGCTTCCATCATTCAAAGCCTCTGATATATGTATCGGTGATGCCATGCATGCGAACGCAACTATATCGGTGTTATAGGAAGGGCCATTAAATGAGGATTTTCTTCTACTTGGATCGAAGCTGTTTAGCACCGTTCTGATGATATCCGGGCGTTTTGCCTTATTATCATGATCAAAATATGTCTCAAGAGCTTTGATGCCCACTCTGTTTTTATTAATGCGGATAAAATTCCCAAATCCGGCTGCGTTCCCCAGCTTAACATGCGTCGCCATAGGATTTTCTGCCGCGACTATACTTGTTGCCATGATCAAATCCTCCTTTGTAATTTCATCTTAATTCGAACTGGGCCTCTGAATAATTAGGCTTTTTTCACCTCAATTATCTATCGTTAACTCCTTGCCGAAATTTCACGCATTTTTATAAATCTTCATGTAAAGACCGGAAGATTTCCAAAATATTATTTTTGCACAACTGCCGTTAAAATGATAAAATAAAGTTGAAATGGACGAAAAAATCGTTGCCGAACACGGTCTCAGCAAAGAAGAATTCAATAAAATAAAGACGATCCTCGGAAGAGAGCCCAATATCGTAGAACTGGGAATGTACAGCGTCCTCTGGAGCGAGCACTGCTCATATAAGAGCTCTAAAATATACCTCAAGCAATTTCCCACAAAAGGGCCGCATATTCTTCAGGGGCCGGGAGAAAATGCGGGGATAATCGATATCGGCGACGGTTACGCGATCACTATGAAGATAGAATCCCACAATCATCCCAGCCAGGTGGAACCTTTCCAGGGCGCGGCGACAGGAGTAGGAGGGATAGTCAGGGATGTTTTTACGATGGGAGCCAGGCCGATAGCCTCATTAAATTCACTCAGGTTCGGTCCGCTTTCGGAACCACATAATAGATATCTGTTCGATGGTGTAGTGGCCGGCATTTCTTCCTACGGGAATTGTCTGGGGCTGCCGACAGTCGCGGGAGAGGTCTATTTTGACCCTTCATATAGCGGGAATTGCCTGGTGAATGCGATGTGTGTGGGGATAGTAAAAATCCAAAATAAATCCAAAACTCAAAATCCAAATGAAGAATCGGAAATACCCGATGTGATAGTAAAGGCAAAAGCAGAAGGAATAGGAAACCCGGTACTTTATGTGGGCTCTTCGACCGGACGGGACGGGATACACGGGGCGACGTTCGCATCGGTGGAGTTGAATGAGGATTCTACCGAGAGAAGGTCCAATGTCCAGGTAGGCGACCCTTTCACGGAAAAATTATTGATCGAAGCCTGTCTTGAGCTTCTCAAGACCGGCAATGTCATCGGCATGCAGGACATGGGCGCGGCAGGGATGACTTCCTCAACATCCGAAATGTCTTCCAGGGGAGGATGCGGGATGGAGATCGATATTTCCAGGGTCCCCCAGAGAGAAGAGGCCATGACCCCTTACGAGATAATGCTTTCCGAATCGCAGGAAAGAATGGTCGTCGTGATGAAAAAAGGGACAGAAGACGATGCCTTCAGGATATTCAAAAAATGGGGGCTTAACGCCGTCGTAATGGGAAAAGTTACGGATGACGGGAGCCTGACGATAAAGGTCAAGGACAAGGTGGTCGCGCAGGTCCCTGCGCGCTCCCTTGCGGATGATGCGCCAGTTTATGAGAGACCTGTTGAGCAAATCCTAAATCCCCTTCGACTCCGCTCAGGGCAAGCGAAATCCGAAATTCGAAACAAATCCAAAATAATAAATTCAAAATCCGGATATAATAAACACCTGTTATCGCTTTTATCTGATCCTAATATTGCGAGCAAGGCGTGGGTCTATGAGCAGTATGACCATATGGTCCAAACGAATACTTCCGTGCTTCCGGGCAAAGGTGACGCGGCGGTGCTCCGGATAAAAGGGACCGATAAGATGATCGCGCTCACCACGGACGGTAACGGCAGATACTGCTATTTTGATCCCTATAAAGGCGGGATGATAGCTGTTGCCGAAGCGGCAAGGAACCTTGTCTGTGTCGGAGCCAAGCCGATGGCGGTGACCGACTGCCTCAATTTCGGGAACCCTGAAAAACCGCAGATAATGCAGCAGTTTAAGCTTTGCGTGAAGGGGCTGGCTGACGCGTGCAGGGCCTTTGAAACGCCTGTCGTGTCGGGGAATGTAAGCTTTTACAACGAGACTGACAAAGCCGCCATTTATCCGACGCCCGTCATAGGGATGCTTGGCAGAATAGACAAAAACGCGTGCTGCGATATGGCTTTCAGGGATAATGGAGACATCATCGTGCTTTTGGGGGTCAATAAAGAGGAACAGGGAGAGTGCCCTGACATCGACATAGAACTTGAAAAAAGCGTGCAAAAAACAGCGTATGAAGCTATAAAGATCGGCGCCGTAAAAAGCGCCCACGATACTTCGGAAGGCGGCCTTGCCGCGGCTCTTTCCGAATGCTGCATAGAGGGCGGCAGGGGAGCGGTGGTAACGTTTGACGAAAAAATTGACAACGGGTCTCTTCTATTTGACGAGACACAGTCCAGGATAATCCTGACGATAGATCCTTCCCAGATATTCGTCCTAAATGATATCGCGATGCTTAACAAGACCCCTGTCGATATCATAGGAAAGGTCTCGGGAAAAAGCCTGAAGATCAGTAACGGAAAGAAAAAGCTCATCGACATGCCGGTCAACAGACTTTCCACTGCATATAAGAGCGCAATTTCCGATATAATGGGAGCTTAAATTGGAAGCAACAGGCATAGTAGTACTTCTGATATTTGTAGTGACTATCCTTTCAAGCATGGGAGGGAAAGCCCCGGAACGGCCAGTTCCCACACCTACGGCGCAGGTCATACAGATAGATGTTTCAACGCTCCCTCCGGCA
Source organism: Candidatus Saganbacteria bacterium (assembly GCA_026387835.1). Taxonomy (NCBI): domain Bacteria; kingdom Bacillati; species Candidatus Saganbacteria bacterium. The sequence goes on from JAPLKZ010000006.1 coordinate 14,438, forward strand.
ACTTATACACAGGCGTTGGATCCGGAGACGGAAAGTGCTGTCTCCAGGTATATCGCTTCACATGCTAAAAAGATCTCTCAGGATGATGCCAGAACGATCTCTGACGCTGTGATAAAATACTGCCAACAATATGACATAAACCCTAAGTTGCTGACGGGGATGATCGAAAGAGAATCCGGCTTTGACCCGACATGCGTCTCGCCTTCCAATGCCCAGGGCCTTGCGCAGCTACTACCTTCAACGGCAGCCGGTATCGGGATAAGGGACCCGTTCGACCTTGATCAAGGCGTTAAAGGATCGGCCCTTTATCTCAGGATGATGATGGACAGATGGCCGGGATACCCGAACCAGGTCGCACTGGCGCTTGCTTCTTACGCCGAAGGCCCAAACCAGGTCAGCAGGAACGGAGCGGCTTACTCGGAAGCGACTGCCGGTTATATCCGGGATATTATCAATATTTGTAATTCTATAAAATAGCATTATCATGGCGGGCCATGAACCATGCGCTTCGCTTAGGTTTATGGCAGGCAAATTGCTCATGATCCACGCAGGATGCTCGAAGAACTCTTCAAGAACAATAAAAAACTTTTTTACGGCTTAGCCATCGCCTTATTTATTCTCGGCGGGCTGGTCACAGTGTACAACAGGATGTCGAAAAATCCTACAATCCCGGACGAAACACAGGGATTCAATAATATTCAGGTGCAGGAACAAAAGCCTCTGGAGATCTATGTCCATATCGCGGGGGCGGTAAAAAGGCCCGGATTATACAGATTTGACCCGTCATGCAGGGCAGCTGACGCTGTCATTGCCGCGGGAGGTTTTGTGCGGAACGCTGATGAAGGAAAGATAAATCTTGCGCAGCCACTGAAGGATGGGCAAAAATTGGATATACCGTTTTCGGGAGAAATTCCGCTGACAACAAAGGCCAAAGAAGCCGGAAAAGAAAAAAAGACCGGAAAAGGAGCCGAAATAATAAATATAAACAGTGCAGATGAGAAAGGGCTTGAAAATATCCCCTGCGTCGGGCCTTCTCTTGCGAAAAAGATAGCGGACTTCAGGACCGTAAACGGACCTTTCCAAAATATAGAAGACCTTAAAAATGTTCCTGGGGTGGGGGATAAGAAGTTTGAAAAACTTAGGCCGTACATCACGGTCAACTGATCCGGGGTAGTAATATGAACCGCCCTTTGGTCGTCATAACTCTTATATATATAACCATTATAATAGCGGTGCATCAACTGACCGGTGCTTTTGGAGGCGGAAGTAAAAAAGAGTTCTCAAGGTATGTGACCCTTGCCGGCACTGTCGACAGCGAGCCTGTCTTCGGTGAAAAGACCATATCTTTTGTGTTGAAGGCTAAATACTTAATAAAGAACAAGAAGCAAGTCCCTTTTGGCAAAAAAATAGTTGTTTTTCTGCTGGACAAGGGCGCTAAGGTATCATACGGAGACCTTGTAAGGTTAAAAGGCATCATTAGCAGCGCAAAAGAGCCGTCCAATCCGGACCAGTTTGATTACGGCGGCTTTCTGGAAAGATCGGGAGTTGCCGGACAATTATCGGTTTTTGATCCGTCAGAAAATAATTTTAAAGTAATGGCAAAAGATAAAGGTAATATCTTTATCTCGCAAAGCCTGAAGCTTAAGGACCGCCTGATAGCGGCGCATAAAAAGAATATGCCCGAACCTTATGCCTCGGTCTTTGGCAGTGTCATTTTCGGATTAAAGGCCTCTCCGGTATCCGACGAGATAAAAAGTGATTTTCAAAGGTCCGGAGTGATGCATATCCTTGTCGCATCCGGACAGCAGGTATCGATACTCATCGGAGTTACGATGGCGGCAGGGAGGCTGATCGGCCTTTCCGAAGGATTTACGGCCGTTATCACTTCTTTGATAATATGGTCGTTCACGGCGATGGCCGGGTTCGGGTCCTCGATACTGCGTGCCGCAATAATGGGCCAGGTGGTCATCGCGGCGCCGATACTCGGCAGGGAAAGCGATTTTTACAGCTCTTTCGCGCTTTCGGCTCTCATCCTGCTCGTGATCAACCCGTTCAACCTGTTCGATATCGGTTTCCAGCTGTCATTCCTCGCGACATGGTCGCTCGTGTACGCGGCTCCTGTCATCGAATCAGAGCTCTCAAAACATATGCACAAGCTGCTTTCTTCGTCCCTTTCGGTCGCCGCGGCACCCGTACTGGTGACGATCCCGATATCCGTGTTCTATTTTTCGCAGATGACTTTCATCGCGTTCATCTCGAATATATTAGTGGTGCCGCTTGCCGAAGCTCTTACGACGATAGGCTTCATATCGACCGCGGTCTCCGCTTTTTTCGAGCCGGCCGCGGCCGCTGTCGACGGGATCAACTATATCCTTACAAAACTTCTCTGCGTGCTTGCCCGGTCGTTCGCGTCAGTACCTTCGGCGTGCGCGTACGTAAGACAGCCGCATATAATACTAGTCTTGATATATTATTGTTTTGTTGTATATTTAATTGAAGAGATCCGGAAAGAAAGGCTCATCAAAATGATCGGAAAATTCAAGCATACCGCGGCCGTTCTTCTGCTGCTCGGCTTTCTTTTATTTTCGATCTCACCTGTCGTCCTTGCGAAGCAGGACCTTAAGGTGACCGTCCTAGACGTCGGGCAGGGCGACAGTATTTTTATTAAAATGCCTGACGGCGAGAACATACTGATCGACGGCGGGACCGGCAAAGCGGGCAAGAATATCGTCCTTCCTTTCCTGCAAAAACAGGGGGTGAACATGCTGGACTATGCGGTACTGACGCACCCGCATGAGGACCATCTCGGAGGGCTCTTAAATATTATCGGGAAAGTAAAGGTCAATACCATTATGGACAGCGGTTACGGGGAAACTTCGGGTTTCTATTACAGTTTCCTGCAGCTTGTGCAGTCCAACAAGATAAAGTATCTGAAGGGGAGGGCCGGCCAGATCTACAGGTTCGGCGGAGCGACTCTCGAGGTCCTGGCTCCTTTTAATACGGAGATCACCGGCACTATTTCGGATCCCAACAACAATTCTATAGTAATGAGGCTGCTTTACGGCAATACCTCGTTCCTTTTTGCGGGAGATGCCGCGTTCGAGGAAGAGAACGAAATACTTAGCAGGTTCAAAAATATCAAAAGCGGCATCCTGAAAATAGGGCACCACGGAAGCGCGACCTCATCATCCTATGATTTCATAAAGGCTGTGTCGCCCGGGACGGCGATGATATCCGTAGGTCTGAACAACAGGTATAATCTTCCCAGCAAAAGGACCGTCATGTTGCTCGAAAAACTGGGGATCAATATCGTCCGGACCGACATGCGCGGAGCGATAATCCTTACCAGTGACGGCAGATCGGTCAAAGTGACAACGATCAAATAGACCTCGATAACAAGGTCATGATATAATCTTTAAAAAGGTATTATATATGGCAAAAAAATACGATATAGCCGTGCTTGGCGCGACCGGAATGGTCGGCCAGGAGATGTTAAGAGTGCTTGAGGAAAGAAATTTTCCCGTTGGAAGATTATTGCCTCTGGCATCTCAGAGGACCGCAGGCTCGGCCGTAAAATTTAAAGGGCAAACGCTCAAAGTCGAACTCGCAGAACCTGATTCCTTCAAAGGCATACAGATAGGCCTTTTTTCGGCCGGAGCATCGATATCCGAAAAATTCGCTCCGGAAGCGGTCAAAAGAGGAACGGTCATCATCGATAACACTTCATTTTTCAGGATGGACCCGGAAGTCCCCCTGGTCGTGCCCGAAGTGAACCCTCAGGCGATAAAAAGGCATAAAGGGATAATAGCGAATCCGAACTGCTCGACCGCGCAGATGGTGGTTGTACTGAAACCCATCCATGACGCGTTCAAGATCAAAAGAATAGTCGTTTCCACTTATCAATCGGTGTCAGGATGGGGAAAAGAAGCGGTAGATGAGCTCTATGCCCAGATGAAAGCCTGGCTCGACAAAAAGCCTATTGAGGTCAAAATACTGCCAAAGCAGATACTTCTGAATGTCATACCGCAGATAGATTCCTTTGTCGAAAGCGGCTACACAAAAGAAGAACTGAAGATGATAAACGAGACCAAAAAAATAATGGAAGATGATTCTATAGCGGTGACGGCCACGACCGTGAGGGTCCCCGTTATCATCGGTCACAGCGAAGCGGTCAATATCGAGACCGTAAGGCCGGTCACGGCGGAAGCTGTCAGGGACCTTTTGCGCAAAGCGCCCGGGGTAAAAGTCGTCGACGACCCAAAAAATAAGGAATATCCGACTGCCATAGATTGTGTCGGGATCGACGATGCTCTTGTCGGCCGCATAAGGAAAGACCCGTCTGTTCCGAACGGGATCGACCTCTGGATCGTTTCCGACAACCTGCGAAAAGGCGCGGCGACAAATGCCGTGCAGATAGCCGAAGAAATGATAGAACAGGGGCTTTTATGAGGAAGGAATATTTAATAAAAAAGTCCCCATATGTGGATTTTCTCCAAAGGGTGCTTGTGCCTTTTTGCGTGGTGTTGGGGACGATCTCTATCGGTACGGTCGGATATATCATCATCGAGAAAATGTCGTTCCTGGATGCCGTTTACGTGACATTGACGACGATCTCGACCACAAGCGCTCATATCCAGATCAAACCTTTCTCCGTTGCAGGAGAGATGTTTTCAGTGCTTTTCGTGTTCATCGCGGTCTTCACGGTGATCTACGCGGCAGGAGCAATAATTGAGTTCATCGTCGAGGGGAACATGATCGGATTAAGAAGGAGGAGAAAAATGGATAAAATGCTTGAAAGTATCAAAGACCATTACATTATTTCGGGTTTCGGAAGAGTAGGGCACACGATAGCCCAGCAGTTTGCAGCGGAAAGAATTCCGTTCGTAGTAATAGATGCGAAACCGGAAACAGCCAACGAGCTTGAACCAAAAGGCATACCTTTCGTGATAGGTAATGTCTCATCCGATGAAGTGCTGGAAAAAGCCGGGATCAAAAGAGCCAAAGGTCTGGTAGCGGCAGCTGACTCCGATACCGAGAATGTCTATGTCACGCTGACGGCAAAGGTAATGAACCCCTCGCTCTTTGTCATCGCGAGAGCGGGCCACAAAGAGACTGAAAACAAATTAAAAAAAGCGGGCGCGGACAAGATGATCTCGCCGTATTTCATTGCCGGGAGCAAGATGGCTTCAATGGCGATAAGGCCGGTATCCGTTGATTTTCTGGACAATGTGATCGGGACCGAGAACGTAGAGCTCTGTATGAAAGAGATCACGGTCAAAGAAAATACCCACCTTGCAGGCAGGACCCTGGGAGAAGCGCAGATAAGGCAGGTATCAGGAGCGATAATCCTTACGATAAAAAAGAAGGACGGCAAGTTCGAGGTCACTCCGAAAGCGGACAGCAGAATGAACGTTGGCGACATCATAATCGCGCTTGGCACGGGCGAGCAGCTTGAACGGTTGCAAAAGTTGGCGTGAATGATCTTAAGAGAACAGGAAATAGGAGCAAAACATGTTTGAAGATATCAAAGCTGTCTTTGAGCGCGATCCGGCTGCAAAGAACATATTGGAAGTACTGTTTTATCCGGGAGTCTGGGCGATTTATATCCATAGAGCCACACATTTTCTATACAAATTAGGGGTTCCTTTTATTCCGCGCTTTATTTCACAGTTAAGCAGGTTCTTAACAGGGATAGAGATCCACCCGGGTGCCAGGATCGGGAAAAGTTTTTTCATCGACCACGGCATGGGAGTTGTCATAGGAGAAACCACTGTCATAGGAGACCATGTCACTATATACCAGGGAGTGACCCTTGGCGGCACCGGCAAGGAAAAAGGGAAACGCCATCCCACGATAGGAAATAACGTGATCATCGGGGCGGAAGCGATAATACTCGGCAACATCAATATCAGCGATAATTCAAGGGTAGGCGCCGGAGCCGTGGTCACAAAATCAGTATGTCCTGATTGCACCATCGTCGGCAATCCTGCGAGGGTGATCGTGCGTGAAGGCAAAAAAGTCGGCGATCTCGAGCATGCCGACCTTCCGGATCCTGTAGGCAATGCTTTGGAAGACCTGCAGAAAAGGATAGAAGCTTTGGAAAAGAAGCTCGAGGGAAAATAATGTCCCTTGTCATCTACAACACTCTTTCGAGACGGAAAGAAGAGTTCATCCCGCTAAACCCGCCGAACGTTTTAATGTATGTATGCGGCATAACTCCTTACGATGAGACGCATCTCGGCCACGCGAGGGCTTATGTGGCGTTCGATGTCATACGCAGATACCTTGAGTACAGCGGGTACAAAGTCGATCATGTTCAGAACATCACGGACATCGATGACAAGATAATAAAAAAGGCGAACGAACAAAACAAATCGATCAAAGAAGTCTCAGAACACTATACCGCTTCATTTTTTGAAGTGATGGATGCTCTCAAAGTAAAACGCGCCGCCAGATATCCAAAAGCGACAGAATATATCGGCGAGATGATCGAACTGATCTCCGAACTGGTGGCAAAAGGCGTTGCATATAAAGCCGGCGGGGATGTCTTTTTTGATATCAACAAAGCAAGAGACTACGGAAGACTTTCCGGCAGGGATATTGAAGGGATGAAAGCCGGCGCAAGGGTGGATATCAACTCCGACAAGAAGGGCCCGCTCGATTTCGTGCTTTGGAAGGCCGCCAAAGAAGGGGAGCCTTCATGGGACAGCCCTTTCGGGAAAGGAAGGCCGGGATGGCATACGGAATGCGTGGTGATGTCAAAAAAGCTTCTCGGACAGCCGTTTGACATCCACGGAGGCGGAGCCGACCTGATATTTCCGCACCATGAGAACGAGCTTGCCCAGGCTTCCTGCCTGTCCGACAGACCCTTCGTCAAATACTGGCTGCATAACGGGTTCATCACGATAAACAAAGAAAAGATGTCAAAATCGCTCGGCAATTTTTTTACTGTTTCGGAAGTATTAAAGAAGTACGACCCTATGGTCATCAGATATTTTCTTTTAAGGACCCATTACAGAGGTCCGATAAACTTCAGCTACGACGATCTTGATGAGGCAAAAGCGGCTCTGAACGGCATAAAGAATGCCTATCAGGATACAATATTCATGCTAAAGAACACCAAAAACGACAGATCGGAAGAAAAATTCGACTTAAAATACTTCAAAGAAAAATTCATCGAAGCGATGGATGATGATTGTAACACTTCGGCCGCCCTTGCGGTCATATTCGAGATGATAAAGTTCTTCCACGAGCATAAATTTAAGCTGGCGGGAGAAGACATCACCAATGTCAAATATCTCCTGGAGGAATTCAACTCTGTCCTGCAGCTGGGCCTGAAAGAAAACAAGATAGAGATAAAAGAAGACATAAGCGCGCTTGTCGAACGTAGGGTCGAGGCAAGAAAAAAGAACGACTTTGTCCTTGCCGACAAGCTCAGAGTGGAAATCGAGGGAAAAGGTTATATAATAGAAGACACGCCGTTCGGGAGTTTTGTAAAGAAAAAAGAGGCGGCAAAACCGGAGGAAAAGGAAATTAAACAGAAAGCCGATCCGTTCGGGTTCGGGAAAAAGAAATAGAAATCCTCACCCCGTCTCGCTCCGCGAGCCACCCCTCTCCACGAAGTGGAGAGGGGAAAGCCGACCCCGCAAAAAGCGGGGGAGGCAGGGGTGAGGATTTAGAAGGACAGAAAGATATATGCTGGATCCAAAATTAATGAGAAATGAGCCGGAAGCCATAAAAAAAGCCCTGAAAAACAGGGGGAATGATCCCGCTTTGGTGGATTCATTCCTTTCCGCGGATGAGGAATGGCGCAGGAAAGTGTTCGAATCGGAACAGATGAAGAATAAGCAGAACGAGATATCTTCTCAGGTGGCGGGCATGAAAAAGAGGGGAGAGGACGTCTCAAAACTCTTCGAGGAGATGAAAGCTCTTTCGCAACGTCAAAAGGTCCTTACCGAAGAAGCAGGCATCCTTGAAAAAAAGGCAAAAGACATACTGCTGGTCATCCCGAATATCCCGAGCGAAACGACACCGGCCGGAAAAGGCGAAAAAGAGAACAAAGAGATCAGGAAATGGGGGGAGAAAAAAAATCTTTCTTTTGAAGTGAAACCTCATGACGAGATAGGGGACCGCCTCGGGATATTTAATTTTAAGCAGGCCGCGAAAATATCAGGGTCCAGGTTCGTCGTCTATCACGGGCTGGGCGCGAAGCTTGAAATGGCGCTCATAAACTTCATGCTCGACGTCCAGACAAAAGAGAACGGCTACAAGCAGGTGATGACGCCGTTCATGGTCAATTCCGAAAGCATGCTCGGCACGGGCCAGCTCCCGAAGTTCGGGGAAGAGCTGTACAAGACAAGTGACGATCTGTATATGATCCCAACAGCGGAAGTGCCGGTCACCAACATCCACAGGGACGATGTTTTTTCCGCAGAGGCCCTGCCGCTGAAATACGTCTCTTATTCCCCGTGTTTCAGGAGGGAAGCCGGCTCTTACGGAAAAGATGTGAAGGGAATAATCAGGCAGCACCAGTTCAATAAGGTCGAACTTGTGAAGTTCTGCAGGCCGGAAGATTCTTATAATGAACTGGAATCGCTGACGGCCGACGCGGAAAAGGTCCTGCAGCTTCTCGAGCTTCCCTACAGGGTCATCGTGTTGTCCACCGGGGATCTCGGGTTCTCGGCCGCTAAGACATATGATATTGAAGTATGGTTCCCGTCGGAGAACAGATACAGGGAGATCTCATCCTGTTCTAATTTTACGGATTTTCAGGCGAGAAGGGCGAACATCAAGTTCAAAACAAATCCAAAATCCAAGCTGCAGTTCGTGCACACTTTGAACGGTTCCGGCCTGGCGGTCGGACGTACCATGGCGGCAATACTGGAGAACTTCCAGCAGGAAGACGGTTCCGTACTTATACCTGAAATTCTCCATCCTTACATGCAAGTTTCCTCCATCCAAAAACGATAGAAATATAGAGTCGCGTTTATTCAATAATAAAGCCTGTTGGGGAAGAGAAATAAATGGCAATAGATCCAGTAAATTTTAGAATAAAAAATAATCAAGAATATGCAGATAGCCCTGTGTTCAAGGATCTGAAAAACCAATTTGAACAGGTAATAAACAACTTAAAGGCACATCACGAGTGGGACGGAGTGATGGTTCCCAAAAATAAAGATACCAATAAAACGATATAAGTAACAACCCCCAGACAGCAACAAACAAGATCGCGGTCTATTTATTAAGGAGCTTCTTTAATTTATGCGTAGCTGTCTTGCAGATCCTGCTGACCTGGGATTCAGAAAGGTCTATTTCTTTTCCAATCTCTTTAAAGGTCTTATCGTCCTGATAGTACCCTACGATCACGGCCCTTTCATTATCCGACAGGTCCTTTAAGGCGCTGTCGATCTGCGTGGCGATCTCGGTAGATTCACTGTGAGCAAGCTCCTTGTTGAAGGCGAGATAGACATTTGCCGCCTGGGTCACCCATTCGTAGATGCCGGTAACGGGGTCAGTGCCTCTTTTCCTCAGGTAATCCTGCATGGACCCTTTGAGGCGTATGCTCACATAAGGCCAAAGATCCCCTTTGCGCGGGTCCCAGGTCTTTAACGCGTCAACAAAAGCCATCTTAGCTTCCGAAATAAGGTCATCAGCTTCGTTCCTGGCTACATTATGAGGAAGGTTGCTGATATACCATTTTACGGTGGAATCTATCTGGCTCTTGTACTTTTCTACTACCTCGTCAGAATATTTCAAAAAATGCTGGCGTAGCAGCTGAACTATCCTGTCTTCGGAATCCTTGTCAGACATGGTCTCTGTACCCCTTTATGACAGCCTCGATGAATTCTTTTGTGCGGTCCTTTGCAAGGTGCCTGCTGAACTTCTGCGCCATATCCTTAATGAACCGTTCAAATCTCCTGAGAGCGGGAGGTATGTTCTGTATGGCGGACGACATCAATGTCCCGGAGGTCTTTACTTTTGGAACAGAAGAAGAAACCTTTCCTGATTCAACCATATTTTAGTTTTTCTTTCCGGTCCCGGTCTTTTTGTCCAGAACAGTACCGACCACTGACAAAGCCTGCCGCCGCAGGTCGGGATTGGTCATGACAGAATCCGCTAATTTATTTACCATTTTATCAAAACCCTTGTTCAATGTAAAGGATGGGCCGAATTCGATCTCCAGGGCCGACCTTATCATCAGATAAATAAGTTCTTTGGCAGGGAGGTTTGGCGAAAGAAGTCCCGACAATCTCTCATGGTACCTGCCTATGTTGTCCGTTCTGAAGATAAAACTGCTTGAAGGCGGCTCCTTTTTCATGTCTTTTTGTATCGCGGAAGACAATACTGCACTTTTGACGAACTCTATCCTGTCTTTCTTCCCGTCGATATTATTATTTAACAGACTTGCCATATTTTTCCGTTCAATCAAGAGATATCATGCCGACGGACTGCACTTTTACCTGGGGCACGATCTCATTATACGACAGCACTGCCGCGTCGGGAAAACTTCTTTCGATGAATCTCTTTAGATGCGGCCGGAGCCTCGGAGAACAAAGTATTATCGAAGACAGGTTCATCTTCCTGAAAGCCTGTATCTGGCTGGATATCTGGCCGAGTATCCTTTCACCGATATTAGGGTCAAGGGCAAGGAACGAGCCGTACTCGCTCTGGTGGACAGCGCCGATCATGGTCTCTTCCAGATTAGGGTCTATCGTGACGACGGTTATGACCCCTTCTTTGCTGGTGTAGCTTTCACATATCTGCCTTGCGAGGGATTGCCGGACATATTCGGCTAGGATGTTGATGTCGCGGCTCAGGTGCGCGTAATCCGCCAGCCTTTCAAGTATCGTAGAAAGGTCCCTGATCGAGACCCTCTCTCTTACAAGCAGCTGCAGGACCTTGTGCACCTGGCCGAGCGAAAGCATGTCGGGGATCAATTCCCTGACTATCGCCGCATTGGTGTTCTTGACAAGCTCGATCAGCGATTGCACGTTCTGCCTGGTGATTATCTCGTCCGCGTACCGTTTTACCGTCTCTGAGAAATGGTTGGCCACTACATCGACAGTGTCTATGCCGGTAATGCCCGCTGCTTTCAGTTTCTGTTCCTCCTCTTTAGGGACCCAGGTCATAATTTCACCGGTCAGGGGGTCTTTGCCTTCCACCCCGGTGATCTTTGCGGATTTGATCTCATCCAAGGTCCGGTCGACTTTATAATTGTTCATAAGGACCTCCGCTGTCGCGACCTTGGTCCCTCTTATCTCGATCACGTACTGGTTAGGCGGCAGGCTCAGATCGTCCATCACCCTGACGCCGGGTATCACAAATCCAAGTTCCTGCCCGATGTGATAGCGGATGAGCGTTATCTTTTCCAGCAGCGGCCCTTTTTGCGCCGGATCGATCAGGGGGATAAGGTTCCTGCCGGTCTTCAGGCTCAGAGGGTCAAGACCCAGCGTGGATATTATGCTTTCCGGTTTTTTAAGCATGTCTTTTTGGGCGCCTTCTTCCTGCACAACGGACACTTCTTCCTTTTTCATCTGCGCCTGTATAAGGAATATCGCAGCGATCCCTGACATTATGGCAAGGGACAGGAACGGGATCGTCGGAAGGCCCGGGATGAAAGCAAATAACATCAGGATCATCGACACAAAAGCGAACGCCCTCGGCTGAGCGAATATCTGGTTTGCTATATCGGTCCCTATGCTCACGTCCGTGGCGGCTTTTGTTATGACCATGCCGGTCGCTATCGATATCAGCAGCGCGGGTATCTGTGTCACAAGACCGCAGCCTACCGTTAAAAGGGCGAATGTTGAGACAGCTTGCATAACACCCATCCCTTGCTGGAGCCATCCGACAAGGATCCCTCCGATGATGTTAACGAGCGTGATAATAATGGCAGCGATCGAATCTCCTCTCACGAACTTGTTCGAGCCGTCCATGGCGCCGAAGAAAGTGGCTTCCCTTTCGATCTTTTTTCTTCTCGCTTTTGCTTCATTAGCGTCTATCAACCCCGCGTTCAGGTCGGCGTCTATCGACATCTGTTTTCCCGGCATCGCGTCAAGAGTGAACCTCGCGGCCACCTCTGCCACGCGCTCGGAACCTTTGGTTATGACGATGAACTGCACGATCATGATGATTATAAAAACTATTGCGCCGACGATATAATTACCGGAGACCACAAAATTGCCGAAAGAAGCGATCACTTCTCCCGCGTAGGCGTTCAAAAGTATCAATCTCGACGCCGAGATATTGATCGAAAGCCTGAACAGGGTGACTATCAGGAGTATGGAAGGGAACGCGGCGAATTCAAGAGGCTCTTTGAGGTACATAGCAACCAGGAGTATTATCAAAGAGATCGCGACGTTCAGCGTCACAAGGATATCAAGGATAAAAGCCGGAAGCGGCAGTATCATCAAACCGATGATGACGACCACAACTCCTGCCACGGCAAAGTCGTTGACAGAGAACAGAGCTTTTAACGAGTTCAAATTTATCGATGACGCCAAATCCCTATCTCCTTGACGGCGCGGCAACTGTCTTTTGCGCCCTTATCCCCTTAAGAGGCCCGAGCCATTCTTTTTTCCGATTTAAGCGGTTCTTCTTAATCTTATACACGAACGCGAGTATCTCTGCAACTGCCTGATAAATTTCCGATGAAATTTCCTGTCCGACCTTTGTCGAGTTGAATATGGACCTCGCAAGCGGTTCGTTCTCGATCACCGGGATATTATTTGATTCCGCTATTTTTTTTATCTCTTCCGCTATCATATGCCGGCCTTTTGCCACCAGGGAAGGGGCCTTCATCCTTGACGCGTCATAAAGAATAGCGACAGCCAGGTGCGTCGGGTTGGTGACGACGACATCAGCTCCCGGGACAGCAGCCATCATCCGCTGGTTTGACATCGCCCTCTGGAGGTCTCTCATCCTCTGTTTGACCTGCGGGTCGCCTTCGAGCCTTTTGTATTCCTCTTTTATCTCCTGTTTTGTCATCTTCAGGTTCTTCATGTATTCCCATCGCCTGTAAAAATAATCGAGGATGGCCACAGCAAGATAAAATATCCCGACGCGTATCGCGATCTTGTAAGCGATCGATCCGCCTATCACAAGCGATTGCCACGGATCAGCGCTCATTACGCCTATCACGCTGGGGAGATCGTCCTTTACAGCATACCAGGTGATATAGAACACTATGAGGATCTTTATTATCGATTTGACAAGTTCGACAAAGCCGGTCATAGAGAACATCCTTTTAAACCCTTCCAAAGGATTGATCCTTTCGAGTTTTGGCGATAGAGGATCGACAGCGGCGACAAACCCCGTCTGCAGAGCTTCGGCAAGGAGCGCCACTATAACAGTGACGATGAAAATCGGCGTTACGGAGATAGCAAAAGCTCTCAGGGCTATCAAAAGTACGCTGCCGACAAAATCGAGGCTGAAATCAGAAATATTTGGGATGAGCTGGAAGACCGACTGCGTCATACCTGCCAGCTCCCTCCATATCATGTCCCCCGTGTACCTGAAAATGACATATGAGGTCAGTAGCAGAAAAGCAGTCGTAATTTCCTTGCTTTTCGCGACCTGGCCTTTTTCGCGAGCTTCTCTTAGACGGTGCGGCGTCGGTTCCTCGGATTTATCTCCGCCCTGTTCTCCCATTTTTTAAAGCCCCCGATCTTATAATTTCATTATACTAAAACTTCTGATGATTTCCTGCGTCATCTGCGTTATTATCGACGAGATATTGGTTATCATGAGAGGAAGGCTGAACAGGATCGCCAAAAGGCCGAGTGTCGGCTTGACCTGAAACCCCAGCATGAAAACGTTCACCTGCGGGGCCACCCTCGAGACTATCCCGAACGAAAAATCCGAAATGAATATCAAAAGCAGGGCGGGACTAGCAAGCTGTACCGCGATAAGCAGCATGTTTGACCCCAAGTTTATCATCTGCAGCACCAGATCCTGCGATATTATTATCGGGGCTCCGACGGGGATCGTCCTGAAGCTCTGATGTATGGCTGAAAGCAGCATGTGGTGCCCGTTCAGGATCAGGAAAACGGTCAATGCTATATAGAACGTTAATTTACCGACTATTGATGTGACCGTGCCGGTGGTCGGGTCAAGTGCGGTCGCGATGCTCATTCCCATCTGAAGGTCGATTATATCGCCGGCAGATTGTATCGCGGCAAAGAGGATATGGCAGCTGAACCCGATTATTAGTCCGATAATAAGTTCTTTGATCAAAAACAGCGATATGCCGATCGGTCCGCTGGGGATCCCCGGTGAGACAGGGACTACGAACCAGAGCACGACGGCCATCCAAATAATAAGAGAGATCTTTCCCAGTATGGGGAATGTCCTGGTGCTGAATACAGGAGCTATCAGGAATATCCCTGTGATGCGCGCGAATACGAACATGAACACTTCTATCTGGGGAAGAGTCAGTACCATATCATCTCACCATATTCGGTATATTGGCCCAGAGCGTCGTCATAAAATCGACCATAAGCGATGCCATCCACGGGGAAGTGAAAGCGATCACCATCATGACGGTCACCATCTTTGGCACAAAAGTGAGGGTCTGTTCCTGTATTTGGGTGACCGCCTGGAACAGGCTTATGATAAAACCGACCAAAAGACCTAATCCTACGGAAGGAAGCGACAGCAGGAGGACAAGCATGACCCCGTTGTATATCACCTGGGTCACAAAATCCTGTGTCATGTTCAGCTAAAGCTCATCATCAGGCCTCTGGTGATAAGGTTCCACCCGTCGGCCAGTACAAAAAGGAGTATCTTAAAAGGAAGAGAGACCATTACAGGGGACAGCATGAACATACCCAGCGACAGTAATATATTGGCGACCACAAGATCAATAACGATGAACGGGACAAATATAAGAAACCCGATCTGGAAAGCGGTCTTAAGCTCGCTTATCATGAAAGCGGGGATGAGGACATAGGTAGGTACCTGCGAAAAACTTGTGGGCCTGGGGATACGCGAGAACTGTATGAAAAGACTGAGATCGTTCTCCCTGGTCTGCCTGAACATGAATTTTCTTAGAGGTTCCATCCCCACTTCGAAAGCCTTGACCTGGCTGATCTTTTTCTGGTTATAGGGGACTAAAGCTTTTGTGTTGATCTCCTGCCATACCGGCGTCATAACGAATACGGTCATAAAAAGCGAAAGCCCGATGATGACCGAGTTCGGAGGCACCTGCTGTGTTCCGACTGCGACCCTGATAAGGCCGAGAACGATTATCATCCTCAGGAAAGAAGTCACCGATATAAGGAAAAAAGGGGCTAAAGTTATCAGCGAGAGAGTTATCAGAAGCTGAACTGAGTTACTGAACCTTTCAGGGGTCAGGAGGGTCGAAATATTAATGCCGCCGGGTGATATTGCCGGCGCCGAGAACGCGGGACCTGCCGTAATAAACAATGCGGCAAGGATACTTATATATTTTTTCATTTATCGAGCTGAAAATCCTCCTCCAGCTTGTCGATCTTTGCGACCGTTTTTCCGCTGACAACAATAAGCCATGCGGATTTGCCGGCTTTGATGATATACGAAGATACCTGAGGTTCAATAGTCAGTCTGTCCACTATTTCTATGAACCTGCCTTTAGTCCCGCTCTGGAATTTAGGGAATACGTATTTTGCCGCGAGATATATGAACCCGAAGACCACAAGCAGCGAAAATATCAATTGCACGATATATCCGAAAGAGATTATTGAGGAAGGACCGGCCGCGGCGGAACTTTCTGTAGTTGAAAAATAAGCCGCATCAACAGCAAAAGCCCTGCAGGAAAGCAGCAGTTGGATCACTGACAAATGGCAGAGGTATTTTTTCATTTATTTATGCAGACTTTGGTGACCCTGATGGCGTAGCAATCATTGACAGCGACGACTTCTCCCTGGGCGACAACTTGCCCTCCCACTTTTATGTCAAGTGATTCCCCCGCGACCTTGTCCAGGCTGATGATAGAACCTTCCGCGAGATCAAGGATCTCTCTCAACGCGATCTTGGCTTTCCCGAGTTCGACAGTTGCTTCCACGGGGATCTCAGCAAGCATCTGCTGGTCCAGACGGGGTCCGCTTTGGCTTTCCGTGATCTGAGCGAATTTTATTTTGTCAACGCCGAAACTTTCGGTTTCTGCCAATTTTATCCCTCCTTAATAAGCTGTATTGCCGCCATCCGAAAAATCTTCATCAGCCGATGATTCTTGTTCCGCAATAAGACCGCCAAATGCCTCTGCATTTTCGTCCGCTGCCTGACCGCTTTCCTGAACAGACATTTCTTCGGCCGGCGGTTTTTCCTGCTCAACTACGGACTCTCTGATCTTTTCAACCCTGCTTGTGCCGCTCCTCATTAATTGCAGCGAAATCTTATTATCCTTTATAGCAGGTTGGCCGAAAAGATTCAAGTGTCCTCCGATAGAAATATTTATCAGATTATAAATTGAATTATCCAGGACGATGACGTCCCCGGCCTCCATATCGTACAGGTCCTTGGCCGATATATATGTCGAGCCAAGGTCGGAAACTAAATTGAAAGTGATCTTTTCCGTGTTCAAATACTTTATTTTTTCAATCCTGGGGGCGGGTCTTGAACGATCTGCTTTTCTTAACAGCTCTTTCACGAGCCTGGCCGGGACGGCCAAAAAGATCCTGCCGGTCTTATTCTGGTCAAAGCCGATATCGATGTCAAAGAAAACAAAAACAGCTGAATCGATGACAGACTGGTCAAAATAGGGCACGGGAGACCCGGACAAGATCAAGTCGGACAGAGCCGCGTCACCCAGTAACTTTGAAGCGTCGGCATTTATACAGGTGAAGAGAATGCTCTTTTCTATTTCCGTAAGCTCTTTTGCGGATCCCAGCGCTTCATAGCTGCCTATGCATTTATCGATCAGATAATTGCAGATATTTGATTCGATATACAGGAAAATGCTTCCAAAATCCGGATCGTTGAACTGGAACTGCGCGACCGGCCGCTGGATCCTTTTCAGGATCATAGGCGGGTTCAGCTGTTCGGCGGAAATAGCCCGTACAATAAGGTTCGCTTCCGATGCTTTATTGAGAGAAGACGCAAAACTTTCGGAAAAATTCAGGAAAAGAAGCAGCGCGGAGTATCGCTCGCTGTCGGCAAGTTTTGCAGGGCCTCTGATAACGGGCGAGTCTTCTTTAGCCCTGTGATGGTCAGGTTTATAAACAGTCCAGTCGCCTATTGCCGGCTGCAGAAGCAAGGTGATCTTATTCTTTTTGCCGTTTGCCATTATTATCAGCTTGTTCTCTGTATGAACTGAGTTATAGTATCGTTTACCAGCCTGATAACCGTCAGGCATGCGCTCTCCGCCCTTTGCATCTCGAGAGAGTCAACGACCTCTGAAGTATAGATGACATTCGACTGCTCTTTACTCCTGGGGCTGATGATCCCTACGGATTCGTTGCCGGGGGCAGAAGGATTTGCGGGATCGCCGGATGAAAGCGTCTGCGAGAAATTTGTCCCGTCCCTGTATTCAAGTCCGGAAGGGTTGGGGAATGAAGTCAAAGCTATCTGGTGATTAAGTTCATCTCCGTATATGCCGGTTATGGA
The DNA here is from genome assembly GCA_026387835.1 of Candidatus Saganbacteria bacterium. Taxonomy (NCBI): domain Bacteria; kingdom Bacillati; species Candidatus Saganbacteria bacterium. The sequence continues at coordinate 32,021 of JAPLKZ010000006.1, forward strand.
ATCATAAGATTTCCTCAAAACCCCATTGGCGTCAAAAGTTACCTTTGTGGGATCATATGTCTGTCCGGTAAGGTCTATTGCTTCAAGCTGGGCAGAAGATACGCCTCCGTTCCTTTTGAAACCATATACCTGCATGCCGTTGACCGATAACAATTTGTTGTTATTGACCGTGAACTGTCCGTTCCTGGTATAAAGAAATGAATTGCCGTTGTCCGGAGACAGGATAAAAAGGCCATTTCCCGATATTGCAAGATCCATATTTGTGCTTCCGACCACATCACCCTGTCTGAAATCAATAAGAGAATTTGCGACAGCCGTGGTCCCTCCGGTCTGTTGAGGGTTTGTCCCTCCTTCCTCTCCGTAAAAAGAGCTTCCGGTCCCGGATTTTACGACGTGTGAGAACACTTCCTCGAAAGAAATATCAGTCCTTTTATATCCGGGGATAGATAGGTTCGTTATATTCGATGAGATCGTCCTGAGCTTGGTGTTATAAGCATCTATCGCGTTGTTTGCCTGGGACATTACATCCAACATAAAACGGCCCCCCCTTTCTTATTAAGATACTTTCGTTATTATCGACGGTTTAATGGTCCTGTCCCCAAGGTCTAGCATAGTGGCGTCGTTCTCAAGCACCACACTTTTCACCGCTCCTGAGGCAGCTGCTCCTGTTGCGGGGTCTAAATAATCCACTGTTTTTCCGATCAAGTTGCTCCAGACGGTAAGCTCCATCTGGGGGATCGTAGGCAGGCCGATGCCTGAAGTGCTCTGACCGCCCAGGGCCTGGGTCAGGAGCGACGTATCTGAACCGAAAAGCGAATTTGTCGATGAACCGAATATCGAAGACGATTGATCGTTCGAATTACTGCCGAAAAGAGAACTGAGGTCCGGAGAAGACATCTGCGCAATAAGTATCTTCATGAAATCCGTGCTGCTCACTTTTGTCCTGGGATCAGGAGAAGACGAAGACGCAGGAGAGGCCGTAGACTGGGTCAATAGCGAGACCGGCAAAAGTGGATCCACCATAATTATTCCTCCTTTTTATATTTGATTATAGACCATCGAATCGCCTTTATTAAGCAATAATGCAAGCTGAAAATATGAATTATTGAGATCAAAACTGTTCCCTGCACTGACGGTATTTTTTTCAAGGCCGCCGGCACTAAGGATATTTTTAACGCTGTCCTGGTCTTTTGAGGGCGTCTCTCTGTTCTGCTGGCTGTTGACCGAGACCGAGAGCGAGCCGATGTTAAGGTTTGCCGTCTTTAAAGCTTCCTGCAGCTTCTTGATATTTGCATCAAGAAGAGATTTCGCGTTTTCACCGGCAAATATTTGTACAGTGAGAACACCCTTGTCGGAGGAAATGTTCAGCGTCATATTGCCGAGCCATTCCGGCTTAAGGTCTAAGACAAGTTCCGTCTTTTCCCCGGACTTTACCAGTTTTATTGTTTCCACGATCTTATCGATGATGCTTTGGATATCTATCCTTGCTGAAAACTTCTCGATGTTCCGGATAAACTCATTAAAAGGTATCATATTTGCGCTCAGAAGAGAATTCCTGTTTTTTTGCATTATTTGCTGGAGATCTTCAACGGCCCGGCCCGAATATTTTGATTTATCGCCGTTTGAAATATCCTTATCCTGTCCCTGCAAGTTTCTTGCGTTATTTTCGACAAAAGATGTTTTTGCGCTTGGCCTGGCCGCATAGTTGCTCAAAAAACCGTTGTCGTCGAGATCATTTTTGAAGGAATCGGAAAGACGATCACGATCAAAACTAAGATTAAACATCGCACTGACATAACCTATCGGCAAGAAAGAGGTAATATCGGACAGCTCATCCGGCGTCTCTTTTTTTTCATCGATCTTCTTTTGTGAGTCTTTCAAGTTTTTATCAAAATCAGGAGGATGATCGGTGATAACAGGAGATCTATAACTAACGGCGTCTGAAATACTGTGTTCAAAGGCCTGATTAGTCATTATTTTGGGGTCATTCATTTATTTCCCTCTTCAATAGACTCATCGTTGCAATAACTATATACTATGTATCGAAAAAAATCAATATGTTTTCAATGCCGCGGGAGAGACTCGAACTCTCAAGCCGTTAGGCATACGCACCTCAAACGTACGTGTATACCAGTTCCACCACCGCGGCAAGCCATCGGTCCGGCTATATGACAATAATATTATATATTGGGATGTTATGTCAAGAAATTTTCCGCGATTTTTTCAAATCTCATCCCACGTGAGGCTTTAAAGAGGACAATATCACCTTTAGAAATCACATGTTTCAGCTTCCTTATAATAGCGTTTTTATCTTTGAAATGGAAATACTTGCCGCCGGGGTTGATCGATACGGCTGACAGGTAAATGTTTTTAGACAGGGTGCCCGATGTGAGAAGGACATCTATACAAAGCCCCGGTATCATCTTTCCGATGAGTTCATGCTCTTTTTTTGCGGATCTGCCGAGCTCGAACATGTCCCCGAGGACCGCGATCTTACGGCCTTTTTGTGTTGCAAGGACATCCAGTGCGGCTTTCATCGAATACGGATTGGCATTATAAGTATCGTTTATTATTTTAGCGCCATTTTTATTGACAAAAATAGCCATTCTTTTGCCGGAAGGTCTGAAGTTGAGAAGTCCGGCCTTTATTTTATCTTCTGATATCCCCAGGACTTTTGCGGCTGCGATAGCAGAAAGAGCGTTGTAAACGTTATGTTTTCCCGGCAAAGGAAGCACTATCTTATTTCTCCCGTCCTTATTGACCAGGTCGAAACTGACCGCAGTGCCGTCGTCTTTGATATTTTCAGCCGTCATGTCAGCGCGTTTTTTTATGCCGAAAGTGACGATCCTTCTTTTCCCGCAGGATCTTTTCATCAGATCAAAATAGTCGTCATCCCGGTTCAATATCGCCCGGCCGGTCTTTGAAAGGTAGCCAAGCACTTCCGCTTTTGCTTTTGCTATATTTTTTCTCGTCTTTAACTTTCCCAGATGGGCTTTGCCGGTATTTGTGATGACAGCGATATCGGGTGATGTTATCTTTGAAAGAAAGCCAATTTCTCCAAGACCCTGCATGCCCATCTCTATCACCGCGAAACGGTGTTTTTTAGCCAGCATGAGCAAAGTGAGAGGGACGCCGATCTCGTTATTAAGGTTCTCTTTTGTCTTCAGCGTTGTTCCTGCCTGTGACAGGACAGACGAGATCATGTCTTTTGTCGTGGTCTTGCCGCTGCTGCCCGTAACGGCTATTATTTTGGCCTTAAACTTATTCCTGTGAAAATGTGCGATATCCTGAAGCGCTTTTAAAGCGTCAAAAACTTTTATTGTGATCTTGCCGCGGGGAATTTTATTTACAGGTCTTGAGACTATTGCGGCGGAAGCGCCTTTCCTGAAGGCTTCGTTGATAAAATTATGCCCGTCATGCGTATCTCCGATAAGCGCGATGAACAGCGAACCTTTTTTAATGGTCCTTGTATCGGTGGAAATGCCGGTGAAAGTAATGTTGTTTTTACAGGATGTCCTGCCTTTGACGGCTTTTAAGATCTCTTTTAAAATAAACATTTAATTAGAATAAATGGATCTGTCTGTACGGGCGGGTTTAAAACCCGCCCCTTCAATATGATTACTTCACATCCGCGCTGTCAAGAAACTGCTTGTTCGACTTGTATTCCTTCAGCCTGTCTATCAGCTGTTCGGCAGCCTCTGTGCCTTCGAAGCTGTCCAGGACCTTTCTCAGCAGCCAGACTTTTTTGAGTTCCTCTTCCGTAAGGAGAAGTTCTTCTTTCCTTGTGCCGGACATGCGGACGTCAAGTGCAGGGAATATCCTCCTGTCCGAAAGTTTCCTGTTCAGATGAAGCTCCATGTTCCCCGTGCCCTTGAACTCTTCATATATGACATCGTCCATCCTGCTCCCCGTCTCGACAAGGGCTGTTGCCAGGATCGTCAGGGAACCGCCGCCCTCAATGTTCCTTGCGGCACCGAAAAATCTCTTTGGCCTGTGAAGGCAGGTAGGGTCAAGGCCTCCCGAAAGAGTCCTTCCAGACGGCGGGGTCACGAGATTATACGCCCTTGCAAGCCTTGTTATGGAATCAAGCAGTATAACAACGTTCTTGTTGGCTTCGACAAGGCGTTTTGCGCTTTCAAGCACCAGTTCGGCGACCCTTATGTGATTTTCAGGGGGTTCGTCGAAGGTAGAACTGACAACTTCGCCCTTTACGCAGCGTTCCATGTCGGTCACTTCTTCCGGACGCTCGTCGACCAGAAGTACTTTTATAATAAACTCGGGATAATTAACGGCGACGCTGTTGGCGATATTTTTTAATACCGTTGTTTTTCCGGCTTTTGGCGGTGATACGATCATGCCGCGCTGGCCCATGCCGATAGGGGAAATAAGGTCTATCAGTCTTGCGGCGATAGGACAGCCGCTATATTCAAGTACCATCCTCTGATCAGGGAATATCGGGGTCATCGCATCGAAGGGAATGCGTTCGCGGATCGATTCCGGGTCCTGGCCGTTCACGGCTTCGATCTTAAGCAGGCTGAAATATTTTTCACCCTCTTTAGGCGGCCTGACCTGGCCCTGTATCAGGTCCCCGTTCGCGAGGTCGAACCTTCTGATCTGGGTCTGGGATACATATATGTCATCCGCGCTCGGCAGGTATGTCTCCGTCCTCAGGAATCCGTAACCTTCGGGAAGTATCTCGAGCACGCCTTTTGCGAATATAAGCCCGTTGCTCTCGGTCTTTGCCTCGAGTATCTTGAATATCAGGTCGTGTTTCCTGAACTGCCTGAAATTCGGGATCTTCAGCTCCTTAGCGATCTCGAACAGTTCCGGGATCGTATTTTTCTGCAGCTCGGATATGTCCATCAGGCTATCCCCCTTCTATTTTGAAATTATATTTGGTGAAAAATAGTTCAATTTTTGAGATCTTTTTGATCGGTTCGACACAAAGAATGTAGCTGACCAATATCAACTATACATTATTATAAAAAACTTGTCAACAACACTCGAAGGAACACTGTTATTTTCCGGTCCTGCCGGCAAGGTCGGTACCTGCAAGAGCAAGATTGTCTCTGATAGAAACGGTCAGGCTTCCGATCCTGTCCGCAAGTTCAGGGGAATTCTGCATCGCGGTTTTATTAAGGCCGGTAATAGCGGCCTGAGTATCCGAAAAGTCTTCCCCGATGGTCCCGGTCAATCCATCATCTGATATCGCGCTTGCTTTTATAGCTTTTTGCAGACATTCTATCGCGCCGTTCACCAGCCTGCGGCCGTCTTTTTGCCAGCGCACCCCGTTTTGCGGAAAGAACCTTCTTTGAGCGTCATTAAGCTGATCAATGATTTCACCTGCGTTTTGTAACGTAAACGCGGCTCCGGTTTTTGCAACCGCGGATCTTATCAGTTGCGTGATCCAGCTTTCATTTTTTACATATTCTCTTGCCAATAATACGTTCAGGAAACCTTTTGCAGAATTTATACAATATGAGATATAATCTTCTCTGCCTTTTGATGCGGATCTTCTTGAAGTTGAAAGCATCTCCGCGATCACCGTCTGTTTGTCGAGAAGTCTCCGCCATTCAAACAGCAGAGCCCTGTCCCTTTGTTCAAGAACAGAGGCGATCGAGGCATCGATCTCCGCCAGCATTTTTGTATTTGCGTCTATCCTTTGCCTGGCCCGGTTGTATCCATAGTATGTAGTCTTAGGTAAGCTGCGCACAGCCCTGTCCAGGATATTGCGCGATCCCCTGTAATTTCTTTCCGCAGGATCAGCGGGCGAGAGCATCTCTAGAGCTCTTTGTACTGTATCGGAAAGATAATCATGTCTTTGTCTGTCCCTTTCCCTGAACCAGAACAGGGAGGCATATTTTCTTTGAAGGTGGCGGACAATGTCCGATGTTTCGCGCCTTCTGCTGGCCAGGTGCGCTTTTGCCGTATCCAGATTATCGATAGCGGTCTTTTGCGGGACAAGATATACCCGGTCCGGCGGAACGTAGCAATTGAGCGCTCTTAAAGCGGCTTCGGCCCTGAACGCCGCCCTGATCTTGTAATGGGCCTGAATACGCCCTCTTCCGATATCACCCAGGATATCGTACATCCTGTCCAAAAGGGGACCAACCTGCTCCCATTGAAGGCATGTTTTGTCTCTCACGGCCTCATCTATGACAGAGATCATTTCTGTCATCTGCCGCGTGTACCCGTCAGCCACGTCCTTTCGGTCCGTGTCTTCACTGTCGATCGCATGGACCAGGGAACGCATGGCGGTATCAACAGAAGCGTGCTTTGTGTCTTTTCCGCGGAATAATTTTGTAACGGAACCGTCATAAGGACTTATTCCGATCCCGAGGTCATGAGGCTGCAGGGTGATCTGCTCTGCCCCGTAAGAAGTTCGTCCCCGTACCGCAGTAAAGCCTCTTAATCTATAATCAGTAGCGATATGCAGCATAAATGTATCCACCTCGGCGTCAAGACAGGGTAATAACTGTCCTATTTTCCCCGCATCCTGCCTTGTCGGCCTGGACGGCAGTGAAGCTTGGATCTTTTCTATGATATCTCCGGAAAGAAATCCGCATATTGGTCTGTCCAAAAGAGCGTTCATATAATTCCTTGCCTGTTCAAATTTTCCGGAGAGTTCTTCATCGATCAGGCGGATGAGCGTATCTTCGGCGAACTCGCGCGTTTCTGCCAGGAGCGGAAGAAAGGCTTTGCGCTGCCTCCGGGCGGCTTCCACTTCTTCCTGCATGTCTTCCAATTCATCGAAAAAGCTGTCCGACACCGGGATAAATTCCAGGACCTCCCTCCTGATGCCGTCCGCGAAGCCGGAGCTGAAAGCGAAAGAGCAGTTCCTGCAAAGGTTCTGTCTTTTCATCGCGAGAACATCTATCAGCGCGGCTGATTGTTCCAGCCTGTCGATCGAATCGTTCAAGAAAGACGCGACTTCGCGGTTTGTCGCGCGGAAAGCCCCGTGCCGCGGCAAGGCCCGCGCCGGCAAAACACAGGAGCGTGTTGCTGAAATGCTCATATTTATATATCGACGGTTATATGAGAAATTTCAGATATACTTCGGATTTTTTCTTCAACTTAGTATTTTCTTCAATATCGCGTCGGCCGCTCTTATCTTTGTAGGGAAAATTGTTCTTGCAAGTTCTTCGGTGAGGCTCCCTTGAGCCCTTCTAACCGCGCCAAGGACAGCAGTTTTTACACATTCCGGACCTGAATAGTCCTTGAATAAATCCCACTCTTTCACTATCCTTATTAAAGATAGTGTCTCTTCTGTACTGAGGCCGCTTTTACGCTGCAGCAATCCCAATGTTTTTTTTGCAAAAGGGTGATAGTCACAGTGAGGACATCTTTTGCCTTTCAGCTCAGCGTAAGTACCCCCCTCGCTTAAGGGCATTTCAAACGGATTGATCTTGTCTTTTTCCAGCAGGGCCGTTAATAATCCGGGATACTGCGCTGCTTTTTTTATCATAGCGGCCCTGACCTCACGGATCGATCTGCTAAAAAAACAGCAGAAATTATCAAAATATTGCGAAATATCCTCAGGGGTCATCCTGTTGAAAATTCTCTTGACAGCATATTCAGAAAGCGGGAACCTTTTGGAACATACCCGGTTTTCGATCACCGGCGAATCAAGCACGAAATCTCTCAGCGTTTGATGATCAGTTCCAGGATGTCTGATAATACTTTCAAGGACTTTTGATCCGTTGTCATTTCCGAAACTAAAAAATGAGTGATCCCTTATCCTTCCCCGAAAAACCTCGTACAACCAATGGAGTTCCTGACTTGTCAGACAGTCTTTCAGCTTTTCGTAGGCAGGAAGGCAGGATCTTACTGAATTTGCGAATATCATAATCACGGACCGCCTGGGCAGATCCTCAAGGCCCAAAAGCGCGCCGGAGAACGGATCAATGCCGGCATGGGAAAAGTCTTCTTCCCTGACAAAACCGCACTTTAGACAATGGCGATAGTAATACATGACGGAAAGCGTATTGAGCCCGAACTTTGTCGCGGCTTTTGCGGTCTCATTTTCAAGGCCGGCCCCGGAGGTCAATGCCCCCTCTATTTTATCCCTGCACGCTCTAACTTTTCTAAGCTGTGCGGACGGATCGGTGATCGTAAAAGGTATTTGGTCTTCGACGAAGCTTGCGTCTTCAGAAGATAATTGCCGTTTGGCATCTGCCGGTCTGCTTTTAAGTATAAATCCCAACGTGTCCGACACTTCTGCGGCAGTTGACCGCCCAAACATGACGCTGACTACGCCCGATGATAAGAGGCCGGTCCTTATTGCTTTAAATTTATTTGGCACTATTCTACTGCCCGAATTTCCTGCAGCAACAAAGCAGAATTCGCTGCGAGCATCAAGATTCGAGACAAACATGCTCGGCAGCGGCTTTAAAGTGGCAAATCCCGCGGTAACATCCGGCATTATTGACGCGCGCGCTATCGTTCTGGATACCGCCGAGATCTCGGACTGCGAAGGACGGTCCCTTCTGCTGTTGCGTCCCGTGAGCGCGCTTTTGCGCAATTGCATTTCAAACGGTGCCGCATATTTTATCTGGACTATCACGAAGTGTTATCGAACAGAAAAAGACGGAATTTCAGCACTTCTTACTATTTATTTTGCGCAGCAAATCAACTGCCGTCGGGGAGAGTCGAACTCCCAAGGGTTGCCCCACACGATCCTGAGTCGTGCGCGTATGCCAATTCCGCCACGACGGCTAATTATGCCGGAGGGGAGAATCGAACTCCCACGCCCTTGCGGACTCGCGATTTTGAGTCGCGCGCGTCTGCCAGTTCCGCCACTCCGGCGTGAAGCTCATCCCTTCTCATAGTTCTCTATTCAAGGAACTCGCCCATTTGCCTGAATTTTTGATACCTGTCATTAAGTATATCAGCAGGAGACAGCTTCAGCAGTTCCGCAAGATGCTTCCGAAGAGAAGCTTTAATATTGTCAGCGGCAGCCTGATAATCGTTATGGGCTCCTCCGAGCGGTTCCTTTATGATCTCATCAATAACGCCCAATTTGTAAAGGTCTTTAGACGTGATCTTCATATTGTCCGCGGCTTCAGCGGACCTTTTCGAGTCCCTGAAAAGTATCGACGCGCAGCCTTCCGGGGAAATGACGGAATAAATGGAGTACTCGAGCATGAGGACTTTATTGCCGATGCCGATCCCGAGCGCGCCTCCGCTGCCTCCTTCACCGGTGATGACGACTATTATCGGGACCTTTAACCGGATCATCTCCCTCAGGTTCTTTGCAATAGCTTCGGCCTGGCCTCTTTCCTCGGCATCTATTCCCGGATAAGCACCCGGAGTGTCCACGAAAGTGATTATGGGCCTGTTGAACCTGTCAGCCAGTCTCATAAGACGGAGCGCTTTCCTGTAGCCCTCCGGGTGAGCCATGCCAAAACATCTCGCGATATTATCTTTTGTGGATTTACCCTTCTGGTGCCCGATGGCCATGACAAGATCCCCGTTGAATTTCGCGAACCCTCCGATGATGGCTTTATCATCGGCAAAGTTCCTGTCGCCGTGAAGCTCCGTGAAATCATCGAAGATAAGCCCCAGATAATCCTGCGTGGTAGGCCGCTGGAGGTGCCTAGCGACAGCGACTATCTGGTTGGGAGTAAGACTGGAAAATATATCGCGGCGGAGGTTGTTGATCCTCTCTTCCATGACGCGGGTCTCTTTGCTCATATCTATATCGCCGCCCTTCGCGAGCTTTTTAAGCTCCTCGATCTTTTTATAAAGGTCGGCGACCGGTTTTTCGAACGGCAGCAGATGTTTTGTTTCCAGCATTATCTATCCTTAGAACCCGAACCAGGCCAGGCATTTTACGACAGTATCTTTCAGGTCTTTCCTCTCGACGACCATGTCGACCATCCCGTGGTCAAGAAGGTATTCCGCCCGCTGAAATCCGGGCGGAAGCTTTTGTCTGATCGTCTGCTCGATCACCCTTTGTCCGGCAAAACCGATCAGGGCGTTCGGCTCCGCGATATTGATATCTCCGAGCATCGCGTAGCTTGCCGAGACACCCCCGGTGGTCGGATCCGCCAGTATACTGATGTAGGGAAGGCCCGCTTCCCTCAATTTTGCCAGCGCGCCCGAAGTCTTTGCCATCTGCATCAGGGACATTATGCCTTCCTGCATCCTTGCGCCTCCGGAGGTGGAGACGATGATCACCGGCAAATTCAGCCCAACGGCCCTCTCGACAGCCCTTGTTATCTTTTCGCCGACAACGGACCCCATACTTCCCCCCATGAACGAAAAGTCCATAATGCCTGCCACGACATGTTTTCCCTTCATCGTGCCTTCGCCGGTCACAACGGCCTCGTTAAGAGATGTTTTTTTCTCGTAATCTTTTATCCTCTGTCCGTACGGGATCGTATCGACAAAATGAAGGAAATCCGTCGAGTGCATTCCAATGTCATAAGGGGAAAAGCTGGCCTCGTCCATCAGCATCGAGATGCGTTCCTTTGAGGAAAGCTTGAAATGGTACCCGCATTTAGGGCAGACTTTCAGGCTGCTCTCGAGGTCCTTATTGTACAGGGTCTCGCCGCATTTGAAGCATTTGACCCACAGATTGCCGGGAATATCCTGCTTCTCGGCCTTGTATTCCAGGGCCTTTTCCTGCTTTTTCTTTTGTATCCAATCACCGATCGCCATATTGCACGCACCTTTTAATGTATGTTATTATAACATGTAGGAAAGAGGCAGGAAAAATTGGCCAACATAAAGTCCGCTATAAAGAGGATAAAGATCTCCAGGCGCAATGAGGCAAAGAACAAGACCGTAAAATCAGCCTTGAGGTCCGCCGTTAGAAAAGCAAAATCGCTGATCGGCCTGAAAAAAGACGAAGCGCAGAAAGCTGTGCTTGAAGCGATAAAAAAGATAGATAAATCAGTTTCCAAAGGTGTCGTGCACAAAAAGACGGCATCGCGCAAAAAGTCGAGACTGATGAAATTATTCAACAAAAGCAAGGCGGTCTGATGTTCTTCAACTTCCTCCCGAGAGAAGAAAAATACTTCGAGATGTTCGAGCGCGCGTCCGAGAACGTGATCGTGACAGCCGCTCAATTCCGGGACCTGCTCAAGAACTACACTGATGTCGAGAAAAAAGTAAGGGATATCGAAGAACTCGAGCATGAAGGCGATATCATCACGCACGAGATATTTGACAAGCTCAACAGGACTTTTATCACTCCGATAGACAGGGAGGACATCCATTCTCTTGCGAGCGAACTGGACGATGTGCTGGACTTTGTAAAAGCATCTTCCGACAGGCTGCTCCTGTATAATATCAAAAAGCCGACCGACGAATCGATCGATCAGGCGGAAACGCTGGTGAAGATATCGATAGAGACGTCAAAAGCCATAAAAAGCCTCCGGGATATGAAGCATTCGCACAGGATACATGAATACTGCATAGAGATAAACAGCCTTGAGAACGTGGGCGACAATATTTTGAAGAACGCGATAGCAAAATTGTTCAACGACAACTTGAACCCTCTTGACGTGATCAAGTGGAAAGAGATCTATGAAAATATCGAAAGCGCCATAGATATGTGCGAAAGCGTTGCCAACACCATAGGCGCGATACTCGCGAAAAATGCTTAGTTTCACTTTTATCGCTGTCTGCGCGATAATATTCCTCGCTCTTATATTTGATTTTATCAACGGATTCCATGATGCCGCGAATTCGATCGCAACCGTAGTTTCGACAAGGGTTTTATCGCCAAAAATAGCGGTGATCTGGGCGGCATTTTTTAATTTTTTGGCGGCTTTTATTTTCGGGCTTGCGGTTGCAACGACGATCGGAAAAGGGGTCATCGATCCAAGCTCCGTAACCATAAAGGTCATCGCGGCGGGACTTGTGGGCGCGGTAATATGGGACCTGATAACATGGTATTTCGGGCTTCCCACAAGTTCTTCACACGCTTTGATAGGCGGGTTCGCGGGAGCCGCGGTAATAAGGAGCGGCTGGTCAGTAATAATCGTCCCGGGCCTTTTAAAGATAATCCTTTTTATATTTATTGCACCGTTATTAGGTTTTATACTCGGGTATCTGTTCATGCTCGCGGTCTACTGGCTTTTCAGGAACGCTTCCCCCCAAAGACTTGATTCCGGTTTCCGCAGGATGCAGCTTATCTCGGCAGCCGCATACAGCCTGGGCCACGGCGGAAATGACGCGCAGAAAACAATGGGCATAATCGCGGTATTATTATTTACGACGGGTTATCTGGGGCATTCTTTTTATATCCCGATATGGGTCGTATTTGCCTGCTATATATCTATCGCACTCGGCACGTTTTTTGGCGGATGGCGTATCGTTAAGACGATGGGGACAAAAATAACAAAACTAAGGCCGGTCGGAGGTTTTTGCGCGGAAACAGCCGGAGCTATAACATTATTTGTTTCCACTCATTTTGGTATCCCGGTCAGCACGACGCACACGATAACGGGTTCCATAATGGGTGTCGGATCCACAAAAGGCATCAATTCCGTAAAATGGGGAGTGGCAGGCAGCATCTTATGGGCATGGCTGCTCACGATACCGGCTTCGGCGATAATAGCGATGGGAGCGTATTTGGCATTAAGGCTGATCTGACGAACAATCAAATTACATGTCTTCAATTATTTTAAAATCATACGCAAAAATAAATCTTTCCCTAAAGGTCCTCGGACTTCGTCCGGATGGTTTCCACGAAATTGAAAGCGTAATGCAGAACGTGAGCCTGTTTGATGAAGTTTCGATCGAAGACACAGAAAAAGACATACATATTTCCTGTTCAGACCCGTCTACCCCTATAAATGAAAAGAACATCTGCTATAAAGCCGCTTTGTCTGTCATCAAATCAAAAAAGATCAATAAAGGATTAAAGATACATATAAAAAAGAATATCCCGTCGGGTGCAGGCCTTGGCGGAGGAAGCTCCGATGCCGCAGCCGTGATAATTGGACTCAATAAGATGTGGGATTTGAAGATGACGGAAAAGGAAATGGTAAATATTGCTGCAGAATCGGGATCCGATGTGCCGTTCTTTATTGTCGGGGGAAAAGCTCTTGTAAAGGGGAGAGGGGAGATCATTGAGAAGATACCGGACCCTAAAGTTCAATATTATGTAATAATCAAACCCGATGTTTCCATCCCGACAAAATGGGCGTATGAGGAATGGGATAAACAAAATTCAAAATCTCAAAATGATCTTGAGACTGTGGTAATTTCAAAATATCCCATCATAGAAAAGATCAAAACAGACTTGATCAAAGCAGGTTGTTCGTATTCCCAAATGACCGGAAGCGGGTCGGCGGTGTTCGGGACTGTAGAGGATGAGAAGAGCGGTAAAAATATTCTAAAAACGATTGATAGTAAATACCCAAAATCTTGCTTGGTTCACACTGTTAACAGCGGAGTCCAATTCCTCGAGCCTTGATCAGCCTATCCCTCTCCATTTTATGATATAAAGCCAAAAATATATTTAGTGAAATTTCGCAAAAAAACCAACGATTATATATTAGGAAGAGAATTACTATGCCACAGATAAGCCAGGCCGGCAGGACCATGCTGAAAGCATGGGTGATGCACCAGCGGACAATGAAGGGCCTCACACCAGGCGCAAGGCAGTACCGGGTACTGATTGATGCTGACATGGAAAGCGTTTTTTTGCACGCTCCCGAAGCGAAACTTGCAGAGAAATATTAGCATCGCCGTCAGGGCTTAGGAATGCAAATCCCGACGCGGTGTTCAATGAGATAATGCGTCTCCAGAACAATCCTCCAGGAGGACACGGAGGGCTTGGTATCATCAGCCACGCGATAAACAGGACCGCGCAGAGATACGGACAAGCCGACGGATACGGACTATTCAATATGAGTCTTTTGCACACGCAGAGAAGGGTTCAGTCTTTTCCTGAACACCAGACCCCGGTCGACTGGGGAGGGTTCATGCAGCATCTGGATTTTATTGATGTGCCTCCGGACGCTCCAGGTGCCGATTACTATCATTACCTTGGCCAAATGATCGAAGTAAACCTTTATGGTCAGCCAAGACCCGTAGATACATGGATGTTCACAGGTTTTTCCGACCAGAATAGATTTGACCCGGCAAGGTTCGTGCCCGCCATAAAATTTTCGGTGCCCAGCGTAACTGGAGAGCTCTATCCGGACTGCACATCACCGGAAATACTTGCTCAGATGCAGGTCCTCGGACAGGGCGGGTTCCGGCTTTCACAAAAGCTCGGCCTCATCGGATGCGGGGCAGGGAAAATGAATGCCGACAGCTTCAGGTCCGTATACGGAGACGGCGCAAAGCGGCAAAGACTTTTGGATAATCTGATAAGACTTGGAATCTCTGACACACAGGGGAACATCGAACATTCAAAAGTGTTTGATATTTTCTCTCCGGAAGACCTGACACTTGACGAAGAATTCGTAAATGAACGCGGACCTGTAAGACAGGTTATTATCGAAAGTCAAAAATCAATAGCCGATCTTTTCATCGGTCATGAAGGGCATACGGCATTGTTCAATTTCAATCTTTATCTTTGGTTCAAGAGATTGCACAACGGCGATCATACCGAAGCCATGAGGGACACGCAGGACCTTTGCGCCTCGACCGATCATGCGCCGCAGGCGGGCACTGTGGCCAGGACAAGAGGGGAAAATTTCAGGCAGCATTACAGTGAAGAAGACGACAGGGACTGGGGTTCATTCGGCTGGGACCCGGGGAAACCCACCAATGCAAAAGCTGCAGCCGAAAAACTTTCAAGACACAGCGGAGTCGTTTCACCCTTACACCTGGAAGTCGTCAAAGCTGAGATGGCAGACCTGCAAAACGGAGTACAAGAATCTATCGCTCTTGCTCCTACAAGGGAAGTCGTAGATGGTCTAAAAATATTTACGGATACCATAGACATGGATGACTGGCTTGGTCTCGGCACCAAAGCCGTGCTTGACAAGCATTTTCCGGAATGGAGGCAGAACCCGCAGATGCTAGGTACTGACAGGCTGATAAACAGTGCATTAAGGAATTCCGTATTCCTCGGCGATCTTGCAGAGGCATTTGATGCTCAAGACAATTTTTTCTTCCAGCTTCTGCAGAAATTCGGCAGAAGGTTCGGTACCGAGATACCGGATGATGCGATCATTATTGCCTCTTTAAGAAGAGCAAGCGAATATAAAATAAAACTGCTTACGGAATTCCTTAACAAAAGAGACATGATAAATTCTATTGCCGGAAGAGAGAACAGGCCGATAATATATCTGTTGGGTGGTATAGCCCATCACAAAGACGGGAACGCAAAGAACGCACTGAAAGATCTTCTGGTCTTCTTATTCGGTATCAACGGGGAGAAAGGAAAGCTGTCCGGGGAGTTCCTTCTTAACCATGATTATGACAAAGCCGCGTGGCTTTTCCAGGGACTGGCAAAAAGGGGCTGCTGGATAGGAGCAACGAACCCGACAGACAGCAGGTCTCAGGGGACAGAGGCCTTTGGACCAAGTTATATCAAGTCCTCTGTCAACGGTGTCTGGATATTGGGACCGGATGACGGAGGAGCGGGGTGCCTGAAAGGACTGCCAGCAGTCCATACATACGGACCTACCATGGTCGAAGGAGAACAGTCTTATTATCGTCACTTCTGGAACAGCAGAGAAGCGGTCGAAAATTCCAGAAGATGGCTTGGGGCCGGTTTTATAAAGGGCCTTGGTATAATGGCGCACAATATCGCGACCGACCTTGATTATTATGAACAAGGGGAAGGAGCTCTTGCTCCGGGTCTGCTGAGAAAAGTGCCGACGATGTTCAAAGTCATAGCAGGCTACAACGGAAGAGTTCTGCTCGACAGTTATCTTAACTGCATTCCTCCAAAGAACTGAAATTCCCTCGAATATATTTCGATACATAATCAGAGACTTTTTATTTAAAAAAAGGAGAAGATAATGTCTAGTCAGGGCGTGAAATATTATTTCTGCGGTTCCGGAAGCGTTAACTTGAAATGGAGTATGCCTGTGACAAGCGAAAAAAGTTTTGCGCTGTCAAGAAACAGAGTGGCAGGGGTACAGGGTGCCGAAAGAGGCGGCGTCAAGATCGAAAATTCATTGCTGGGCGATCACGGCAGGCGGATAGCCGAGTTGTTGTATCGAAATAATTCAAACATGTCAGAACTAAAGTTGGATATAGGAGGCTACGCGCTTCCCTCTGCCATTGCCGCGTTCCAGCTCATGGGGGAAAAAGATTCGGTGATACTGAGGATGCCGATCGGGCCTGATACCAGAATAGAATGGCAGGACCTGGTCTGTGCTTCTCCTATGGATAAAGATATGGCGTACGCTGAAAGGAAAGGATGGGCGATGCAACTTTTGCATCTCCTTACAAGAAAACACTATATTGCAAGGGGGATGCCCACGGCTAATTTCTTTGAGCACATGGACTCAGACCTTGACCTCAGTTCAAAATATTACCCTCAACAGGAGCAAATAATTGACGCGGTGATAAACGGCAAATACTTTGCCGGATGGCTTATAAGGGAACTGAGGGGGCTGGGGATCGATACCAGGCATCTTATCAGATTTTCCAGGCCATTGCATACCCCTTACGGATTTGTGATACAGGAAAAAATCCCCGGAAGCGGGAACGATTATGTCAGGACCACCCTTTTTGATCCCGGAGCGTTGGACAAGCTGACGATACACGATCTGGCAGCAGGAAGACTTGCTTTCAGAAGATCCGGAAGGAATGTGGTTTCACTCGGAGGTCCGTTCATGATGGGCGGCATGAAAGATACATGGCCTTTGATACTCGAAGCGGCAAAGCGGAGCGGAGCTTTTACGGTACTGACGACAGGATATGATCCGTCAAAATATTACAGGATGTCCGAAAAAGCCGTTAATAACACCGATATGGCGGTGCTTGATCTCAGGGATGCCGCTTTGCTTACCGGGGCGGGAGAGGAGTCTTTCCGTACCGTAAATGGTCGTGGGGTCAGAGCCCTGCGGGGCATGTTCAGGAACTTTTTCGTTTCCCTGGGACTCCGAGGCGGATTGATGTACGCTTCCGACCCAAAGGTATTTGCTCCTCTACAGGGGCAGGCGAAAAAATATTTCGGGTCCCCGTTCATAATCCCATGGTCGGAACATATTGCTTCTTTCGGCCGACCTATGTTTGAACACGGTGTCCGAGTTGTCGAAGCAGGAGCGCTTGCCGTGGCGATCGGAAAACGCATGAACCCTATTGAAGCTGCCTTGTTTGCCGTGTCCGCGGGAGCTCTAAGTTCTACGGGCGGAGCCGGAAGGATCGATCCGATGCAAAGAGGAAAGCACGGTGCCAACCTGGCGATGAATTTGACCCTAAGGAAACTCGCAGCGCAGGTAGGTTATGTGCCGTACAGCACAACAAGGACAGTTTTCGAGACGGTAAAGGATGTATCAGGCAATAAAACAACACACGCAAGAAAAGTCGTTGAAAAAAGCCAAGAACTCAGAAACGGTTAATCTTTGATAGCTGCGAAGATTCTTTGCGCGTACGGATCGTACGTGACACACCCGATATGCTGTTTGTGATTCCCCAGGAAAGAACAGTTCCCGCACATCTTGCACCAGGCTATGTCATCAAGCTTTCCCTCGACTATCTTCCTGGCAGTCTCCGGGTCCGCGATCATCTGCCTGCTTATGCCGGCAAGGTCGGCCTTGCCGTTTGCGATGTTATATGTGGCCCAGTATAAAAAACTTTTTTTGAAAGCGTCATCCCCGGGGAGCGGATTATCGCCGTCGCCAAGCAATGAATAAGCGGAGCCCGTCACGATTGCCCTGTCACCGGCCCATCTTTTGACTTCCTCTGTCCATCGGAAATGATCAAAGATGCCTGAGCAGTTTCCGGGCTTTGGACTGATAAGATGCACCGTCCTGTCGTTATCCCCGGCGGTTACATTGAGGAGCTTTACTCCGAGCGCTAAAGCCAGTTCCACAAGCTGTCTCTGCTCTTTGTATGAACGATCTTCTTCATCTGTCCCCGGAAGTGTACCGAACTCGTCCTTAAGTCCGTTGAACATGGAAAGCCTCAGCGCAAGAATGAAACTGTCAGGATGTATCAGCGCTCTTCTGATCAATCCCATCGTTTCAGTGTAAAACCTTGCCCTTTCCCTGAACGATGCTCCGCCATAGGACCAATTATCCCTGCGGACATTAAGCCTGCTCAACATGTGTTCCATAAGATATCCATGGCATATCTTCAGCTCGGCACCGTGAAAACCTAGGTATTCTGCCTGAATAAAAGAACCGACTATCATTTTCTGCATGACAGCTGCGTCATCGTCAGTGAGAAGCCTGACACCAGGAATATTTACTGGATATGGGGATACTGGTTTGAGAGAATATTTTCCGGAATGCGTGATCTGGGCAATTAACAGCCCGTCCGGGTTCAGCTCGCGGTGCATCTCTGTAATTTTCCGGAAGTCCGGAGCCGACTCAGCTGAAAGGCACCACTGGTCCGATCTACATCTTCCTTCAGGCATAAATACGGTCGATTGCAGCCAGTTTATTCCGGGCTTCCCGCGGAACTGCCTTTCCATGTTGAAAAGATCCCTCTCGGATATTCCCCCGGATGCAGTTCCTGAGTTGAGTCCCGTGGCCTGATAGACAATCCTATTAGGTATGGTTCTGTTTGTTCCAGGGATACGGACCGGCGAGCTAAGAATAGCCCTGACATGTTCTCTGTTTACAATATCCATATAGATAAAAATCCCTTTACCATCTGTTTACTTATCGTAAAAAAATCAAAGAAATATCAGTAAAACTTGCAAAAATGTAAATATCACATCAAAACGGAACTTTTCTGCTATAATTTTGTCTAATTCTATGTAAAGGAGATCAGAATGAAAAAAATATCGGCAGTAACGGCTGTTTTGATCTGCGCGGCGGTGATCTTGTCATTTTCAAGTGCGCTCGGAAATCAGGGCAGGAGTATGAGCGGTGCCGGTATCGTACAGGGGCTTGGCCTTACAGCGGACCAGCAGTCTAAGATAACTGCTAAAGAGAAAGAAATGGAAAAGGATATTCTCCCGCTAAAGCAGTCCATCCAGGACCTAAGGTCTGAGCTCAATAAGGAATTATCGTCGGAAAATCCGGATAAGGCAAAGGTCAACAGATTGATAGAAAGCGTTTCGGGAAAGATGACGGTGATACAGCAAAAGAAGATATCCTATATTTTATGGACAAGAGAGCAATTGACCGCTGAGCAAAGGCAAAAACTCACTACATTCCTGCAAAAGCCGGAGGAAGGGGAGGCGGGAGAAGCAAAGGCTCCCGGTTCGAATAAATAGAAGTTTCGATCAAATCAAATATAATGAATAAATCAATATTGAGCCTTTTATTAATTGCTGCCATTCTCGCCGCTATCCCATGTTCTTCCGCGGCGGCGGAGCGTTCGCTGGACATGATAAGCGGTATCGGCGCGGGTTATTATTATCTGTACCCTAAAGATATCCAGATACAGAATTATTACCACAGAGGAATGGCATACAAAGCTTTTCTGGAACTCCTTGCAGAGAGCGGGCTTTCAGCAGGCCTTGATATAAGTTATTATTCAGAAGGAAACATGTCTTCCACTGCCGTGCCCGGCACGACCCTTACCATTATCCCTATAACGGCCTCGGTTTCTTACCATCTCTTTAAAGGCAGCACATTATCCCCGTATTTCGGAGCGGGTGTGGGAGAATATTTTATCAACGAGAGCGATCCGGATTTTAATTATCTTACAGCGACAAAGTTTGGAAAACATATCTTCGCAGGGGCGGACATCTATTTCACGCGGGATACGATCTTAAGGGCGGAAATCCGCCAGACGTTCATCGATCCGGTCAATTCCACCTATTATTACCAGGCTAATTTTGGAGGTCTGACCGCCTCGATTATGCTTGCCATCGACTGGCCGGTATTTGGCAGGGAAACGAGGATGACGACCGAAGAGATCGCTTACGAGCGGCAGAAAAGCCTGCTTGACGCCGAGAACCAGCTTCTTATGGACCATGTAAGGCAGATGCAGTCGTTTTATAGTCCACAAAGCTGGGACAGCGCCATCTACCAGCCCTGGAACAGCCCTACATATATTATAAACAACGTCGTTCCTTCACAGCAGCAGCTGGATGATTCCAAAGCCAAAGCAGACCAGCTAAAGGCTGATACGGAGCAAAAGCGGCAACAGTATATTCAAGAAAAGACCAATTTAAGGCAGGAAAAGAAGGGACAATAAAGGGCAAGCCTGTAAGCCGGGTTCTGTATTTGTATGATCATCTGTCTGTGATGACGATTGCCCGCCACCTAAAGTCAATTTCTTGACTATGCGGTTTGTTCGAGGATCATGACGTCCAAGGCAGGACTTTCCTCTGTTCAACCTTGCTGCAGGTGGGGTTTGCCTTCCCTTATGTCTCCATAAGAGAGCGTGAGCTCTTACCTCACGATTTCAATTTTGCCATCCCGCCTTTAGAGCGGGATTCGGCCATATGTTTTCTGTGACACTTTCCTTAGGGTTTTCCCCAGCCGACGTTATCGGCCACCGTTGCCTTGCGCAGCCCGGACTTTCCTCTCCCTCGACTCGCTGCGCTCGCTCGGGACAAGCCCTCGAAGCGCATGAATCAAAGGGGCGACCATCCGGCTTGCCCTAGAGTTAATTATAGCAGAATAAAAAAGATTGGGAATAAAGCTTATTTTGAATCGATCCCGTTGTTGGCCAGTGCGTCAGCCTCAAGGTTTAAGTCGCGGAGGACGTGTTTAATACTAAAATGCTTGAACTTGGCTATTAGGACCTTGGCGTGGTTGAAAAGGAGTTTTAGGTCCTCGTCCTTTACCCTGTACGCTCCGTTCATCTGCCGCACGACGAGCTCGCTGTCAGAGATGAACTCCGCTTCTTTATGGCCGAGAAGAAGCACTTCTTCAAGCCCCCGGACCAGGGCAGTGTATTCTGCGACATTGTTCGTGGTATTGCCGATGTATTCGCTGATCTTTTTTATGACACGGCCGCTTTTCTTTATGACAATCCCGATACCCGATTCACCGGGATTACCTCTTGACGCGCCGTCGATGTTGACCGTTAACATGATCTCTCCTAAACCCTCACCCCAGACATTCGGTCTGCTCTCTTGAGGGGTAAATGGGAATGGGATGGGGCGGGAGTAAGGGCGATTTTAAAAACCTCTTTTAACGGGACATTGAATTTCTTTGCTGCTTTTTTGCAGTCTTCATATTCCGGTGAGGTTTTTTTTGGAAAATCTTTAAAGGACGAAACCTTTACGCGGATATTTCCATATTTTGTCTTGATAGTCTTAAATTTTCTCTCAACGGTCATCCGGGCAACTTCGCGGATACGGAAACCGAGAGTAGTCGTTTCGGAGAGGATTATCCTGCTGATAGGATCAAGGTCCTTTTTATTTAAAAGGACGCTTAGCTTGATGCCCGGGCGGTTCTTCTTCATCTGGATGTTTTCAAGCCAGACATCGAGAGCTTTAGCTTTTAGAAGTCTTTCTATAACATGATCATAGAACTGCGGGTTCATGTCATCAATATTTGTTTCAATTAAAAAAACGGTCTCTTTGCCTGGCTGCCTGGCTTTTTCTCCTATCATCACCCTGAGTACGTTGGGATGGCCGTAGTCATATTTTCCCGCGCCGTATCCAACGGCGCCGATGTCCATCGCGGGAAGAAGGCCAAAGGAACTTGCGATCGAAGTAATGACAGCAGCGCCGGTAGGAGTGACAAGTTCGCCTTTTATACCGGTGTCATAAACCGGTATACCTTTTAAAAGTTCGATAGTAGCCGGTGCGGGTACCGGAAGCTTTCCGTGAGAGGTCTTTACAAAACCGCGGCTTAACGGAAGAGGGGAGGAATATACTTCCCTGATCCCCATCATTTCTAGAGCTACAGCGCACCCGACTATATCAATGATCGCATCGATAGCACCTACTTCATGAAAATGTATGTTATCAGTATTTGTGCCGTGGACTTTGGCTTCCGCTTTTGCAAGCCTGGTAAATATCCCGACCGATCTTTTCTTTACCTCTTTAGATAGTTTTGAGCCATTGATGATCCTCTTTATATCGTCAAGGTTCCTGTGAGGCTGGTCTTTGCCGCCATTGACATCAAAATATGCGGCGGAAATACCGTTCTTCTTTGTCTTTTTTAGCTGCAATCTATAACCTGTAAGCCGTAAACTTTTTAATTGTTTTTCAAGCTCATTGAGATTTAGTCCCGCGTCTATCAAAGCCCCCAGGATCATATTCCCTGAAATGCCGGAAAAACAGTCAAAATATGCTATTTTCATTTTTTTGCCGTCGAATTCATTATCGTATGCGCGAGACATCCTGCTCCGAAACCGTTATCAATGTTTACTACGGCAACACCAGGAGCGCAGCTGTTGAGCATCGCGAGGAGTGCGGCAAGGCCTTTAAAACTCGCGCCGTAGCCTACACTTGTCGGCACCGCGATGACCGGCGCTTCGACAAGTCCCGCCACGACACTTGCAAGCGCGCCTTCCATCCCGGCCGCGACTATCACGACACGGGCTTTTAATATATCTTTCATATTAGATACCAGCCTGTGGATACCGGCAACGCCGACATCATAGGTCCTCTTAACATTACTGCCGAGGAACTCTGCGGTCACGCATGCTTCCTCCGCCACAGGCATATCCGCTGTCCCCGCGGTGATAACGGCAATATATCCTTTTCCCTTTTTGTTCTTTGCTTCTTTTGTTTTTGTGATCGTTATTATTCTTGCCATCTCATGATACTTTGCCGCCGGTATTTCTCTTTTTACATGATCAAATACGGCCTTGTCCGCCCTTGTGGCGAGGATGGCTTTATTTTTTGCAAGGAGCTTTTTTAGTATCGCGGATATCTGCTGCCTCGTCTTTCCCTGGCAGAAAACGACCTCTGGAAAACCTTTCCTTATTGACCTGTGGTGGTCGATCTTGGCAAAACCTATGTCTTCGTAAGGGAGAGATTTTAATTGCGAGAATGCCTCATTGACCTGAATCTTTCCGGACCTGACGCCCCTTAAAATATTTTCTATCCTGTTTTTATCCATTTTCCGCTTTACTCTTTAGTCTTGCTTTCATTCTCATCCAATCTTTGTTTTATTTTTTTCTCAAAACCTCTATCCGTTGGGGTGTAATACTTCCCCCGGTGCGGCATGTATTCCTGCTCTACTACGGCGCCGTCATAGGAATGAGCGTATTTATATCCTTTGCCTTTGCCCATCTTTTTTTCGCCTTCATAGACGGCGTTCCTGAGATGAAGGGGGACTTCCGTGCTTTTTCCGCTTTTGATATCGGACAGCGCGCTTTCTATCCCCATGTAAGACGCGTTGCTTTTCGGCGCGGAGGCAACATACACCGCAGCCTGGGACAGGATTATCCTTCCTTCGGGCATGCCTATAAGCTCTACCGCCTGCATCGCGGAGTTCGCTATCACAAGCGCGAGAGGGTCGGCATTGCCCACGTCCTCGCTCGCGCAGATCACTATCCGCCTCGCGATGAACCTCGGGTCTTCCCCGCTGTAGATCATCTTCGCGAGCCAGAAGAGCGCGGCGTCGGGATTCGATCCGCGCATGCTTTTTATAAAAGCGGAAATAGTATCGTAATGGCCGTCCTCGTCCTTGTCATATACCAGTGTTCTTTTTTGTATCGATTCTTTCGCGGTATCAAGCGTGAAGGCGATGTTACCGGTCTTGTCAGGATCGGTGGTCAGGGCCCCGACCTCGAGAGCGTTCAAAAGCCGTCTCGCGTCACCGTTGGATATTTTTAAAAGATAATCCTCGGCATCCTTATCGATCCTGACCTTGAAACGTCCGAGGCCTTTCACTTTATCTTTAAGCGCGCGGTCAAGAAGTGTTTTAAGGTCTTTTTCGGACAGGTCTTTCAGTTCAAATATCTGCGATCTCGAGACAAGGGCCGGTATCACGGAAAAGAACGGGTTGTGCGTCGTGGCTCCGATAAGGATTATTGTGCCGTCTTCCACGTCGGAAAGGAGAGCGTCCTGCTGGATCTTGTTGAACCTGTGGATCTCGTCGATGAAAGCTATGGTCCTTTTGCCGGAAAGGTCCCATCTTTCTTTTGCCTCGGCGATAAGTTTGCGTATCTCCGGAACGCCTGCCGTCACGGCGTTCATCTTCTCAAAATGGGAATTCGTCTGGCAGGCGACTATATGGGCGAGAGCGGTTTTTCCGCATCCGGGAGGGCCGAAAAGTATCAGCGAAAATATCTTGTCGGCTTTTATGGCCCTTGTGAGAAGAGAGTCTTTGCCGGTGAGGTGCTGCTGGCCGACAAATTCGTCAAGCGAAACAGGCCTCATCCTGGCGGCGAGAGGAAGTTCTTTTTCCCTTTCAAATAGGTTCACTTGGTTTTTACCAGAAGTTTTTCTTCGGCCACTTTGATATGGTAAGGAGCGCTTTCACCGATATTTTCGCCGTCATACACGGCTTTTAACGGATCGGGAGAATCGATGATAAAATGCGATCCCCTGTATATCTTGTAATGCCGCGAACCGGGAAGATTTCCAAAGGCGATCCTCGGCAGATTTAGAAGCATTCCCAGCTTCCCTATATCGTTCAATACGCACAGGTCGAACATTCCGTTGGCGACTTTCAAAACGGCCATCTTTGAGCTTAAATTGAGGTCGCCGATCTTGATATTAAGTTTCGCTGGCCTGAGATCCTTCAAAGCGGACAGGAGCCTTGCTGCAATACCGCCTCTCTGTTTTTTCTCCGACATGTCGGCGTTCAGCCCGACGCCGATCCCGTTCAGGAAATACCTTCCGTTGATCTTTCCGAGATCTATCTTTTTTGAATTGCTGCCGACGGCGATCTCGCAGCATTCCCCGATATCAAGCGGGTTCAGCCCGAGCATCCTCGAGAAATTATTCTTTTTTCCCGCAGGTATGACGGCCAGGCTTGACGCGGATCCCGCCATGCCGTTGACAACTTCGTTGACAGTCCCGTCCCCGCCGACGGCGATGATAAGGTTAAAACCTTCGCGGGCCGCTTTTTTGGCAAGTGAAACGGCTCCAAGGGGCCTGTAAGTGGAGTCGAGGCTGTATTCCATGCCGTTATCGCAGAAATATTTCTCGACCTCGAAACCCGTCTCGCGCGCTTTTCCGTCTCCCGCACGGGGATTGACGATGATCTTGATGTTCATGGCGTAAAAAAATTATATCACAAAAAAACTCCCGGTAAGCTTGACCGGGAGTCTGTTCATTCAAAAAATTGTACAATTTGTCGTATATAAATGTCCTAAGACTTAGAAGACGCCGCCCACCACCAAATGAGAGCGATAATGACTATGGCGATCACTACCCACCAAATCCAGTTCATGCTTCTCACCTCCCTTGCAGCTTTCTGTCCGAATTCTATCAGATGGCCGTCGTTTGTCAACGGTTTTTTAACGCATGGTATAATAAAAACGAAAGCACAAAAACAATGATAATGTATAACCTCGGGCCGTCGATCCCTAAGAAGGGAAAAAAGAAAAGCGGCGGTTTTATCCCCGATGAGTGGAGGGAGACATACGGCCGGCCGAAAGGGATGGACCTCAAGAACGGGATCTATTTTGTAAATGACGCGACTCCGGCAAAGAACGCGATCCTGGTATTTTCGGAAGATGTGATCCATTTGAAAGAGCTGAGCTTTTTTCTCATCTGGCGCTACACAAAGACATATACCAGGGAATATTTCGAGCAGCTCAACGGCAAGATGTTCGCCGCGTTCCAGGACCTGCTGGACATGAAAAGGACATCTCTTGACAATGTCCCCGGCCTTTTTCAGGGGATAGTTTTCGGGGACAAGCAGTACAAGTTCAAGCAGACGTTCTATACCGAGCATAACATGCCGCCTCAGTTCAGGGGAGCAAAACTGGCGATAGGCCTGACTGTGGACAGGGTGCAGGGCCCGTCAGGAAATGTCCTGAGAAATCCGCAGGACCTTGCCAACGCGTATAAAGAACTGAAGACGATATTTTCACAGGAACTGGATTACATGGCGCAGAACCCGGCTTTCAACAAGACGGAAGAACAACCGAAACAAGATGTTAAATAAAAAAGAGATAGAAGAACTGATAAAAGAAAAAAAACTGGTCTCGAACTATATAGACCTTGAGAAACAGCTGACACCCAACGGGTTTGATATGACAGTGGCACAGGTTTTTGAATATGACGGCAGCGGCCGCCTTGACTTTTCAAATAACGAAAGAGTGATCCCCAAGACTAAGGAGTTATTTCCCGTAAAGAGAAAGCCGGATGATAAATACGGCTGGTGGCATCTTAAGAAAGGTTCGTACAAGGTTGTGACGAACGAGACTGTTTGCATACCGAATGACATTATTTCAATCGCTTTCACAAGAAGTTCGCTCTTGCGGATGGGCGCTTTTACGCAGAACGGAGTCTGGGACGCGGGATTCATCGGCAAGAGCGAATTCATTCTTATTGTTGAAAATCCGCATGGCATGGAAATGAAGCAGAATGCGAGGATCATCCAGTTATTATTTGAGAGGATAAACGAGGTCGAGGAAGGATATAAGGGGATATTCCAGGAAATAATATAAATTCGAATTTAAGAAAAATTATGGAAACAAAACCCGTACTGAACACTATCCTTCTCCATGTCTGCTGCGGCGTGTGCGCCGGCTGGCCCGTGCAGAAGCTAAGAGAGGACGGCCATGTTCCCGTCGGATATTTTTATAATCCTAATATCCATCCAGAGGACGAATATTTAAAAAGACTTGCCGCGGCAAGAGAGATCTCGAAAGCGCTCGAGTTCGAACTGATAGAGGGATATTACGATCCCGCGAGATGGCTTGAGGCGGTAAAAGGCCTGGAGGATGAAAAAGAAGGCGGAAAGAGATGCGAAGTCTGCTTCCGGATGCGGCTTGAAGAGACCGGCAGAAAAGCAAAGGAACTCGGGATCTCGAATTTTACGACAACGCTTTCGGTCAGCCCGCAAAAAAGTTCAAAAAAAATAAACGATGCGGGAAAAAGCGTCCATCCCAAAGCGTTTACAGAATGCGATTTTAAAAAGGATGACGGCAACAAGAAGACACGCAACCTTGCTAAACGGTTCCAACTGTACTGCCAGGACTACTGCGGTTGCAGGTTCAGCAAATCACGCGCCTGTAGCTCAATTGGATAGAGCGACAGCCTCCGGAGCTGGTTGTTGCAGGTTCAATCCCTGTCAGGCGCAAAAAACCGCGTCTTTTTATGCTATGCTGAGAGTGGAGATATACTATGACAAACGAAACATTTCACGGGCTCGGGATAGCACCCGGGATACTTGAGGTGCTGAACAGGCTCAAGTTTACAAAACCTACGCCGATACAACAGAAGGCCATACCTATTGCCACATCCGGCAAAGACATAATCGGCATCGCGCAGACCGGAACAGGCAAGACCCTGGCTTTCGGTATCCCGCTGATCCAGCGTCTCGCTCAGCAGAGCGGCAAGGGGCTGATACTTGTTCCGACAAGAGAGCTGGCGGGGCAGGTGTATGAAGCGCTTATAAAACTGACCCAAGTTTTCAGGATACGCGCGGCCGTCCTGGTGGGCGGTGAGAACATGGGAAAGCAGCTTTATGCTATCAGGTCAGGAGCGAGAATAATAATAGCGACCCCGGGAAGGCTGAACGACCACATAGCGCGCAGAAATATAAGGATGGACGATGTGAACGTCCTCGTGCTTGACGAGGCCGACCGCATGCTCGATATGGGTTTTGCGCCGCAGATAGACAAGATAATTAAATATATCCCCAAACAAAGGCAGACAATGCTTTTCTCCGCGACGATGCCATCAACTATTGTAGCCATGGTATCGAGATATATGCAGCTGCCGGTCAGGACCGAAATAGCTCCCGAAGGCACGGCAGCTGAAAATGTGTCGCAGGAGATGTTCATCGTAAGAAGAGAGCTCAAATCAAAACTCCTCGAAGAGCTTCTTCTGCAGTATAAGGGCTCGGTCCTTCTTTTTATCCGTACAAAGATGGGCGCCAAAAAGATAGCCCGTTTTCTTAAGGATATCGGACACAACGCGGCAGAAATACATTCTGACAAGACCCTTGCCCAGAGAAGAGAAGCGTTAAGCGGTTTTAAGTCCGGCAGGTTCAGGATACTTGTTGCCACGGATATCGCGGCCAGGGGCATAGATGTCCAAAATATAGAAGTGGTCATCAATTACGACCTGCCTGATGATCCCGAAAATTATGTCCACAGGATAGGCAGGACCGGAAGAGCCGGGGCGGAAGGACATGCGATAACTTTTGCTACTCCCGACCAGTCAAAAGACATCAAAAATATCGAAAGGCTGATAAGGGCGGTTATCCCTTTATCGCAACACCCTGTCATCCCCGGTGAAAAATTCAGCACGGTGACAATGTCTTTTGCTCCCAGGGGGAGACGTCCTCAGGGGAGTTTCAGAAGAAGATCTACGGCAGCTCCGAGGAGACCGTCCCGCTGGTAGAAAAATGCGGCTGCGGTGTTTGCGCCTGTAGCTCATTTGGATAGAGCATTTGCCTTCGAAGCAAAGGGTAGCAGGTTCGAATCCTGTCAGGCGCAAACTTCGACTCACTCACTTTGTTCGTTCGCTCAGGGCAGGCGGGGGAATTGCTATAGAAATGGGAAGAAGGCGAGTAAAGGCCCGGGAGGGCCCAAGAAGTGAAGGAGGGCATAAGAGCAAAGAGGGATAGGGAAGGCTTAAGACAAAGAAGGCCCCAATACAAATTGCCTTTGATAGCCTTAAGCCTTCAAAGCCTCTTATAGCCGTATGCCCTCGTAGCCTTCACGGGCCGTCAATGCCTTTAATCGCCCTCTCAGGCAGAAGGCGAGTAAAGGCCCGGGAGGGCCCAAGAAGTGAAAGAGGGCATAAGGGCAAAGAGGGCGGGGTAAGGCTTAAGACAAAGAAGGGAGGAGTTGTTTTATGGTAGAAAATAGCGGGTACGGGCATCGAAAAATGATCGTGTGGCAAAATCTCCTCAAAGTCATAATTAATTCCATAGCTTAGGTCGGAGAAAATTCCAGAGTCCGATCACCCCCAGCCAAAGGGGTATTATGCCCTTTTAATGCC
>JAPLKZ010000007.1:0-5277 GCA_026387835.1 Candidatus Saganbacteria bacterium
CCTTCGACTCGCCCCTCGACCCTTCGACAGGCTCAAGGCTCGGGGCTCGCTCAGGACAAGCGCCAATAGCTCAGTTGGTAGAGCAGCTGACTCTTAATCAGCGGGTCGCAGGTTCGATCCCTGCTTGGCGCAAAATTTGCGGAGCAAATTTTCCCTCATTCTTATCCTCATCCTTCCGGAAAAGCAGGCCTTTATTTAGAATGTGTTGCAAATCAGAGAGCCCTTTTCAGGTTGACTATTATTCCGGATAATGAGAAAATCTTTGCGGAGGAGAATGTTAATGGACAAACCCGTTGTTCTGGTGGTTGATGACGAAAAAGACGCGAGAGACACCATTTCCGAGGTCCTTTCAAAAGAATGCGAGGTTGATACAGCCGACGGGGGCAAGGCCGCGCTTTCAAAATTAAATGAAAAGAAATACCACATCGTTCTTCTTGATATCAGAATGCCTGAAATGGACGGAATGGAAGTGCTTAAAAAGATAAAGGGACAATATAGCGGCCCGAACAAGATCGAGATCATCATGCTGACAGCCTTTGATGAGGCAAAACTGGCGTGGGAAGCCTCAAAGCTCGGCGCGTCTGACTTTATCACAAAGCCGTTCAGGAATGAAGACCTTATCTTCAGGGTCAAACTGGCGGCAAAGAGGAAAATGGACGACGATCTTTTTCTGCAAAAGGTCATGCTCGCCAATCATATCTTTGTCGACAGCTCAAAAGAAGATCCTATTTTTGCCAGGAGAAAGCTCATTCTTGATGCGCTTTACAACAAGAACAACCAGGATATTGACAAAGTGAAGCTCGAAGACCTGGAAGCGATACGCGGCGGAAAATGGGACAATATAGAACCGGAAAAAATCTGATTTTTCTAGATGGACGGGAAAGTCATCTTGAAAGCCGTCCCTTTCCCAATTTGAGACGATACTTCTATCTTTCCCTTATGGTCTATTATATTTCTATGCGCGATGGATAAGCCGAGGCCTGTCCCTTCGGCCCTTGTGGTATAGAAAGGCTCAAAGATATGGTCAACCTGTTCCTTCGTCATTCCTGACCCCGTGTCCGCTATCTCAATTTCAACATTGTTTTCACTATCAAATGATCTCGCCTTTAAAACCCCGTCTTTTCCCGTAAAATCAAGAGAGTTCTGCATTATATTAAAGAACGCTTCGGAAAGCATGACGGGATTTGCCATTATCTTATTTTTCGCATCCAATTCCTTTTCAACTTTTATACTTTTATCCTTGATACGCCCTTCCAGCATCGATAAAGTATCTTCAATGACCTTGTTGATATCGGTCGTTTCCATCTCTTCAGATTTGGCCTTCGCGAACTTGAGCATGCGGTTGATTATAGATAGTATCCTGTCTATTTGTTCAGGCATCATTCTCGCATAGTTAGATACATATTCTTTGTCGTCAATTCTTTCAAGAACTGTCTCGGATTTTGACCGGAGTACAGTCATCGGATTCCTGATCTCATGGGCGAGTCCCGCTGCAAGAGTACCAAGCGCAGCCAATCTAGCGTTATCTTCCGCGGCTTTCTGAGCGATCTTAACTTTTTCCTGCTCGGTGGCAAGATCGACCTTTACCCGCTCGTATGGTTTTATACGCTCGATCACGACCGCTATCTGTGGAGCAATGACTTTCAAAGCGTCTAACTCTTCATCCCTGAAAGCATCTTCCGAAAGCTTTTTGCCGACGTATAGCAGAGATATAAGCTCGCCTTTAAACAAACACGGGACAATATACTCGATATCTTTTTTCTTTTCTTCATCTTTCAATTCTTCCGGCAGTTCATCAAAAACAGCAGGCTTTTTATTTTTGGAATAATACTCTGCCTCTTTACCGGACAGATCGCCCTTCTGTCGAACGTCCAGCATTTTCAATTCCATTTTTTCAACTCTTGCCTCTTCCAGAACAGCTTTCAGATCTTCCATTCCAGCAACATACGATAATTTTTCGGAAAAGTAGGCTATGGTGTCGGTAAAATCGTACTTTCCTTTCAAGAATAATTTGTCCGATGAAGTTTGGATAAACATGCGGAGTCGCTCGAAAGCAAAGCCGACAAAGACACCGTAAGCGACTGTCATCGACAAAAAGCCGATATCAATATTCGGTGAAACGAAATATCTATAGGGTATTGCGAATGCAAAATAAAACAACCCTAATATTATCATCGTCAGCCCGTAGGCAATGGATTTGCTGATGATAACCGAAATGTCCATAAGGCGGGTTTTGGTGATGGCGTAGGCGATTATTGAAACTAAAACAAGGGAATTATAAGGTCCAATCCATATATAACGATAATTCCCTGCCAGAATCAGATATAAATTAAAATATGTTCCAACAATACTTGTAAGTAAAGTGGCAAGAAAAATATAGCTCAACTGCGTTTTTTGTATTCCTTTGGATTCTGTGGTTGATATAAATATTCTGTACAAACCTATTAGCACATAACTTGAGAAATATATAGCGAACAAAGGATATAAATAACCCAATATACTTTCTTTTCCCCACGAACGAACAATAATTTCTCTAATAAATGCATCAGGAATAAAAACCCCTACTAGAATTAACAAATTTGGCAAATGTAAAGCAATCTTTTTAAAATTATTCAGCTTATATCCTGTTAAAACTAGGGAAAAATGCAGAAAAGTGCTGGCAATGAAGCCTGACGTGAAAATAAACTCTCTGTTCCAAAACAGTGAAAGCGTCGTATTTTCACTTATCCCAAACATGAATATCCCAAGAGTCCACAAACCAACAGATAATGTCGAATAACCAAATATTCTGGTGCTTTCTTTCAGGGGGGCCCTGAAAAGTAATATGTAAGCCAAAATCACATCAAAAGCAAACGCTATAAAAAGAAAAATATTTATAAGAGTATTTGAAGTCATGGCTTCTTAATTACCAGGAAAATATTCATCTGAGTTTCTTTTTCAAATTCGATCTCGATCGATTTGTTGATTAAGTTCTCGGTAAGTTTTAACATATCTTCCTTAGACCGGCGGTAGATATACCATTCCCCGAGTATTTCCGTATATGCTATAAAGCTATCTTTGTCAGAAACATTGCCTATTACCAGCTCGTCGCCTTCATTTATTTTGCCAAATAATACCTCTATCATTTTTGATGCAATTTTATTGTTGAAATAATCTATAAGGCCGGAACAATATATTAGATTCTGGTTGTCCAGAACCCGATCTATTTTTCCGCTCTTTAAAAGTGTTCTTATATCCGAATTGATGTAATTAACTCTGAACTTCTTGCCAGTTTTACCCTCAGCAATATAAACTTGATTTTTAACGTACTCGAGAGACTGGTTTTCAAAATCCAAACAGGAAAATACTGCCTTTTCCGCGAGAGGGTTTTCTTTTAAAATTTCAATTAACTCTATAGCTGGCCCAGATGCGATGCTGGCAATTTTGGCATCCGGTTTTATTTTTAGGATATTATTGATGTGTTCTTTGTAGAAATCTTTTCTGTTACGATTCGCTATTGCGGTCGGAACTCTCATCGAATACCTATGGATGAATTTTCCGTAGGTTGTATCTCCTTCGTAGCCGTTATCATACAAATAGAGCATTGTGATATAATCGCCCGCATAACCTAGAGGCTTTTCGTAAACCCGTTTATTATAAGGAGAAACATCAAAAAGCTTAACAAGTTCCTCCTGAAAATATTTTTGATGTTCTTTCGCTGCTTCCAAGGGCAGGTTGTTGTATATTTCCCAAATATTGGCAAAAAGATTGTCGATATTTTTAAATATTCCGTCTTTGTTTTTTTCGATTAAATATATCTGCTGTTGAATGGTTGGAGAGGTCTTGTCAAAAGCGTCAAATTTCTGTTTGACAGGCAATAAAAGTGATTTTAGTTTCAAAGTGTCATCAACAAAATTTTGGTCGAGAATTAATGTTTTATCCATTTAATTTCCCCCAAATACTCTATTAAAATCAACAGTATTAATGGATTGTTTGACATTTCTGAAACTTGCCATCCGTATCCCTGCCTTTTCCATCTCATCCCACAATTTAAGCACATAACTTTCGGAGATGCGGTTGACATGGTCCTCATTGTATTCTCTCATCCAACAGAGCAGAAGAAGCTCCGCAAAGCAGCTGTAAACCTCGTTCTCTTTTCTTAGACCGAAATCACAGTTTACATTCAATCCGTCAACTTCGGCCACTCCCGATTCAATAACGATAACATCTTCACGCTCATAAGGCACTTTAACCGAAACATTTCTTGGCTGTGCGGCGTCGATAATTATTGATTTTGTTTTAAGATGTTTCGATCTCACTATCACGCCGGGAGTATTTGTCACTGTTAACACAATATCGGCATTTTTGATATCGCTGATATCAAAAGAAACCACGATATTTTTGTTGCCGCTTTTCTTTTTAAGTTCCTCGCCCAGCGTTTTTACGTCTTCTTTGTTCTTGTCAATTAAAGTTATGTCGGAGAAGTATTTTAACAGAAGTTTACTGCTCATTGAACCGACAAAACCGGCGGCACCCACGACAGCCAATTTAACTTTTTCTTTATCCAATCCGGCTAAGTCCGCAGCCTTAATAACGTTTTTTGCGGCGATTACAGCCGAGAAAGCGTCGCCATTTGTTATGGACATTTTAACTTTACCTTGCAGATATGCTCCGTGATCTGTAACGATTGGTACAAACGCACCAAGACCTAACAGCTTAGCATCAAGCTTTTCGGAAAATTTTGCCGCTTTCAATATCTTTGTTCTGGCTCTTTTTTCGTTTAAAAGCATCATCCGGGTGGAAAGCGAACAAAAAACCACCCATCCGTCAACCGTGCGTCCGTCTCTGCCTTTATAACCTGTGATCTTAGATAATATTACCGGAGGATGAAGCTTGCTTATGCCTTTTAAGAACCATTTCGGAGCATTATTGGCGAACGGATACTTCCTTGCGATATCGGGAAGAAGCTCAATCGGATGGGCCAAAAAGACATATTCACCTTTACCGATTAATGCCCTTATAAACGATTTTGGTAAAAACGGGATTAGGATGTCCCTAATCGTTAGAAGTATTTGCTTTGTATTTTCTATCATATAATAATATTTTGTTTATATTATACTCATAAATACCGCGATTGTCATTAAAATATTGCCTGACGATTGCCATTTTATGCCAAATATTACATAATTCATATAATCATGAAAAACAACCCCCTCGGCTCGCATAAGTTCGCTCGGGGCGATCCCCCTCGACTTCGCTCGGGGCAAGCCTGCTTGGCGCAGGTTTTCTTGGTCGCGA